>LNFH01000202.1 GCA_001464235.1 Rhizobiales bacterium Ga0077556 | reverse complement strand
CGAAATAGGGCGAGCCCGTGAGGCGGTAGAAGACGAAGAGGCCGAACACCGCCGCGCCGTAGCCGCCGACGAGGCCGAGCCCGCCGCCGATCGCGGCCCGCACGCCGCGTCCCTGAGGTGGGCGCGGTGCGATGTCGCCGCCCTCGCGGCGCAGTTCCCGGCGCCGGGTCACGACCGCGGCCGTCGCGCCGGCGGCGAGGGCCGTGAGGCAGGCGACGAAGGGCCCGATGACGAAGACCAGGCCCATGGCCGCCGCGCCCTCCCGCTGCGACACGCCGAAGACCTCGAAGACGACGAGCCCGATCGCCACGGCCGCGACGAAGCCGCCGACGAGGCCGATCACCGCCCACAGCAGGGCCCACCCGAATATGCGCATTGACAGTCCCCCGCCGGACGCCCGGCGAAGGCCTGACTAGAACCCGCGCGTTGCCGCGGCGTGGCTCGCGCCCGGGGTCATGTTTCGGTCGGGGGTGGGAATGCGCTTACGGAGCGCGGGCCGGGCGCGGCGCCGGCAGCGGCGCGAAGCCGATCGCCGACGAGGGGAGGGGAGCCTCCTCGGGCGCCGCCGGGGCCGCGGCGGGCGGCGCGGCCGAGAGCGAGATGGTGCGCGGCGCTATGGCCGGCGGGGCCTGCATCTGGATCGGCGGCGGGCTTGCCGGAGCGGCCGCGACCGGCGGCGGCGCCGGGTCGGCCGGGACGATGACGCGCGCCTGCACCTTGTTCGGGTCGGCCTCCGTGCCCGGCAGCGTGACGGGCCGCGACTGGCTGGAGGCGAGGGCCGGGACCTCGGGGGCGGGGGCCGGGGGCGGCGGCAGCAGCACCGGCGCCAGCTCGGCCTGGATCATTTCGCGGTTGGCCAGCGTGAACACGGCCGCCGTTCCCGCAGCGAGCGCGACGGCGAAGACCGTCAGCGCGAGGCGGCGCCAGCGGGCTCCGCGCAGGCGACGGGCCATCACCCGCTCATGCGCCGGATCGTAGGGCGCGGCGAAATCGTCCGCCACTGTCGGATGAGGCTGCGCTGCGTCGGGCAATGGCACTGGAACGTGTTTCATTCGACCAAGGGCAGGTGATGCAATGGACCGCTACCACGTCCGGCCGCGACGAGAAAGCCGCAGGACGATGGCGATGAAAGCTCCTCCTCCATGATCTCCAAATGTGGCGGGGATGGGGAACGCGATGAAATTGTGCGCGCCCGCCATGAAACCGCCGCCGCAGGCATGGATCAGGACCTCGGATGGAGCCTGCCGGCGCCCGCGTGCCGCGTTTGCGTCGGACAGGGGGGGCTTGCGCGACCCGCATCGGGGCACCGCAGCTGGATGAGACCATGGCCGATATTTTCGACGAAGTAGAAGAAGACCTGCGCCGGGCGCGGTTCGAGCGGCTGTGGTCGAAGTATTGGCCCGCCATGCTCGGTTTCGCCGTGGTGGTGGTCGTCGTCGTCGGCGGCTGGCGCTTCTACGACTATCTCCAGGCCCAGCGGTCGGCGGCCGCCGGCGCGAAGTTCGAGGCCGCCCTGCGCCTGTCACGGACCAGCGGCACCGAGGCGGAGCAGCAGTTCGCCGCGCTCGCCGCCGACGCCCCGTCGGGCTACCGCATCCTCGCCCGCTTCCGTCAGGCGACGGAACTCGCCGCGCGCGACAAGGTGGCCGGCGCCGCCGCCTTCGACGCCATCGCCGCGGACGGCGGCATCGGCCCGGTCCTCCAGGATCTCGCCCGCCTGCGCGCCGCCTATGCCCTCGTCGACAGCGCCCCGCCGGCGGACCTCGTCCGCCGCGCCGAGCCGCTCGCCTCCGCCGACGGTCCCTTCCGCCATTCGGCGCGGGAGATCCTCGCCCTCGCCGCCCTCAAGGCCGGCGACCGCCCGGCGGCCGAGCGCTGGATCAAGGCCATCCAGGACGACCGCGAGACGCCCCAGGGCGTGCGCGGCCGTGCCGATCTCATGTCCACCGTCTTCTCCGCCAGCGGCAGCTGAGCGCATCCGGGAAATCGCCATGACCACCTATCGCCCCGACCGCCGTCTCGTCCTGCGCACCGGGATGCTGGCCGCTCTCGGCCTGGGTCTCGCCGGCTGCGAGACGCTGCAGGATATTCCCTCCATGTTCGAGCGCCGCCAGCCGCCGCTCGCCGGCGACCGCCGTCCCGTCTTCCCCGAGGGGGTCCCCGGCATCGACCGGTCGATCCAGCAGCCCGCCAACTCGCCCGTCGGCGCCGCACCGCCGCCCGAGCCTGCGCCGACCGCGCCGGCGCGCGGCCGCTGACCCGCATCGCCCCCCTCATGACCTTCACGCTCGCCATCGTCGGCCGGCCCAATGTCGGCAAGTCGACGCTGTTCAACCGTCTCGTGGGCAAGCGCATCGCGCTGGTCGACGACCGGCCGGGCGTGACCCGGGACCGTCGCGAGGGCGAGGCGAGCCTCGGCGACCTCGAGTTCACGATCATCGACACCGCCGGCCTGGAGGACACCCGCGAGGGCAGCCTCGAGAGCCGCATGCGCGCGCAGACCGAGGAGGCCATCCGCCTCGCCGACGCCGTGCTGTTCATGATCGACGCCCGCATCGGCCTCACCCCGGACGACCGCTCCTTCGCCGAACTGGTCCGCAAGTCGGGCAAGCCCGTCATCCTCGCCGCCAACAAGAGCGAGGGGAAGGTCGGCATGGCCGGAGCCTACGAGGCCTTCGCCCTCGGCCTCGGCGATCCCGTTCCGCTCTCGGCCGAGCACGGCGAGGGCATCAACGAGCTCTATGAGGCCCTCGCCGCCCTGATGCCGGCGCCCGACAGGGGCGAGGACGAGGATGAGGACGAGACCGCAGGCGAGGAGGTCCCCGAGGGCGACCAGGAGGCGCCGCCCGAGGACCTCTCGAAGCCCATTCCCGTCGCCATCGTCGGCCGGCCCAACGCCGGCAAGTCCACCCTCGTCAACGCCCTCATCGGCGAGGACCGTCTGCTCACCGGCCCCGAGGCCGGCATCACCCGCGATTCCATCTCGGTCGACTGGGACTGGGGCGGCCGCAAGTTCCGCCTCGTCGACACGGCGGGCCTGAGGAAGCGGGCGCGCATCGAGGACAAGCTGGAGAAGCTCTCCGTCGCCGACGCGCTGCGCTCCATCCGCTTCGCCGAGGTCGTGGTCGTCTGCATGGACGCCACCAAACCCTTCGAGGACCAGGACCTGCGCATCGCCGACCTCGCCTCCAAGGAGGGCAGGGCGGTCGTCCTCGCCTTCACCAAATGGGACCTGGTTCCGCACAAGGGCGGCAAGGCGGCGAAGCTGCGCGAGGAGACCGACCACTGGCTGCCGCAGATCAAGGGCTGCCCGGTCGTCGCCAATTCCGCCGAGACCGGCCAGGGCCTCGACCGGCTCATGCAGGCGATCCTCGACGCCCGCGTTCCCTGGCAGAAGCGCATCTCCACCAGCACGCTGGTGCGCTGGCTGCAGGGCGGTCACCGGCCGCCGCATCAAGCTGCGCTACATGACGCAGGCCAAGACGCGGCCGCCGACCTTCGTCGCCTTCTGCTCGCGCCCCGAGGCGCTGCCAGAGAGCTATCTGCGCTACCTCGTCAACGGGCTGCGCGAGAGCTTCGACCTGCAGGGCACGCCGATCCGCTTCCACCTGAAGAAGACCGACAATCCCTACGCCGAGACGGGGCGGAAGATCCGGTAGGCGAGGGCGCCCGGGGCGCCCCCGCCGGCCAGCTCAATAGGCCACCGTGAACCGCTTGCGGACGTGCTTCGGCGTCTCCAGCTCGTCCACCAGGGCGATGGCATAGTCTTCCGCCGAGATGGCGCTGTTCCCCGCCGCGTCGACGATGAGCTGGTCGCCGCCGAGCCGGAAGGTGCCGGTGCGCTCGCCCGGCTGGATCACGGCCGCGGGCGACAGGAAGGTCCAGTTCAGCGTCGGCTCGGCCTTCAGCTTGTCGAGGAAGGCGCCGCCGGCCTTGGCCTCGCCGAGATAGATCGCCGGAAACTGCGGCGTGTCGAAGAGCTGGACGCCGGGGGCGACCTCGAGGCTGCCGGCCCCGCCGACGACCAGATAGCGCGCCACGCCCGAAGCCTTGGCGGCGCCGATCAGCGTGTCGGCATCGGAGGCGAGGTAGTGGACCGACGAGATGATCGCGTCGTGGCCGGCATAGGCCGCGGCGAGGGCCTTTCCGTCGAAGGCGTCGACGGCCTTGGCCGTGACGCCGGGCAGGGCGGCGATCTTCGCGGTGTTGCGGGCGAGTGCGGTCACCTGGTGTCCGCGGGACGACAGTTCGGCGAGGATGCGCGATC
Organism: Rhizobiales bacterium Ga0077556; assembly: GCA_001464235.1. Lineage (GTDB taxonomy): Bacteria > Pseudomonadota > Alphaproteobacteria > Rhizobiales > Phreatobacteraceae > Phreatobacter. The sequence continues at coordinate 6,713 of LNFH01000202.1, read as the reverse complement.
CGACCATGCCGGAGGCGCCGAGGAGAGCGACTTTCATCGTTGGTGTTCCTGTGGTAGTTACCAATGGAGACCAGATAGCTGATGGAGAGCGCCTGCGTAAGAAGGCACTTTTCGCTCACGAGGTCACCGGGAAGGAACCGCCATGTCCGCAGCGCCGAGGATCGAGAAACCCGCGAAGGCGATGGCCCCGGGCGTCCATTTCCCGCCCGACGTCTTCGCGGCCGACTGCCCGACGCGCCGGGTGCTCGACCGGATCGGCGACAAATGGGCGGTGCTGATCCTGATCCTGCTGGCCCGCGGCACGGTGCGGTTCAACGAGCTGCGCCGCCTGATCGACGGGATCTCGCAGAAGATGCTGTCGCAGACGCTGAAGAGTCTGGAGCGCGACGGCCTCGTCTCGCGCCGCGTCATCCCGACCGTACCGGTGGCGGTGGAATACACCATCACGCCGCTGGGACGGACGCTGCACGACGCGGTCGATCCGCTGCGCATCTGGGCGGAGACGCATATCGCCGCGGTCGAAGCCGCACAGGCACGCTATGACGCCGCGCCGCGGCAGGGATAGGGATGCCGGGACGCTGTCAATCCCGGCTCAGGGTCATGGATCCGAAGCCCGCAGCGACCGTCAGAAGCGTCGGATCAGGCCGATGCGGCCCGTATGGAAGTCCGTCGGTCCGAATGAGGCCCGGTAGGTGCTCGGCGGGTCGCCCGGGGTGACCACGGTCACAGCCGCCGCCGTGGCAGTCCTGTTGGCGAGCCGGACGTAGAGATATTCGACGCTGACGCTCCACTGGGCGTCGAGCGAGATCTCCGCGCCGAGGCCCGCTGCAAACCCGAATTTGACGCCCGACTGCGAGCCGGTGAAACACGGGATGCCCGGCGCGGTGCAGTTGTAGGAACCACCTGGCAGCCCGCCGCTGACGGTTCCACCCGGGCCGTCGAACCGGTAGCTGCTGCTGTTGCGAACCTCGGCGAGAGCGACACCGGCCGTCGCGTAGACCAGCGCGCGTTCGGATGCGACGATGCCGAGGCGGCCCCGCAGCGTTGTCCACCATCCGATGCGCTGCTGCGCGCTGGCCGTGTGGGTGTAGGAAGGCGACAGCAGAACACTCGTGCCTGACCCGCGCCCCGCCAACGATGTGATGTTCAGGTCGGCGACCAGACCGGCCACGATGTTGCCGGAGCGCCAGTCATAGCCGGCGACGAGACCGCCCGTGACTCCGGAAACGGACAGGCCATGGCGCGGGATGGGCTGGCTTCCGGCGAACGACGTCACCGCCGTCAATCGGCGGATGATGGCCTCGTCGTTGCCGACATAGCCCACGTTGCGCGAGCCGAATGCGCCACCGACGGTGACGCCGACATATCCGCCGGACCATGGGGTCGATGCGGGGGAGGGAAGCGGAGCGGTCTGCGCGACGGCCGCGGTGGAAGCCGCCAGACCGATGGCCAGAATCGCCAAAAACGAAATCGCCAAAGACCGAATCGCCAAAGACCGAATCGCCATGCGCCAAGTCTCCCGCCGTGGCAGGATGATACTACCGCAGGTGAGCATTCGCTGTGACGAGACCGCCACAGTTCCGGGGATTGGAAGCCTGGTCCGACCTCTTGGCGGCTCACGCCGGATCGCGGAAGCTCTTCCAGCTGCGGGTGGGGAAGTCGTAGAGCCTGCCGTTCTCGGTCACGTCCACCCCGCACATCGCCACGATGGCGGCAGCGGCCGCTTCCGGGGGCTCCAGCGTGTTGGGATCCTCGCCCGGCATGGCCTGCGCCCGCATGGTGGTGCGGATCGGGCCGGGGTTGAACAGGTTCGCCTTCACCGCCCTGGTCTCGTTCTCCGCCGCATAGGTGCGGGCGAGGGCGTCGAGGGCCGCCTTGGTGGCCGAATAGGGCCCCCAGAACGGCCGGCACTTGGTGGCGGCGCCCGAGGTCACGAAGACGGCGCGGCCGGCGTCTGACGCCTGCAGCAGCGGGTCGAAGGAGCGGATCAGCCGCCACTGGGCGGTCAGGTTCACCGCGACGATCTGGTCCCAGTCCTTCGGCACGACGTGGCCCAGCGGCGAGATCGGGCCGAGGATGGCGCCGTTGGCCACCAGCACGTCGAGCTTTCCCCAGCGCTCGTGGATGGCGAGGCCGAGCCTGTCGAGCCCGTCGCCGTCGCGGATGTCGAGCGGCACCAGGGTCGGGGCGAGCCCGCCGGCCTGGCGGATGGCGTCGTCGAGGGATTCCAGGCCCCCCTGCGTGCGCGCCACGGCGACGATCTGTGCGCCGCCGGCGGCCAGTGCCAGGGCGGTGGCGCGGCCGATGCCGCGCGAGGCACCGGTCACGCAGGCGATGCGGCCGGAAAAGGGCTTGTCGGTCATGGGGTCTTCCGGGCCGTCTCGTCAGCTCGCCTCGGCCAGCAGCGAGAGCTGCTTGGCGCCCTCGCCCACGAGGTCGGTGATGGTCGTGGGATAGTCGCCGGTGAAGTAGTGGTCGGTGAACTGCGGCTGCGCCGCGTTGCGGCCCGGCTCGCCGAGCGCCCGGTACAGCCCGTCGATGGAGATGAAGGCGAGCGAATCGACGCCGAGATAGTCGCGCATCTCGTCGATCGACATGTGCGCGGCCAGCAGCTTGTCCTGGTCCGGCATGTCGATGCCGTAATAGTCGGGGTATTTGATCGGCGGCGAGGCGATGCGGAAATGCACCTCCTTCGCGCCGGCGTCGCGCATCATCCGCACGATCTTGCGCGATGTGGTGCCGCGCACGATGGAATCGTCGACGAGCACCAGGCGCTGGCCCTCGATCACCGCCCGGTTGGCGGAGTGCTTCATCCTGACGCCCTGGTCGCGGACCGACTGGGTCGGCTGGATGAAGGTGCGGCCGACATAGTGGTTGCGGATGATGCCGAGCTCGTAGGGCAGGCCCGAGGCCTGGGCGTAGCCGATGGCCGCCGGCACGCCCGAATCGGGCACCGGCACGATGACGTCGGCGGGCACGTTCGACTCCTCGGCGAGGATCGCGCCGATGCGCTTGCGCATGCCGTAGACGTTCTTGCCGTCGACGATGGAGTCCGGTCGGGCGAAGTACACGTACTCGAAGATGCAGGGGCGCTTGCGGCGCGCCGGGAAGGGCTTGATCGACTCGAGCCCGCGCTCGTCGATCACCACCACCTCGCCGTTCTCCACCTCGCGCACGAAGCGTGCGCCGATGATGTCCAGCGCCACCGTCTCGGAGGTCAGGATGAACTTGCCGTCGAGCTCGCCGATCACAAGCGGCCGGATGCCGAGGGGATCGCGGGCACCGATCAGCTTCTTGTTGGTCATGCCGACGAAGGCGTAGCCGCCCTCGATCTGGCCGAGGGCGTCGATGAAGCGGTCGACGAAGCGGTTGCGGCGCGAGCGCGCCACGAGGTGCAGGATCACCTCGGTGTCCGAGGTTGCCTGATAGATGGCGCCGTCGGCGATCAGGCGCCGGCGCAGCGTCAGCCCGTTGGTGAGGTTGCCGTTGTGGCACGCGGCGAAGCCGCCGGTCTCGAGCTCGGCGAAGAGCGGCTGCACGTTGCGCAGGATGTTGCCGCCGGTCGTGGAGTAGCGCGTATGGCCGATGGCGGACGGCCCGGGCAGACGCTCGATCACCTCGCGGCGGGAGAAGTTGTCGCCCACGAGCCCCATGCGCCGCTCGGAATGGAAGCGCGCCCCGTCGAAGGACACGATGCCCGCCGCCTCCTGGCCGCGATGCTGGAGCGCGTGCAGGCCGAGGGCCGTCAGCGCCGCGGCGTCCGGATGGTCGTAGACGCCGAAGACGCCGCATTCCTCGTGCAGCCGGTCGGTGTCGACGTCGAGGACGAGGTCGTCACGGCAGGGCGCGTCAGCCTCGTGATGGCGGACTTCAAGGGATTGCGTCATCGCATCCTCGTCGTTGGAAGGCATCGGTCGTCAGCCCGTCGCGTCATATGCGGGCTGATGCGCCGGAACGATAGGTCCACCCCATGCACGGCGACCATGCGCCGGAAGAACAGCGGACGCCAGCCCTCAGGGCTGGCGCGGCGGCGTCGCCCCCGGTGCCGGCGTGGCCGGCGCGGTGCCCGGAGCCGTCGTCGCAGGCGGCGTGGTCCCGGGCGGCGTCGTGCCCGGCGCCGAGCGGTTGAGGCGGCGCAGGATGTCCGACCCCTCGATGTCCTGCGGCAGCTGCGCGATCAGCCAGTCCTTGGTCTGTTCGAGCAGGGCGTAGGACTTGGCGCGGGTCACCCAGTCCGGGCGGTTCGGGCCGGGGACGAGCCAGGTGAAGAAGGCGAAGGCCACCACGACGATGACGAGGCCGCGGCCGAGGCCGAAGACGAAGCCGAGGGTGCGGTCGAGCACGCCGATCTTGGAATCGAGGATGGCGTCGGAAATCTTGATGGTGATCAGCGAAACGATGACGAGCACCGTCAGGAAGACGCCGGCGATGACGATCGCCTTGGCGAGCAGTTCGTTGGTGATCTGCGTCTGGGCGATCGGCAGCAGCCGCGGATAGGCATACCACGTCGCGATCGCCGCCAGCGCCCAGGAGGCGATGGACAGGACCTCGCGGACGAAGCCGCGCACCATCGCCAGCAGCGCGGAGATCAGCATGATCGCGGCGAGGCCGATATCGAGATAGGTGACCGGCATCGATTTCGGCTCCGGAATGCAAGGTTCGGGTGGTGCCGAGTCGGTAAAACCCGTGCGCGACCCCGCGCTTATAGCGAGGCGGCCGGCCCGCGTCACCCCGTCACGGGCGGGAGCGATCCTGACCACGGCGACCGGCCCGAATTGTGGCGGGCGTGCTGGTTTTCCACGCCGTCAGGCGGCCGCGGCAGGCCCCGGCGCCGACACCGCCTTCGGCGGCGTGACACCCATGGAGACATAGATGCTCATGAGTTGGTCGATGCCGATGTCGGCGGGGCTCACCCAGGTCTCCGGCACGTAGATCAGGCCGCCGCCGATGGGCACCGGCGCCGTCGGCACGAGGATGCCGAGATAGCGTTGCTCGCCCACCATGACCGCCTCGTGCGACGGGAGCAGCGCGAGCACCGCGGCGCCGCCGGGCTCGCCGCCGAAGAAGCACCAGACCGGGCTCATGCTCTTCAGCCCGTCGGCGTCCTTGCGGTCCACCATGGAGACGAAGCGCCGTGACAGCTCGTAGACCGTGCCGATCAGGGGAATGCGCCCCATGATCCGGCCGAGGGCGTCCTGCAGCCGCTCCTGCAGCACGATGGCGATGAGGCCGAGCAGGTAGATGACGCCGATGACGATGAGGATGCCGATCAGATAGGCGGCGAGCGAGGAGGAGGAAAATCCGAGGCCGAGCGAGGTGAGAAAGCGCCCCACCACCGTGCCGGGCCCGACGAAGCCGTAGATGAAGGTGACCGACCAGCCGACGACGAAGGCGGTGACCGCCAGCGGCAGCAGCAGCAGGACGCCGGCCAGGAAGACGCGCCGCAGATTGCCCATCCTCGATCCCCCTCGGACGGGGCTCACGCCCCGCCTGCCCTCACGGGGCTTGCGCCCCTGATGTCACCTCGCGCCGGCTCACTCGCCCGCCGCCGCCTTCGGCCGTTCCCGTCCGACGCCCGAGGCCGCAATATCGGCGACCAGTGTCGACAGCCCGGTGACGGCCTGCACCGCGAGCCCGGTCTCGCCGGTCTCTCCGCGCGCGATTTCCGGCACCACGGCCTTGGTGAAGCCGAGCTTCTTGGCTTCCTTGAGGCGGGCCGCCGCCTGCGCTACCGGCCGGACCGCGCCGGAGAGGCTCACCTCGCCGAAATAGACCGCATCCGCCGGCAGCACCGCCCCCGAGAGCGAGGAGACGAGGGCCGCCGCCACCGCGAGATCGGCCGCTGGCTCGGCGATCCTCAGGCCGCCGGCGACGTTGAGATAGACGTCGTGGCCGCCGAGCCGCACGCCGCAATGGGCGTCGAGCACGGCCAGCACCATGGAGAGACGCGCCGGGTCCCAGCCGACCACCGCGCGCCGCGGCGTGCCGAGGGTGGAGAGGGCGACGAGGGCCTGGATCTCCACCAGCACCGGCCGCGTGCCCTCCATGCCGGCGAAGACGGCCGTGCCCGGCGCGCCGAGATCGCGCCCCGCGAGGAAGAGTTCGGAGGGGTTCGGCACCTCGCGCAGACCCTTGCCGGTCATCTCGAAGACGCCGATCTCGTCGGTCGGACCGAAGCGGTTCTTCACCGCACGCAGGATGCGGAAATGGTGGCCACCCTCGCCCTCGAAGCTCATCACCGCGTCGACCATGTGCTCGACCACCCGCGGGCCGGCGATCTGGCCGTCCTTGGTGACGTGGCCGACGAGGATGACCGCGGCCCCGGACTTCTTGGCGAAGCGGATCAGCACCTGCGCGGCCGAGCGCACCTGGCTCACCGTTCCTGGCGCACTCTCTACCGAATCCGTCCACATCGTCTGGATGGAATCGATCACCACCAGACGCGGCGTGACGCCCTCGGACAGGGTGGCGACGATGTCCTCGACATTGGTCTCGGCGGCGAGTTCCACCGGCGAGGCGGTGAGGCCGAGCCGCTCGGCCCGCAGCCGCACCTGGCCGACGGCCTCCTCGCCCGAGATGTAGACGACCCGGTGGCCCATGCGGGCGAGCCGGGCCGAGGCCTGGATCAGCAGCGTCGACTTGCCGATGCCGGGATCGCCGCCGATCAGGATCACCGAGCCCTTGACGAGCCCGCCGCCGAAGACCCGGTCGAG
>LNFH01000201.1 GCA_001464235.1 Rhizobiales bacterium Ga0077556 | reverse complement strand
CGACTTGCCGCGGCGATCGCGCAGGTAATAGAGCTTCGCGCGACGGACCTTGCCGCGGCGCACCAGCTTGATGGAGTCGATGATCGGGGAGTGCACCGGGAAGACGCGCTCGACGCCCTCGCCATAGGAGATCTTGCGGACGGTGAAGCTCTCCATCAGGCCGCCGCCGGAGCGGGCGATGCAGACGCCCTCATAGGCCTGGACGCGGGAGCGGTCGCCTTCGCGGACCTTCACGTTGACGATGACGGTGTCGCCGGGGGCGAAGTTCGGGTGCTTCTTGTCGCCGAGGACGCGGGCGGCCTCTTCGGCCTCGAGGGTCTGGATCAGGTTCATCGGTCTTGTCCTTGTGGCCGGGCTTTGCCGGCATCTTGTTGGTCTTGGTTCCGAGGATGGGCAAAGGTCTGGTGACAGAACGGCCCGCCGGAAGGCGGCTCGATAGTCGAAACGGGAGGGATTGTCACGCGGAATCTGGGGCGGGGAGGGGAAAGAACGATCAAAATGGCCCCACCCTCACCCTCCCCGCGCTCCGCGCAGGCAGGGGACTTCGACCGCTGCACCATTCCGGAACGGTCGGGCCTGGCCCCGCCGCTGGAATGAGAGCGGGACGCCGTGGTCCCCCTCCCCGCGGCAGCGGGGAGGGTGCGGGTGGGGCCGTCAGACCCTCACCCCTCGCGCTTCGCCCAGAGGTCCGGCCGGCGCTCCCGCGTGATGCGCTCGGCCTCGGCGCGGCGCCAGCGCGCGATCTTCTGATGGTCGCCGGAGACGAGGATCTCGGGGATGGTCAGGCCCTCGAAGATCTGCGGCCGGGTGTAGTGCGGATATTCGAGGAGGCCGGTCTCGAAGCTCTCCTCGGTGCCGCTCTCGGCATGGCCCATGACGCCGGGGAGGAGCCGCACCACCGCGTCGAGGAGGACGAGGGCGGCGAGCTCCCCGCCGGAGAGCACGTAGTCGCCGATGGAGATCTCGGTGAGGCCGCGCGCCGCGATGAGCCGCTCGTCGACGCCCTCGAACCGGCCGCAGAGGATGACGGCACCGGGGCCGGCGGCGAGGTCGCGGACATAGCCTTGCGTCAGCGGCCGGCCGCGCGGCGACATGTAGAGGCGGGGGCGGGGGTCGCCTTCCGGGGACGCGTGGTCGATGGCGCGGGCGAGGACGTCCGCCTTCATCACCATGCCCGGTCCGCCGCCGGCCGGGGTGTCGTCCACGGTGCGGTGGCGGTCGGTGGCGAAGTCGCGGATGAAATGGGTGTCGAGGCTCCAGGCCCCGCCCAGCGCCCGGCCGGCCAGCGACAGGCCGAGGGGGCCGGGAAACATCTCGGGGTAGAGGGTGAGGACCGAGGCGCGGAACATCAGACCTCAGTCGCGGTCTTCAGGGTCGCGCGGCGTGTCCTCGAGCAGGCCCGCGGGTGGGTCGATGACGATGCGCCCGCCGGCGATGTCGACGGTGGGGACGACGGCCTTGGTGAAGGGGATCATCACCGCCCTCTGCCCCTTGCGCGCCACGTCGATGACGTCGCCGGCGCCGAAGTCATAGACGGCGGTGACCGTGCCGACGGGCTCGCCGGTGAGCGTCTCCACCTTCAGGCCGATCAGGTCGGCATGGAGGAACTCGTCCTCGTCGTCGGCGGGGGGAATGCGCTCGCGCGGCACGAAGAGCTGCATGTTGGTGACGGCTTCCGCCGCGGTGCGGTCCGTCAGCTCGGCGATGCGGGCGACCAGCACCTCGCCGGCCGGGCGCACGCTCGTGACCGTGTAGAGGCGGCCGTCGCGCGACTGCAGGGGGGAGTAGTCGAGGATCGCCGCGGGGTCCTGGGTGTAGGACTTGACGCGCACCTCTCCCCGCACCCCGTGGGGGGCGCCGAACTTGGCGACGAGGACGAGGTCGGTGGACATGGCGGGCCCCCGGAGGACGTCAGGCCTCCGTGCAGGTCGCCCTGCACGGAGGAGGTCGGAACGTCACTCGGCGGCGGCTTCGGCGCCCTTGGCGGCCTTGGCGGCCTTCGACGCGGCGCGCTCCTCGGCCTTCTTGCCGGGAACGGCCTTCTCCGGGTTGTTCGAGGCGGTGCGCTTCATCACGCCCTCGGCGTCGAAGAAGCGGGCGACGCGGTCCGTCGGCAGGGCGCCCTTGGCGATCCAGGCCTTGGCGGCCTCGACGTCGAGCTCGTAGCGCTTCTGGTCCTTGGCGAGCATCGGGTTGTAGGTGCCGATCTTCTCGATGAAGCGGCCGTCGCGCGGCGAGCGCGAGTCGGCGACGACGATCTGGTAGAAGGGGCGCTTCTTGGTGCCGCGGCGGGCGAGGCGGATCTTGAGCGACATGGGATACTCCGTTGGGTCGTTCGTGATGATCGGGATGGGGTGAAAGGGGGCCGGCTATTTCTTCTTGCCGAAGGGAAAGCCGGGAAGGCCGGGGAGCTTGGCTCCGCCGAGGCCGCCGAGGCCCGGGAAGCCCGGCGGAAGTCCGCCGGGGGGCAGCGACGGCATCTTGTCCGGCAAAGCACCGGGAAGGCCGCCGGGCATCTTCTGCTGCAGTTCGGCCAGCATTTCCGGTGTCGGCTGGGGCATGCCGCCGCCGCCGAGGCCGAACATGTTGGCGAGGCCCGCCATCGGCCCGCGCTTGGCGCCGGGGCCGCCCATGGCCTTCATCATGTCGGCCATGCCGCGATGCATCTTGAGGAGCTTGTTGACCTCTTCCGGGTTGGTGCCGGAACCGCGGGCGATGCGACGGCGACGCTTGCCGTCGATCTCCTTGGGGTTGCGGCGCTCCCAGGGGGTCATGGCGTGGATGATGGCGCGCTGGCGCTTGATCGCCTTGTCGTCGACGGCGCCGGCGAGCTGCTTCTGCATGTTCTTCACGCCGGGCAGCATGCCCATCAGGCCCTGCATGCCGCCGAGCTTCATCATCTGGTCGAGCTGGTCGCCCATGTCGTTCAGGTTGAACTGACCGGACTGCATGCGCTTGGCGATCGCCATGCCCTTCTCGGCATCGATCGATTCCGCCGCCTTCTCGACCAGCGAGACGATGTCGCCCATGCCGAGGATGCGGTTGGCGATGCGCGAGGGGTGGAAGTCCTCCAGCCCGTCCATCTTCTCGGACGTGCCGAGCAGCTTGATCGGCTTGCCGGTGACGGCACGCATGGAGAGGGCGGCGCCGCCGCGGCCGTCGCCGTCGACGCGGGTCAGCACCACGCCGGTGACCTTGACGCGGCCGGTAAAGGAGCGCGCGACGTTGACCGCGTCCTGGCCGGTGAGACTGTCGACGACGAGCAGGGTCTCGTGGGGACCGGCGGCCTTCTCGACCTCGGCCACCTCCGCCATCAGCGCTTCGTCCACATGGGTGCGGCCGGCGGTGTCCAGCATCACAACGTCGTAGCCGCCGAGGCGTCCGGCCTCGATGGCGCGCCGGGCGATCTGCACCGGCGACTGGCCCGCGACGATGGGCAGGGTGTCGACGCCGATCTGCTTGCCGAGGATGGCGAGCTGCTCCATCGCGGCCGGGCGCCGCGTGTCGAGCGAGGCCATCAGCACCTTCTTCTTCTGTTTTTCGAAGAGGCGCTTGGCGAGCTTGGCCGTGGTGGTCGTCTTGCCCGAGCCCTGCAGGCCGACCATCATGATCGGTACCGGCGGCACGGCCTGGAGGTCGATGGCGACGCCCTCGGTGCCCAGGGTCTCGACCAGCGTGTCGTGGACGATCTTGACGACCATCTGGCCGGGCGTCACCGACTTGATAACCTCGGCGCCGACCGCGCGGTCGCGGACCTTGTCGGTGAAGGAGCGGACGACCTCGAGTGCCACGTCGGCCTCGAGCAAGGCGCGGCGCACCTCGCGCATCGCCTCCTGGACATCGGCTTCGCTCAGCGCGCCGCGGCCCTTGAGGCGGTCGAGGATGCCGGACAGTCGTGTCGACAGGCCTTCGAACATGATCGCTCCACCATTCATTTCCGGGGTCCCCCGAAAATGGTCCCGGACATCCCGGACCGCAACGCGTTTCGCGCCCGAGGGGGAGCCTCCGGGGTCTGGCCCCGGTCGGCGGGCTGGGTCTCGGATGAGCGAGAGTGGGGTGCGGATAGAGGGGACGGGGCGGAAAGTCAAGGAAATGCGGACGAACTATGCCCTGCGCAGGCCGAATGTCGCCCTCGGGGCTCCGCGGGGACCGGGCGCGGCCGGGGGACGGGTCGGAGTTGGTGTGTCAGCCGCGCGGGAACCCGGGCCGCCGGACAGCCGGTCGGCCACTATCAGCCACAGCGAGGCAGCCATGAGCGCAATCGTCAGCGGCATGCGCGGCAGCGAGTTTGTCAGCCAGGCCAGGGCCACCAGCCGACGCGGTGCGATTCCCATGCCCAAGCTGAGGAACATCATGACCAGCACGAAGCCGTGCAACGCCGCCAAGGCCACGAGGCCGAGCCAGATCGGATAGGCGACGCCGAAGCGCTCGCGTGCAGACAGGCCGTCGTCTCGCTGCGCAAGCACCGCGAGGGTGATCAGCGCGATCAGCGCCGCAACAAGCAGCCAGGGAATTGGCATGCGCATGGGGCCGACGAAGCCGAGCGAGAAGGCCACGCTCCAGTGGTTGAAGAACAGGGTGCCGAAGGCGAGATCGGCCAGAACCACAAAGCCGATCAGCGGGCCGACCAGGATGGTCATCTCCAGCGTACGGGCGCGTCGCGCCGCCGGTCGGATCAGCGACAGGGCGAAGGCGACATAGATGAGGGGCTTCAGATACATGCCCATGACCAGCGCAATGGCCCCACCGGCACCGCTCGTGCCGCGCCCCGCGCTCGAAGCCACAACGTAGACGAGGTACGGAAAACCAGCAGTCAGCGCCATGAGAATTGCGATACGGGTGACAAGCCCGATGCCGTAGCGCTGCCTCGTGATGGTGCGACCGAACCACGACATGGTGAGCCTCCGTGTCTGGACAGGCTGGGCGTCGCGCGTTGATGCCACCTTAAGGCGACAATCGAAATGGAAGACAACCCGGAGGATTGGCTAACGGTCGCTTGCTTGCGCATGGTGAAGGCGGTGCATCGGTGATGGCGCGCGTGGGCAAGGCCCTGAGCCTGCTCAGCCGCCGATCCCGTGGTCGAGCACCCGTCCGGTCAGCTCTTGGTAGGCGGCGCGGCAGGCGGGCGATCGCGGACAGCCCGGCAGTGCCACCATCGGCGCCACGACCAGCAGAGCTGCCGCGAGGATTGCCAGGGCGAGTGCGGATGCCCTTCGAAAGCAACCCGCCACGGCCAGCGCCGGTATGAGGAGGGCCTGCACCACGCAGAGTAAAAGCATCACGCGCCGCGGACCCACGGTTTCGCGGTCGAAGACCGTGAGATGCCCGTCGGGGAAGCCGACCATGGACAGGCTCGCCCATTCCACGAAGGCGAGGGCGAGGCAGAGAAGGCCCCAGCAGAGGGCGACGGCGAAGAGGCGGCGACGGGTCATGCCGCCTCTTTCCACTGCCGACGATGCCGGAATGTGTCGCGCAGCCGGTCCTGGCCCGCCAGTGGAAAGAGACGCGCCGGCAATTCGCCGATCGCTATGCCCTCCGCCTCGACAGCATCTCGAATCCGCTCTACCCGCTCGATATCCAGCGCCCGGACATCGCCTCTTGGAAACCTCGCTCTACGGTCCTGTCAAAACCTATCTCGAAGGCCTCGGCTTCACCGTGAAGGGCGAGGTCATGGGCTGCGATCTCGTCGCGCTGTCCGATGGCGAACCTGCCGCCGTCGTCATCGGCGAACTGAAACAGTCCTTCACCCTGGAACTGGTCCTCCAGGCGGTCGACCGCTCGGCCGCCGCCGACGAGGTCTGGCTGGCGGTCAAGGCCTCGGCCAAGGGCCGCGGCCGCGAGCACGATTCCCGCGTGAAGAAGCTCTGCCGGCTCTGCGGCTTCGGGCTCCTCTCCGTGCTGCCGATGGGCGGCGTCGAGGTCGTCGTCGAGCCCGTGCCGTGGAAGCCGCGGCACGACGGCAAGCGCCGCTCGCGCCTCGTCGCCGAACATCGCCGCCGCCGCGGCGATCCCGCGACCGGCGGCTCGACGCGCCGGCCCATCATGACCGCCTACCGCCAGCGCACGCTCGCCATGGCGCAGGCCCTCGCCGCCGGCCCGCTCCGCCCGCGAGACCTCACTGGCCTCGCCGCCGATGCCCCGGCCATCCTCCAGCGCAACGTCTATGGCTGGTTCGAGAAGACCGGGCGCGGCGTCTACACCCTGTCGGAGGGCGGCCGCGCGGCTCTCGTGACCTGGGCTGATCACCTGCCGCCGCCCTCGCCCTGATCAACATCCGTCGCGACCTTCTGTCGCCCGGTGGCAACCCCCTTTGCTGCGCTGCGTTGGTGATCCGACGCACCACAGGAAAGGACCGTCATGTTTGATAGCACACGCCGCCACCTCCTCGTGGGCGCCCTGGGGCTCGGCCTCGCCGGCACCCTCGCCGCCGCACCGGTTCGCGCCGACGAGCGCCCCGTGACCGCCGAGGAGCTGCGTCAGATCGAGGCCAGCCTTCGCCAGGCCGGATTCACGCGATGGGGCGAGATCGAGTTCGACGACGGCCGCTTCGAGGTGGACGACGCCATCGCCGCCGACGGGGCCAAGTACGACCTGGAACTCTCCAGCGTCGACTTCTCCATCATCAAGCGCGACAGGGACGACTGACACTTCAGTTGCGAGTGGCGCCGCGTTTCACGGCGAAAGTGAGATTACCGGCTATCGCGGCTGTTCCAGCAGCCTGACCATGGCCTGGTAGCCACGTCCGCGGGCGAGGGCCAGCGGCGTCTGGCCCTGCCGGTCCGCGAGATCGCGCCTCGCGCCGGCCGCCACGAGCAGCCGCACCGTCTCGACGTGGCGAGGCCCGCCCCGGCCGAGGACGACCGCCTCGATCAGCGCGGTCCAGCCGAGATTGTTGACGTGGTCGAGCGGAGCCCCGGCGCGGATCAGTTCGCCGACCACTGTAGCGTGGCCGAGGTGGGCCGCGGCGATCAGCGCCGTGCCGTCGTAGAGGCTGGTGATGGCCTTGGGGTCGCCGCCGACGGCGATGGCCACCTTCATCGTCTCCAGGTCGTCGGCCACCGCCGCAATGGTGATGGCGTCGTAGCGCTGGTGCTCCAGCGCGCGCGGATCGGCACCAGCCCGCACGAGAGCGCGCATGGCATCATGCCGGCGGGCGAAGGCTGCCACGTGGAGCGCTGTACGGCCGCGCCCGTCACGCAGGTTGAGATCCTGACCGGCGGCCGCCAGCCGCTCGATGGCGGCGACATCCCCTTGATGGGCGGCGGCATGCAGGCCGCCATAGCTCGCAATGTCTTCGGCTGAGGGCGGCACCTGCGCCGAGGCGGCGGGCACGGTCGCTATGAGGGCCAGCAGGCCCAGCGCCACCATACGTCTGGACACCATCGTTCTCTCCCCGGGGCGCGGATCTGAGGTCCATCTTGCCGGCATCGGATCACCCGGGTCGACCACGGTCAATCCGGCGGGATCAGGCCCGCTAGCGGGAGACCCGGCAGAGGCGGGTGACGTCCGCGACCGTCATGCGGATCGCCTCTTCCGAGCGGGTGATCATCTGGCGACCGCTGGAGGAGACGCAATCCCACCGGTGGTGGGCCCGGGCGGCGAGGGCGCGGCGAAAATGCTGCGCGAGGGTGTTCACGGTGGCAGGCTCGATGCAACCGCGCACCAGCCGGCGCAACCGCGATTCCAGCGCCGGTGGCCGGCCGCACGCCTTGAGGAATGTCTCCAGCACTGCATAGGACTCCACCCGCTTCATCACGTCCGAATGCTGGGCCGGGGACAGAAGCGCGAGCCCGTAGCCGCCGCCGGACGGTCGGCTTTCGGCGCGTGCCGAGCCGGCCAGCGCCGTGGTGAGAACCACGGAGACAAGAACTGCGATGACGGGACGGGCAGGGCGCATGGACGGCCGCGAGCGACGGGAGACGCGCCATTTTAGCCACTGGGTCGGACCCGGCAAGCCGTCCGGCCTTGACGCGCTGCCGCGGCTCCGTCACGGCTCGCGCACCATCTTCCGTCCGGGCGGTGCCGCCATGTCCGATCTCTCCCTTGAACAGCGCCTCGCCGCCGCAGCCCGTCTGGTGGAGGCTGAGCTCGAAAGCCTGCTCGGCGACGATGTGCGGCCCGGGGAGACGGCGCGCCCGCCGCGCCTGATGGCGGCGATGCGCCACGGCGTGCTCGCCGGCGGCAAGCGCCTGCGGCCCTTCCTCGTCCTCGAATGCGCCGCCCTCTTCGGCGTGCCGGCGCGCGACGCGCTTCCCACGGCGGCGGCGCTCGAACTCATCCACTGCTACTCCCTCGTCCACGACGACCTGCCGGCCATGGACGACGACGACCTGAGACGCGGCCGACCGACCGTCCACAAGGCCTATGACGAGGCGACGGCCATTCTCGTCGGCGACGGCCTGCTCACCCTCGCCTTCGAAACCGTCGCCGCGCCCGGCGCCCATGCCGATCCCGCCGTGCGCGCCGAACTCGCCGTGCTGCTCGCCCGCGCCGCCGGCCTCGGCGGCATGGTGGGCGGCCAGATGCTCGACCTCGCCGCCGAGGGGCGCTTCGGTGACGGCGCCCCGCTCGACCTGGCGGAGGCCGACATCCGCCGCCTGCAGGCCATGAAGACGGGGGCGCTGATCCGCTACGCCTGCCTCGCCGGCGCGGTGCTCGGCGGCGCCTCGCCGGCCGAGCGGCAGGCTCTCGTCGCCTATGGCGAAACGATCGGGCTCGCCTTCCAGGTCGCCGACGATCTCATCGACCACGAGGGCGACGCGACCCTCGCCGGAAAGGCGACCGGCAAGGACGCCGCCCGCGGCAAGGGCACGCTCGTATCGCTGCGCGGTCCGCAATGGGCGCGCGACGAACTGACGCGCCTGGTGGCCGATGCGGCAGCACGGCTTACGCCGTTCGGCGGGCGGGCTGCGATCCTGGCCGAAGCGGCGCGGTTCATTGCCCGCCGGCAGGCCTGACCTGCCGCGTCTCCCGGCCCTCTCGCCTTGACTCCACGGCCGCGGGCACGCCAGCATCCGATAATCTTTTTCGCTTTTCAGGGAGGGGACGATGATTTTTTCGTCCACGCGTCGTGTCTTCGGGATGATTTTGGGCATCGCGCTCGCCGCCGGCCTGGCGGCGCCTGCCGAAGCGCAGAAGCGGCAGAACACCATCCGCTTCGCCTATGATCAGGTGCCGGAGAACGTCGACCCCTTCTTCAACAACGTCCGTATCGGCGTGATCATCGCCCATCAGGTCTGGGACACGCTGATCTACCGTGACCCCCGGACCAACGAGTACAAGGGCCAGCTCGCCACCGCCTGGCGCTGGATCGACGACAAGACGCTCGAGCTCGACCTGCGCCGCGGCGTGAAGTTCCACAACGGCGTGGAGTTCTCCGCCGACGACGTCGTCTACACCCTGAACTTCGTCGCCAACCCGGCCAATCGCTCGACCACGCAGTCCAACGTCAACTGGATCGACCGTGTGGAGAAGATCGACAGCCACAAGGTGCGTATCATCACCAAGCGTCCCTTCCCGGCCGCCATCGAATATCTCGCCGGCCCCATCGTCATCCATCCCGCCGCCTACTATGAGCAGGTCGGCCCGAAGGGCATGAACGAGAAGCCGGTCGGGTCGGGCCCCTACCGGGTCGTGGAGCACCAGATCGGCCGCTCCATCACCCTGCAGCGCAACCCCGACTATTTCCGCGACGGGCCGAAGCCGCAGCCGCAGATCGAGCGCATCGTGATCCGCTTCATCCCCGACCGCCAGACGCAGGTCGCCGAGATGCTGTCGGGCGGCCTCGACTTCGTCATGAACATCGCCCCCGACCAGGCCCAGCAGATGCGGGCTGTGCCGACGCTGCAGATCGTCTCCGGCGGCACCATGCGCATCGTCTTCCTGAACTTTGCGACCACCGAGCGGTCGCCGGCCCCGCAACTGCGCGACCTGCGCGTGCGCCGCGCCATCGCCCACGCCATCGACCGCCAGACCATGGCGCGCCAGCTGGTCGGCGAGGGCTCGCAGATCATCAACGCCATCTGCTTCCCGGCCCAGTTCGGCTGCGATGCCTCGCAGGTCCCGGTCTACGACTACAACCCCGCCAAGGCGAAGGAACTGCTGGCGGAAGCCGGCTTCCCCAACGGCTTCGACATCGACCTGCACTCCTACCGCGAGCGCAACCAGGCCGAGGCCATGATCAACTACCTGCGGGCGGTCGGCATCCGCGCCACGCTGCGCTTCGGCCAGTATGCGGCGATGCGCGAGCAGATCCGCTCCAACCGCGCCGGCATGGCCCATCAGACCTGGGGGTCGTTCTCGATCAACGACGTGTCGGCCTCGACGCCGGTCTATTACAAGGGCCTCGACGACGACATTTCGCGCGATCCCAAGGTGATCGAGCTGCTGGAGCGCGGTGATTCCGTGACCGATCCGCAGCAGCGGATCGCCGCTTACCGCGAGGCTCACAAGCTCATCATGGAGCAGGTCTATTCGGTGCCGCTCTACAACCTCGTCACCTTCTATGCCGCGGCGAGGGATCTCGAGTTCGCCGCCTATCCCGACGAACTTCCGCGCTTCTGGGAGATGCGCTGGAAGTGATGCTATGGTCCGGCTGTGGCGCGTGAGGCGCCGCGGCCGGATCCGGCATCTTCAAGGCGCCAAATCGCATGTTCAATTACACGCTCAAGCGGCTGGCACTGGCCGCGCTCGTCGCGTTGGCGGTGTCGGCGCTGGCCTTCGTGCTGCTCCGCCTGTCCGGTGACGTCGCCATCGCCATCGCCGGTGAGGGCGCGCGCGCCGAGGACATCGCAGCGGTGCGTCAGCAGTACGGCCTCGATCGCCCGCTGGTGGTGCAGTATTTCGACTGGCTCGGACGCACCCTTCAGGGCGACTTCGGTCAGTCGCTCTATTTCCGCACGCCGGTCTTCGACCTGATCGTCACCAAGATCCAGACGACCCTCATCCTCGCCGTCCTCGCCATCGCCTTCGCGCTTGCCCTTTCGATCCCGCTCGGCGTCATGGCGGCGGTCTGGCAGAACTCCTGGATCGACCGGCTGTGCCTGTGGATCGCGGTGGCGGGGCAGGCCCTGCCCAACTTCTTCTTCGCCCTCTGTCTCGTGATGGTCTTCTCCATCGGCCTCGGCTGGCTGCCGGTTTCGGGCGCCGACGGCTGGGAGCATTTCATCATGCCGACCGTCGCGCTCGGTTACTACGTCACGCCGCCGTTCATGCGTCTGGTCCGCGCCGGCATGATCGAGGTGCTCGGCGCCGACTACATCCGCACCGCCCGCGCCAAGGGATTGCCGGCTTCCACCGTGATCCTGCGGCATGGCCTGCGCAACGCGCTGGTGCCGGTGGTGGCGCTGACCGCCGTGCAGCTCGGTTTCCTCCTCGGCGGCTCCATCGTCATCGAGACGGTCTTCGCCCTCGACGGCCTTGGCTACCTCGCCTACCAGGCCATCTCGCAGAAGGACTTCCCGGTCATCCAGGCGGTCCTGATGCTGCTCTCGGTCGGCTATGTCGTGCTGACGCTCGCCGCCGATCTCGTCAATGCCTGGCTTGATCCCAGGATCAGGGTGGGCTGACATGAGCGACATCGTCCAGACCGGTCCCGTCGCCGTCGCCGTCGTGCCGCCCTCGCGGTTCAAGCGGCGTGCGCTGAAGCACAAGGGGCTGATGATCGGCACCATCATCTTCGCGATCATCGTGCTGATCGCGCTGCTGGCGCCCTTCATCTCGCCGCACGACCCCTATGCGCAGGACCTGAACAACCGCCTCGTGCCGCCCGTCTGGTACGAGCGGGGCTCCTGGCTGCATCCCTTCGGCACCGACAATCTCGGCCGCGACTATCTCTCCCGCACCCTCTACGGGGCGCAGATTTCGCTGCTGATCGGCATCTCCGTGATGGTCATCTCGGGGACCATCGGCACCGCCCTCGGCCTCGCGGCCGGGTATTTCGGCGGGCGGATCGACCTCGTCGTCACCTTCATCATCACCACGCGCCTCGCCCTGCCGGTGGTCCTGGTCGCCCTTGCGGTGGTCGCGATGGTCGGCGGCACGCTCGGCATCGTCATCGCCGTGCTCGGCCTGCTCAAATGGGACCGTTTCGCCGTCGTCATGCGCTCGGCCACCCAGCAGGTCCGCTCACTCGATTTCGTCGAGGCGGCGCGCGCCAGCGGCGCCGGCCAGCTGCGCATCATCCTCAAGGAGGTGCTGCCCAACGTCATGCCGCACCTCATCGTGGTCGGTACGGTGGAGGCGGCGAGCGCCATCCTGCTGGAGGCGGCGCTCTCCTTCCTCGGCCTCGGCGTTCAGCCCCCGCTGCCCTCCTGGGGACTGATGATCTCGGAGGCCAAGAACTTCATGTTCTTCTCCTTCTGGCTCATCGCCATTCCCGGCGCGGCGCTCGCCCTCCTGGTTCTCGCCATCAACATGATGGGCGACGGCCTGCGCGACGTGACGGCGCCCGACAGCCGTTCCTGACAGCGCGGAAAACGGCAGGGGCGGCGTCGCCTGCCCGTGCATGCCACCCTGTCCGCCCGCGCCGTGGCGAAAGCCGCGGCCTGCGTTAGTCTGCCGCCGATACCTCCCGCGAAGAGACTCCCATGACCCGCGCCTCCGCCATCGCCGCCGCCCACCAGATGTTCGACGACGGCAGCCTCAAGGCCATCTTCGCCCGCCGTATCGCCATTCCGACCGAGAGCCAGAACCCGGCCCGCGCGCCCGACCTGTCCCGCTACCTCACCGAGGAAATGCAGCCCTCGCTGGAATCGATGGGCTTCTCGTGCCGCATCCTCACCCACCCCAACGCCAAGGGACCCTTCCTCCTCGCCGAGAGGATCGAGGATCCGGCTCTCGTCACCGTGCTCGGTTACGGCCATGGCGACGTCATCGCCGGCCTCGAGGGCAAGTGGAAGGAGGGCCGCGATCCCTGGACCCTCGATGACACGGGCGACACCTGGTACGGCCGCGGCGTCGTCGACAACAAGGGCCAGCACGCCATCAACATCGAGGCGCTGCGCTGCGTGCTGAAGACGCGCGGCAAGCTCGGCTTCAACGTCCGCTACCTCATCGAGATGGGCGAGGAGGTGGGGTCCGCCGGCCTGCACGACCTCGCCCGGGACAACCGCGAACTCTTCCTCGCCGATGTGCTGATCGGCTCGGACGGCCCACGCATGACCGCCGAGCGCCCGACGCTCTGCCTCGGCTCGCGCGGCGGCTACCGCATCGACCTCGAGATCAACGCCCGCGAGGGCGGCCACCACTCCGGCAACTGGGGTGGCCTCCTGTCGAACCCGGCGATCCGCCTCGCTCATGCCATTGCCACCATCATCGGCCCGACCGGCCAGATCCGCGTCCATGAACTTCTGCCGAAGGACATGCCGGACTCGGTGAAGCGCGCGCTTTCCGACATCGAGCCGGCGAGCATTCCCGGCGGCCCGCAGATCGATGCCTGGTGGGGCGAGCCCGGCTTCACCCCCGCCGAGAAGGTCTACGGCTGGAACACCTTCGAGGTCCTGGCCTTCGGCTCCGGCGACATCGGCAATCCGCAGAACGCCGTGCCTCCGTCGGCGAAGGCGACGTGCCAGATCCGCACCGTGGTCGGCTCGGAACCCGAGGGCTTCATCCCCGCCATCAAGCGCCACCTCGTCCGTCACGGTTTTCCGGACGTCGAGGTCTCGTCCGGCCGCGACGCCGCCTTCAAGGCGACGCGCACGGACCCCGACCATCCCTGGGTGCGGTGGGCGGCCGCGTCCATCGCCGAGACGACCGGCAAGAAGCCGGCGGTCATCCCCAATGCCGGCGGTTCCCTGCCCAACGACGTCTTCGCCGAGATCATCGGCATGCCCACCATCTGGGTGCCCCATTCCTATCCCGGCTGCTCGCAGCACGCGCCGAACGAGCACGTGCCCTCGGCCCTCATTCGCGAGGCCATCGGCCTCATGGCCGGGCTCTATTGGGACCTCGGCGAAGGCGGGCATCCGAAAGTCGTGCGCTGACGCCAGAACGGAGCGGGGGGCTCATGGGCACGAACGGGCGTACGGACGTCGCCATCGTCGGCGGCGGCATGGTGGGCACGGCGACGGCGCTGGCCTGCCTTGCCCGAGGCCTCACCGTGGCGCTGGTCGATCCGGGCGGCATCCGCAACGCCGCCAGCTACGGCAATGCCGGCGTCATCTCCCGTGGCTCGCTCTTCCCCGTGGCCGGCCCCGGCATGCTGAAGAAGCTGCCGCGCTATGCCCTCAACCGCGACGTGGCGATCCGTGTCGACTATGGCTCGCTGCTCGCCGTGGCGCCCTGGCTGATCGCTTTCATGCGCCGCTGCAACGAGGCCTCATGGCGCGAGGCGGCGGCCGCCCTCGATCCGCTCTGCGCCGCAGCCTACGACGAGCACTGGCGCGTCGCCGGTGAGATCGGCGCCCGCGACCTCATCATGCGGCGCGGCTGGGTGAAGCTCTATCGCAGTGAGGAGGCCTTCGCCGCCGGCGCACTGGAGCGCGAACTCCTCGGCCAGCACAAGGTGGCCTTCGAAGTCATCGACGGCGCCGAGCTGCCGCAGTTCGAGCCGGCGCTGAAGCGCCGCTATGCGAAGGCCGTCTGGCACACCGAGACGGGCTCGGTGCGCGATCCCGGCGCTCTCGTCCAGGCCTACGAGGCGGCCGCCGGCCAGCGCGGGGCGACCCTCGTCGCGGCGCGGGCGCGGACCGTCGAGGAGGACGGCGACGGCGCGAAGATCCTGCTTGAGGGAGGCGGGGAGGTTCGGGCGAAGACGGTGGTTATCGCTGCCGGTGCCGCGGCCCACGACCTGACCCGCACCATGGGCTATCGCCTGCCTCTCGCCGCCGAGCGCGGCTATCACCGCCAATTCGCGGACGCCGGCGATCACAAGCTCTCGCGCCCCATCCACGATACCGGTGGCGGCTACGTCGTCTCGCCGATGAATGCGGGGCTTCGCCTGCTCTCGGGGGTCGAACTGGCCCGCCGCGACGCGCCCGCCGACACCCGGCAGATCGAGGCGGTGGAGACGGACGCGCGCCTGACCCTTGCGATCGGCGACAGCGTCGAGCCTGCGCCCTGGCATGGCGCCCGGCCCTCCACGCCCGACGGCCTGCCTGTGATCGGCCGCGCGCCGCGCCATCCGCATGTCGTTTTCGCCTTCGGCCACGGCCATATCGGCCTGTCCACCGGACCGGTCACCGGGCGTCTCGTGGCGGAAATCGTCACGGGAGCGCCCGCGAGCCTGCCGATCGCACCCTTCTCGCCGGCACGGTTCTGACGGGCCCCGTGTCCGTGTGATCCCAGACATGCCGACATGGGACATTGCCAGCGACAGGCGTGCGGATAGAGTTGCGGACAATGCGGGCGGCATGACCCGCGAACCAGAGGTGTGACCACTATGTTGAAGCGGATGATCGTCGCGGCCGGCATGGCCGCGGGCCTGATGGCAGGTGCCCTGGTGCCGGCGGGTGCGCAGACGGTGGAATGGCGCGGCGGCTCGATCGGCGGCGGCTGGTACACCATCGTCTCGGGCGCGGCCAAGCTGCTCGAGGACAAGGTTCCCGGCCTGACCATCAAGGCGGTGCCCGGCGGTGGCGCAGCCAATCCGGTGGCGGTGCAGCAGGGCCAGGCGCAGCTCGCCATGTCCATCGACATCTTCGCGTCGATGGCGGCGACTGGGACCGGCACCTATCAGGGCCGTCCCGCCGCAGACAAGCTGCGCATGATCGGCCAGTCCTTCGGCGACACGCCCTATCACTTCATCCGCGCGCCGGGCCAGACAATGGACATCCCGACCCTCTTCAAGGAGGGGCGCAACATCCGCTTCGGCGGCGCCAACAACGGCGCGACCGACGAGATCGCGCTGCGCTGGCTCCTCGCCGTCTACGGCCAGACCTATGACAGCCTGCGCGCCCGCGGCTGGCGCTTCCAGCTGGCCGCCTACGGCGATCTCGCGGCCGCCTATCGCGACGGCCAGCTCGACTACGCCTTCTTCGCCCTAGGCCTGCCGGGCTCGGCCGTCGTCGACATGGCGACCGGCCGCGAGGGCGAGATCCTCGATATCCCGCAGGAGGTGATGGACGCCTTCAAGCAGCGCCACGGCATGGGCTCCGGCGTCATCCCGGCCGGCACCTATCCGCGCTTCCAGGGCACGCGGGAGGTGAAGACGCTGGTCATGGCGACCACCCTCGTCACCTCCTCCGACGTCGCCGAGGACATCGTCTACAAGATCACCAAGGCGATCTGCGAGAACGTCGCGGAACTGCCGCGCATCCACGGCTCGCTGAAGGACTATCGCTGCGAGACGGCGATCGCCAACCGGCCCGTCCCGGTCCATCCGGGCGCTCTGCGCTACTATCGCGAGCGCGGCTGGGTCCAGGGCTGATCCGCAAGCATCGAACGAGGCCCGGGCCACCCGCCCGGGCCTTCACCTTTGGGGCCGCCCCCGGCTCGCCCCCTCTCCCGGATATCTCGCCATGCGCGAACTCAAGGGGCCGGTCTTCTGGCTCGCGGCCGCCGTTGCCGTCTTCGCCTCGCTCTTCCACCTGTGGACCGGGGGCTTCGGCTTCCTCGAGCCGCGGGAGCAGCGCTCCATCCACCTCCTCGTCCTGCTGCCGCTGGCCTTCATCCTCTATCCGGCGACCGAGACATCGCCGAAGGACCGGCCGAGCGCCCTCGACTGGCTGTTGTCGTTCGTTCAGCTGCGCCAATGGCGGGCGCTACTGCGCCTCGATCATCAACCTGCGCTTCGAGACGGTGGACCCGGTCCACCCCGTCGAACTGGCCTTCGGCATCATCGCCATCGTTCTCGTCGTCGAGGCGCTGCGCCGCGCCGTCACGCCCGTCCTCGCGGGCCTGGTCGCCACCGGCATCCTCTATCTCTTCGTGACCGAGTACATGCCGGGCATCCTGCATTTCCGCGACATCCCGGCGACGCAGATCGTCGAGACCATGTACCTGTTCAACTCCAACGGCATCTACGGCTCGATCACCGGCATCTCGGCGACCATGGTTGCCATGTTCATCATCTTCGGCGCCTTCATCGAGGGCTCCGGCGTCGGCATGCTGTTCCACAATCTCGGCATGAAGGTCGCAGGGCGCCAGGCGGGCGGTCCCGCCAAGGTCGAGGTCGTCTCCTCGGCCATGTTCGGCACCATCTCGGGCTCGTCGGTGGCCAACGTCTTCGCCACCGGCTCCTTCACCATCCCGGCCATGGTCAAGCTCGGCTATCGCCGCCAGTTCGCGGCCGGCGTCGAGGCGGCCTCCTCGGTCGGTGGGCAGATCATGCCGCCGGTCATGGGAGCCGGCGCCTTCATCATGGCCGAGATCACCAACATCCCCTACCAGACCATCGCGCTGGCCGCGATCGCGGGCTCGATGCTCTACTTCTTCATGATCCTCGTCAGCGTGCATTTCGAGGCGCGGCGCCTCCGCCTCACCGGCTGCGATCCCGACGAAATTCCGACCTGGAGCTTCGTGCTCCGCGACGTGCACCTGCTCATCCCGGTCTTCGTCATGATCGGCGCCATGGCCGCGGGCTACTCGCCGTCCTTCGCCGCCTTCTGGGGCATTCTGGCGGTCTGGCCGGCCTCCTGGCTTAGGCCTCACACCCGCCTCTGGCCGGCCGACATCCTGCGCATGCTGGCGAACGGCGGCCGCAACATGGTGGTCGTGGCGCTCGCCTGTGCCGGCGCCGGCATCTTCGTCGCCTGCCTCACCGTCACCGGCATGGTGATCTCCTTCTCCACCATCGTGACGGGCCTTGCCGGCAACAACCTCTACATCGCCGGAATTCTCATCGCGATCACCGTGCTGATCCTCGGCATGGGCGTGCCGACGACGGCCGCCTACATCATCGGCGCGGCGATCGGTGCGCCGATCCTCCAGCAGTTCGGCGTGCCGGTGCTCGCCGCCCACATGTTCGTCTTCTATTTCTCCATCCTCGCCGACGCGACGCCGCCGGTCTCCGTCGCCTCCTACGCGGCCGCCTCCATCGCGCGTTGCAGCCCGATGGCGGCGGGCGTCGTCGCCTTCCGCCTCGCCATCGCCGGCTTCGTCGTCGGCTTCTCCTACCTTCATTCCAGCGCGCTGCTGCTGCAGGACACCTGGCCGGAGATCATCGGCGAGTTCGTCGCCAACGCCCTGGGCCTGACCCTGCTCGCGGCAGGCTTCTTCGGCTTCTTCCGCGCGCCGCTGCCCATGGCGCTGCGCCTGCCGCTGATCCCGCTCGGCGTCATGGCGACCCTCTTCGACCCCATTCCGGTCTGGTGGCGGGTGGCGATCGTCGCTGGCGTCGCCATCGCCCTCTACCTCGGCCAGAAGGCCGCCGCCGGCCGCGAGGAGGGCGTCCTCGCCGACGAGGCCGCGGTCAGGGCCGAGGCGCGCCTCACGCGGGAGACCTCGCCGACATGATCATCGACCGCATGCAGGTCCGGCTCACCCGCTGGCCCCTGAAGATGACCCGCAAGCACGGCGTCGGCGACGTTGCCGACACCTTGCCGGGCATCGTCGTCTCGCTCCATACGAAGGACGGTCTCACCGGCTGGGGGGAGGCGGCGCCCTGGTCCGTCTTCTCGGGAACGGCGGAGGCGACGGTCGCCGCTCTCGACGTCTACCTGCGCCCGCTGGTGATCGGCCGCGACCCGCGCCAACTCGCCCGCATCCTCGCCGAAGCCGACCGCACGATCGTCAGTCACCCCGAAGCCAAGATGGCGCTCGACATGGCGCTGCACGACCTGGTCGGAAAGGCGCTGGGGGCCAGTGTCGCCGAACTCATCGGCGGCGTCTTCCGCGAGAGCATTCCGCTCTCGGTCTCCATCGCCAATCCCGATTTCGATGCCGACCTCGACTTCGCGCGCGCCCGGCTCGCCGAGGGTATTCGCCTGTTCAAGGTGAAGACCGGCTTCGACCGGCTCGCCGCCGTGCTGCCCGCCGACGCCTCGCTGCGCATCGACTACAACCAGGGCCTCGCGGCGGTCGACGCCATCCGCACGTTGCGCGACGTCGAGGCCTTCCGCCCGGCCTTCATCGAACAGCCCGTGGCCCGCGACCGGCGCGACGCCATGGCCGAGATCACACGGGTCCTCGACACGCCGATCCTCGCCGACGAGAGCGTCTTCTCGCCGGAGGAGGCGGTGGAGTGCGTGCGGTCACGCTTCGCCGACGCGGTCTCGATCAAGCTGATGAAGGCCGGCTCCTTCGCCAAGGGAAAGGCCATCGCCGCCATCGCGGGGGCGGCCGGCATGCCCTGCTACGGCGGGACCATGTACGAGGCGGGCATCGCGCTCACCGCGGGCATCCATTTCGCCGCGTCGACGCCGGCGATGTCGCTGGGCGCCGAATACTACCCGTCGGC
>LNFH01000200.1 GCA_001464235.1 Rhizobiales bacterium Ga0077556 | reverse complement strand
GTCGGCGGCTGGAGCGACAGGGTCGCGTGGTGCGGCACGGCAGAGGTGGTCGGGGAGACCCCTTCACGTACCATCGCCCTAAGAGCTCATCGCGGAAGTGACACGGGCCGCTTGTACACCGAGCGGCGAATAGCTGTTTTGCAGTGTTTCGGTCTGGACCCGTTCCGTTCGCTACTTGTCCCGACGGTCACGAAAAACAGAAATCAACGATATCAACGACTTGGCGATAGGGTTGTTAACCGCCAATTAACCCTGTTGGGCAAAGGTGGAGGGGAGGGACAACCGTCCCGAGGCACCAACCCATGCTGATCGTCTGCCCCTCCTGCGCGACGGCCTTCAAGGTCACGAGATCCGTCCTGGGGGAATCCGGCCGGCAGGTGCGCTGCGCCCAGTGCCGCACCGTATGGCTGGCGACGCCCGAGAGCGCCATCGAGGAGCCCGCCATGGCGCCCGCAGGCGCGGCGGCCAGCGGTGGCGGCAGCGCGCCGCAGGACCAGGCCGCCGACGATGCGGACTGGGGCGCGGCCTTCGCGGAGGAGGCCGAGAACAAGGCGGATGCCAAGCCGGCCGCGGGCGAGGATGCGGATCTCTTCGCCGAGCCGCCCGTGCCCGAGGCGGCATCGCCCTCGCTGCAGCCCGACGCCGAGGTGCCGCCGCTCCCGCCGCGCGCGAAGGAGCCCGACGACGAGGGTCCCGCCCGCCGCGGCGGCCGCGAGGCCGCGACGTCGGAGCCGGCCCGCCGGCGCCTGCGCGCGCCCTTCGGCCGGCCGCGGGCGCAAGCCTTCAAGGTCTCGCCGCCGATCTTCATCCTGGTCGTCGGCGCGGCCATCCTCGGCACCCTGCTCTTCGGGCGCGAACACGTGGTGCGCACCGTTCCCGATTCCGCCGGGCTCTACGAGAGCATCGGCCTGCCGGTGAACCTGCGCGGCGTCGAGTTCCGCGACGTGAAGGGCGCCAACGAGATCGTCGACGGCGTCGTCGTGCTGGTGGTCGAAGGCCGGCTTGTGAACATCACCGGGCAGGCCGTGGAGCTGCCGCGCCTGCGGCTCGCCGTGCGCGACGCCGGCGGCAAGGAGATCTACACCTGGACCGCGACGCCGCCGACGCAGCGGCTCGAGCCCGGCGGCAGCGCCCCCTTCCGCTCGCGCCTCGCTTCGCCGCCGCCCGACGGCACCAGCGTGGAGGTGCGCTTCTTCACCCGCCTCGACGCCGCCGGCCGCTGAGCGGTGCGCGCCGATCCGTCATGGTGACGCCGCCGGCCCGGCGGGATACACAGGGGCAGACAGGTCCCGCCCGGCGGGGGCCGCCGGAGTTCGACCGATGAACCGAGACAATATCCGCGTGCTGTTCTCCGCGGAGGCGATCGCCGAGCGCAACAGGGCCCTGGTCCAGGAGATCGCCGCCACCAAGCCCGAGCGGCTGCTGGTCGTGGCGGTGCTGAAGGGCAGCTTCGTCTTCGCCGCCGACCTGATCCGGTCGATGGACGCGGCCGGCATGGCGCCGGAGGTCGAGTTCATGTCGCTGTCGTCCTATCTCGACGGCACGGTCTCCACCGGCCAGGTCAACGTGCTGCACGACGTGGAGAGCCCGGTCGACGGCCGCGACGTGCTGCTGGTGGACGACATCCTGGAGAGCGGCCGGACCCTCACCTATGCCAAGGACCTCCTGATGGCGCGCGGCGCCCGCTCGGTGCGCATCTGCGTGCTCCTGGAAAAGCCCGGCAAGCGCGCGGTGCACCTCGTCGCCGACCATGTCGGATTCACCTGCCCCGACGTCTTCGTGGTCGGCTACGGCATGGACGTCGCCCATGCCTGGCGGCAGCTGCCCTTCGTCGGCGTGATCGGGGACTGACCGGGTGGCCCGGATCCTGATCGCGGAGGACGACGAGCCGGTGCGCGCCTTCGTGCGCCGGGCGCTGATGATCGACGGCCACGAGGTCATGGAGGCCGAGGACGGGGCGGAAGCCTTGGCGATCCTGGAACAGCGGCAGGGGGCCTTCGACCTCCTGCTCACCGACATCCGCATGCCGCTGATGGACGGCATCGCGCTGGCGCTGGCGGCGGCGCCGCAGTTCCCGAATCTCGTGATCCTGCTGATGACCGGCTATGCCGACCAGCGCGAGCGCGCGCACGGCCTCGAGGCGCTGGTCCACGACGTGGTGACGAAGCCCTTCAGCCTCGCCGACATCCGCGCCAAGGTGGCGGAAGCGCTGGCGGCCGGCCCTTCGCGGCCGGCCTGAGGGCGGCGTCAGCCGGCCTTGGCCTTCTTGGCGCGCTCGATGGCCTCGACGATCAGGCGGCGGGCCTCGCTGGCATCGCCCCAGCCGACCACCTTCACCCACTTGGCGGATTCCAGGTCCTTGTAGTGGGAGAAGAAGTGCTCGATCTGCTTCAGGGTGATCTCGGGCAGGTCCTTGATGTCGTGGACGTTCTCGTAGCGGCGGGTGAGCCTCGGCACGGGCACCGCGACGATCTTCTCGTCACCGCCGGCTTCGTCCTCCATCTTCAGCACGCCGACCGGACGGCAGGCGACGACTGCGCCGGGGATGATGCCGCGCTGGTTGGCGATCAGCACGTCGCAGGGATCGCCGTCCTCGGAGAGGGTGTGCGGGATGAAGCCGTAGTTCCCGGGATAGCGCATGGAGGTGTAGAGGAAGCGGTCGACCACCAGGGTGCCGGCCTCCTTGTCCATCTCATACTTGATCGGCTCGCCACCGACCGGCACCTCGACGATGACATTGACCTCGTCGGGCGGGTTCCGGCCAATGGAAATGGCGTCGATGCGCATCGGTTGCTTCTCCGGACAAACGTGGCGCCTCGTTAGCCGCAACAGCACCCCGGCCGCAAGTGCCGCACTGCAAAATCACCCCGCAGGGCGGCAATGTCAGGCGGCCCAGCCGAAGGCGGTCTTGTCGAGGGCGCGCTCGCCGAAGGTCTCGGAGGAGCGGGCGACGGGCTTGCCGCCGAGGCCGCGGTAGAAGCGCATGGCGGCCTCGTTGTCGCTCAGCGCCCAGATCACCAGACTGTCGAGGCCATGGGCCTCGAGGTCCTTGCGAGCCGATTCGAACAGGCGGCGGCCGAGGCCGATGCCGATGAACTTCGGCCTGAGATAGAGCTCGTAGATCTCGCCCTCGTAGGTGAGGGCCTTGGCGCGGTTGCGGCCGTAATTGGCGTAGCCGGCGATCTCGTCGCCGAAGCCGAGCAGGGCGATGCGATTGCCCTTGCGAATGGCGGCGTCCCACCAGCCGGGACCGCGCTTGGCGATCAGCTTTTCCAGCTCGGCTCCGGGAATGAGGCCCCGATAGGCCGCGCGCCAGGCCTCGTCATGGACCTCTGCCACGAGCGGGGCGTCGGATTTCCGCGCCAGGCGGATTTCTGTTGTGACGGTCTTCATCGCCCGAGGATGGAAACACGAGACCGGTTGCACCGCAACGGTTTCGTTAAGACTTCCTCAACAGGTATGGACAAAAGGTTAATATCAACAGGGCACCGGGCGGCTCCCGGCCGCCATGCAAAAGCCCCGGCGCGAGGGCCGGGGCTGGTGCAATTTCGAGAGGCTGGGAGAGCAGGAGGCCGGTCAGGCCTGCTGGATCGCCGAGAGCTGCCAGGCCCCGCCATGGGGCCGGCGGAACGTCCACAGCTCCACGGCCTCCTCGCCCTGCGGGTTGCCGCTGACGACGCGGCCCGAGGCGCGGTCGAGGACGAGGTCGGTGCGCGCGAAGCGCATCGCGACCGTGGCGTAGTCGGCGTCCTGCTCGCGCCAGGCTTCCGACAGGTCGCCCTGCAGCAGCCGGACGTCGGAGATGCGGTTGACCTGGCCCTTTGAGGCGGCCTCCTTCAGGTCGTCGGCGAAGTAGCCGACCATCTCGGGGGTCGCCATGGCACGCAGGCCGTTGAGGTCCTCACGCGAATAGGCCTCGTTGACGTGGGCGAGCAGGCGCTCGAACGCGTCGTAGTCCTGCGGCGTCACGCCGATGGTGTCGGAGGGCGCGGCGGGGGCCGCCACCGAGCCGCCGGCC
Source organism: Rhizobiales bacterium Ga0077556 (assembly GCA_001464235.1). Taxonomy (GTDB): domain Bacteria; phylum Pseudomonadota; class Alphaproteobacteria; order Rhizobiales; family Phreatobacteraceae; genus Phreatobacter. Next base: position 3,024 of record LNFH01000200.1, on the reverse strand, counting down.
ATGCCGGGGATGACGCGGTTCTGCGGCAGGCCCATCGGGCCGTTGCCGGGGGCGCCGTCCGGGCCGGCGCCCTGGCGGGCCATGGCCGGCTGCGGGCCGGCAGCGGTCTCGCGGCGGCCGCGCACCAGGCGCACGACGAGATAGATGACGCCGGCGATGAGCGCGAACTGGGCGAGGAAGCCGAGCATGCCCATCAGCGAGCCGAGGCCGCCGAGGAAGCCCTGGCCGGAGAGCAGGCCGAACAGGCCGGCGCCGAGGAAACCGGCGGCGAGGCCCATGCCGAGGCCGCCGAAGCGCGAGCCCTGGGCGGCGGGAGCGGGCGCGCCCGGACGGGCGGCCATGCCCGGCTGCTGCATGCCCGGCGCCGGGGTCGGCGCGGTCGTGCGCTGCAGCGGCGCAGCCGTCGTGGGTGCCGTGTTGGTGGTCGGGGGCGGCGCATAGGAGCGACCGCCGCGGCTGCCGCCGCCACGCGGGGCCGCCTCGGCCGCGACGGCGCCGAGCATGACGGCGACGCCGGCGATGGCGAAGGCGCGAATGAGCTTCTTGGACCTGAAGAGGGTCTTGGACGACATGGTTTCCCCACGGATGGCACGGCGTGTCGGGTGCCGCTGTGCTCAGACTAGCGGCATATGGGAAGCCTGTCGCCGCGCGACAATGCCGCAGCGGAAATGGCGAAACCGGCGACGGTTTCCCGACGCCGGTTCACGCATTTTCAAGGGAACGCCGGATCAGGCGGCTTCGGCGCGCTTCTTGGCGATGGCCGACTTCAGCTGCCGCGCCTTGGGCGACAGATCCTCGGCACGGGCCTTCTGCAGGAAGGCGTCGAGCCCGCCATTGTGGTCGACCGAGCGCAGGGCGTGGGTCGACACGCGCAGCGACACCGTCTGACCCAGAAGGTCGGAGGCGAAGGAGATATTCTGCAGGTTCGGCAGGAAGCGGTGCTTCGTCTTGATGTTCGAATGGCTGACCCGGTGGCCAACCTGAACACCCTTGCCGGTGAGTTCACAACGACGCGACATCTGTCGGATCCCAAAGGTAAAGTGCGACGGCGTCGGCCGGCCGCTGGACAAAATGGTCCTGTTCGGAGAGGCGACGGCATAGTGACAGGACCCGGCCCTGTCAAGCAAAACCGGCGCAGACGAGCGTCAGAAGGATTCCGCCGCATGCCCATCGCCCGCGTCCACCGTATCATCGCACAGTCCCCCGACGACGTCTCCGGGCTCGAGGCGGCCATCGCCGCGGGCCGGATCGGCCCCGCCGGCATCCTGGCGATCTTCGGCAAGACCGAGGGCAACGGCTGCGTCAACGACTTCACCCGCGGCTTCGCCACCCAGTCGCTGACCCTGGCGCTGGCCCGCCACATCGGGCCGGAGCGCGCGGAGGCGGTCTGCTACGTCATGTCGGGCGGCACGGAGGGAGCCATGGCGCCGCACTGGACGATCTGCGAGCGGGTGGAGGGCGAAGGCGCACCCGGCCCCGCCCTCGCCGTCGGGCGGGTCCACACCGCGGCGCTGCCGGCGGAGCATCTCGGGCGGCGCGGCCAGGTCGAGCAGGTGGCCGCCGGCGTGCGCGAGGCGATGCGCCAGGCGGGCCTGACGGATGCCCGCGACGTCCATTTCGTCCAGGTGAAGTGCCCGCTCCTGACGGCGCAACGCATCGGCGAGGCGGAGGGGCGGGGGGCGAGCGTCGCCGTCCGCGACACGCTGAAGTCCATGGGCCTGTCGCGCGGCGCCTCGTCGCTGGGCGTCGCCGTGGCGCTGGGCGAGATCGCGGCCGAAGCCGTCACCGATGACGCCATCGGCCGTGATCTCGCGCTGTTCTCCGGCCGCGCCAGCGCCTCGGCAGGGGTCGAACTCCTCGGCCACGAGATCGTCGTGCTCGGCATGTCGGCGGACTGGTCGGGGGATCTCGCGGTCGACCATGCGGTGATGGCGGATGCCATCGACGTGGAGCCGGTGCGGGCGGCCCTCGCCCGCCTCGGCCTCGGCGCGGCGGGCCAGCTCGACGCCGCAGCGCGCGGCCGGCTGGTGGCGCTGCTCGCGAAGGCCGAGGCGTCCCCCGACGGGGCGGTGCGCGGGGCGCGCCACACCATGCTGGACGATTCCGACATTTCCTCCACGCGCCATGCCCGCGCCTTCGTGGCGGGGGCGCTCGCCGGTCTCGTCGGGCGCACGGACATCTATGTCTCGGGCGGGGCCGAGCACCAGGGACCGCCCGGTGGCGGGCCGGTGGCGGTCATCGCCACGCGGGGCTGATCAGGCGGCGGCGATCATGGCCGCGACGAAGTCGCGGGTGGACTGGCCGATGGCGCCGCCATGGCGCTCGGCGACGCCGTTGACGGCGCTGACATAGCCGTCGGTCCAGACCGACAGGCCGTCGCCGATGCGGGCGGAGAAGGCGGAGACCATGGCGCCTGCGATGCCGCGGGCTTCCAGCGCCGGCAGGCGGGAGATGCCGGCGTCCTCCAGGCCGCGGTCTCGGCCTTCACCGCCGTCTCCGGCTTGCCGGCGAGCAGGCCGCCGTGGGAGGCGGTGACGACGATGTGGCCGGCATCCTCCTTGCCGACGAGGCCGTTGGAATCGAGGACGAAGACGCGGATGCCCCTGGCCCCGGCCTCGACCATCTCGTGGCGCGCTTCGGCGAGGGGCTGCGGAGTGGGCGAGGGCGGCAGGCCGGCGCGGGCGAGCCGCTCGATGGCCTCGGCGCAGGCCATGCCGCGCCGAAGGCCGATGCTCGCAGCCGCGGCGTTGACGAAGGAGAGGACGCCGCGGGCCGGCATGTCGGCGCCCCAGCCGATGCGGGCGGAGGTGTGCGCGACGGTCGCGCCGGGCACGCCGAGGTCGTCCAGCCAGCCGAGCCCGGATATGCCGGCCTGTTCCCGGCCGATGCCGGCATCGTTGAGGATCATCGCCGCGACGCCCTTCATCGCGCCGTACCAGGCGGCATAGACCGCGCCGTGAGAGGCGCAGACGGCGATGCGGCCGCGCGCCTCGGCGGTGAGGTGGGTGACGCTGTCGAGGACGA
>LNFH01000199.1 GCA_001464235.1 Rhizobiales bacterium Ga0077556 | reverse complement strand
GGACGGGATCGGGTCGGGGGAGTGCGATGGCGCCATGGGGCAGCCTTGGACGCCAAGCCCCCCGCGCTGTCAATACCGGGCAGGCGCCGTCCGATCTGCTGGCCGTCATCCCCGGCCGAGCGTAGCGAGGGGGAGCGGATTCAGGGGTTGCAGGGAAGAGGCTCTCAGAGCGCAGCCTCCCTGCCTGCGCCCGTCCGCTCCTGGACCCCCTCCCCTCGGCCTTCGGCCTCGCCGGGGGTGACGGGTGCGGGATCGCGCGGCGGACCGCCTCACCTCTCCCCGCCGGGGAGAGGTGAAGGGGCGGCGCCTCTCTCGGCGTCTTCAAGTCGTGGATGGCCGGGCCAAGTCCGGCCATGACAGACGAACTGCGACAGGCCCGGCGTGCCGGCGACGATGCGGCCCATGACGTCCTCGCCGGCGTGCTCGCGGCCGAAGGCCATGAGTTCCTTGCCGACCGTCGAGATCTGGCCCATGTCGAGGCCTGCACCCATCAGGTTGGCGCCGAGGCCCATGATGCCGCCGCCCATCAGGCCGCCGACCATGCCCATCAGGCCGCCGCCGCCACCGCCGTCCTCGCCCTGGGCGATGAGGCCCTCGGCACCCGGCAGGGCCGCCAGCATCTGCTGCACTTCGGCCTGCGGACCCTCTTTCTGGAGGAAGCCGAGGATCATGCCGACGGCCTTGGCGGCGAGCCCTTCGTCGAGGCCGGCAGCGGCCGCAACGCGGTTGATGAGCTCCTGAATCATGATCGTCTCCCGGCTTCGACGGCTTCGGCTGGGTGCCCCGTCGGTTGCGGCGCACTATGGCCAAGAGGCGGACGCGGGGCAAGCGACCGCCTGTTTCGCCGGGGCTCCGGCTGTGCTTTGCTCTCGCTCCGCACACCAGCCCGAGGAGGCGACCCATGACCGCCGTTCAAGCCCTGAAGCCGACGCCCGCCTATGACCGCTCCAGCGTTGAGGCGACGATCCAGCTCTATTTCGACGGGCTCTACGAATCGGACGTCGACAAGCTCGGCGCCGCCTTCCATCCGACCGCCGACCTGCGCTGGCAGGACAAGGGCGAGCTGCAGGTCCTGCCCTACCAGGATTGGCTGGACCGCGTCGCCAAGCGCCCCTCGGCCAAGGGCCAGGGCCATGCGCGCCACGACTTCGTGGTGACGGTGGACCGTTCGGACGAGAGCACCGCCTTCGTGAAGGTGCAGTGCGCGCTTCTGCCGCGCTTCTTCACCGACTACCTGGTGCTGATGAAGCTCAACGAGGGCTGGCGGATCGTGTCGAAGTCCTACCGCTTCGACGTCCGGGAGTGAGGAGCGCCGGCCGCTCCTCTTCGCCTCTGCCCGGCGAGCCTCAGCACCCGTCACCCCCGGCGAGGCCGGAGGCCGAGGGAAGGGGGTCCAGGAGCGGCCGGGTGCCGGCCGAGTAGCCGCGACCGGATAGGGGGAGAGCCTTGCACCCCTGGATCCCCTTCCCCTCGCTGCGCTCGGCCGGGGATGACGGGTCGGCGCAGCCTGATCGACGTGGTTCAGGAGCGCAGGGACAAGTTGGAAGGCGGCTGTTCCGCCCCTTCCCCCCGCCTCAGCACATGTTCGGCTGGGCGGCGCAGGCGGTGCGGGCGCGGGCGAGGTTCTCGCGCAGCTTCTCCAGCCCCACGGCGCCGACCACGACCTCGTCGCCCACCACGTAGGTCGGCGTGCCGTTGATGCGCAGCATCTCGGCGAGGCGCATGTTCTCGGCGAGCGTCGCCTGGACCTGGGGCGACTGCATGTCGCGCTGCAGGCGGGCCATGTCGGCGCCGACCTCGCGGGCGACCTCCATGGCGCGGGCGCCATTGGCCTGACCACGGCCGCCGAGCAGCTTCTGGTGGAACTCGAGATATTTCGGCGGGGCGATCTGCATCTTCAGCGCCACGGCGACCTGCGCCGCCTCGACCGATCCCTGGCCGAGGACGGGGAAGTCCTTCAGCACGATGCGCAGGCGCGAATCCGAGCGCAGGAGCTCCAGGGTCTCGGGCAGCGCCCTTTTGCAGAAGCCGCAATTGTAGTCGAAGAACTCGACGAGGGTGACGTCACCCTGGGGGTTGCCGAGCACGACCTGGTTCGGCGAGCGGTAGAGCGCGTCGCGGTTGGCGGAGAAGGCGGCGGCGCGGGCGCGGTCCTCGGCCTGCGCCTGGCGCTTCTCGAGCTCGACGAGCGCCTCCTGGAGAATCTCCGGGTTCTTCAGCAGGTACTCCCGGACGATGGTTTCGATGCGTGCCCTCTCCTCGGCCGTCGGCGCCGCCGACTGGGCGAGGACGGGCGCGGTCACGGCGAGAAGGGCCGCGAAGGCCGGCGCGATCAGGCGCTTGAACATGGGTAGGTCCTCAGTTGCGCCGGGGGCGTTGATTGTAGATGTCTTCGGCGATCAGCCAGCCGGGCGAGCCGGTGGGCAGCGATCCCTGGGCACGGCGGGCGAGGCCGCGCGCGGTCTGCAGGTCGCCGGAATAATAGGCGGCCTGGGCGGAAGCGAGGTCGGCCTGGCCGCGGTCGTTCTTGCGGCCGTAGGCGATTGCGAGCTGGCGGTAGCCGTCGCCGGCCTCCGGCTCCCGCTGCAGGGCGAGGCGCAGTTCGCGGATGGCCTCGTCGAGGGAGGCGTTGTTGCCCGAGGCGACCAGGGCATGGCCGAGCATGATGCGGATGAGGCCGGCATTGGGGGCCAGCGACACGGCGCGGCGCAGGGACGGCAGCGCCGCGGCGGGCTGGCCGGTCTCGAGCAGGATCTGCCCCTTGATCTCGTGGAAATAGGGATTGTTCGGCTGGGAGCGGATCAGGTCGTCCGCCATGGCGGCGGCGCGGGTGCGGTCGCCGAAGCGGAACATCTGGATGGTGCGGGCATAGCGCGCCGGCAGCGACGTATCCGAGGGCGGATAGCGCCGGGTGATCGCGTCGGCACGGTCGAGGAAACCGGCGAGCTTGGCGCGCGCCAGCTGGTGGCGGGCGTCCAGCGCGGGCGGGTCGACCTTGCCGTAGTGGGGGCTGGCGCGGGCGAGCGGCTCGATGATGGCGATGCGATCCGCCGGCATGGGGTGGCTGACCGCATAGGGGTCGACGTGGCGGGCGACGAACATGGTCTCGTTCTGCAGGCGGCGGAACGTCTCGACCATGCCTTTGGCCGACTGGCCGGTGGCGTTGAGATAATTGATGGCGGCGCGGTCGGCGGCCGCCTCCTCGCCCCGCTGGTAGGACAGAAGCGAGCGCATGCCCATATGGGCGCCGGCGGTGATGGCGCCGGGGGCCGCTTCGCCGATGCCGGAGCGGCCGCCGCCGGTGGCCGCGCTCGCCGCGACGCCCGCGGCACCGACGATCATGCCGAGGGCGGCGATGATCTGGGCGCGCTCCACGGCCTCGCGCAGGCGGGCGAGGTGGCCGCCGGCGATGTGGCCGGTCTCGTGGGCCATGACGCCGATCAGCTCGTTGGGCGTGCGCGAATCGAGGATGGCACCGGCATTGATGAAGATGCGCCGGCCGTTGGCCACGAAGGCGTTGAAGCCGCGGTTGTTGACGATGATGACGTTGGTCTGGCTGCCGCCGACACCGGCGGCGCGGAACAGCGGCCGCGCGTAGTCGCGCAGCAAGTTCTCGATCTCCGTGTCGCGGATGATCGGCAGGGCGCCGGGCGCCTGGGCCTTCGCTGCGGGACAAAGCGCCATCAGGCCGGCGAGAGCCGCGGCGGCGGCACGAAGCGGAATCTTGAACGACGTCATTGCTCGGGACCCTAAGGAGCAGGCTGACGGGGGTCAACGCGGGGGCCGGTCACAACAGGGAGAGAGCGGTGACCCGGCCCGCCCCGTGTGATAGGCGCATGGCGACCCTCTTGGCGCGCCAAGGGGGCGAAACCATGACGCGGCCGCCAGTTCGGGACATTCACCACATGACGCGCGAGGGACTTGCCCGCCAGATCCTCCACCCGACCCGGCGGGGCTCGGTGGCGCCCTTTCTCGTCATGGACGTGATGACGGCCGCGGCGAAGGCCGAGGCGGCGGGGCAGAGCGTCATCCACATGGAGGTGGGGCAACCCGCCGCGCCGACGCCGGCGAGCATCCGCAAGGCGGCGGCCGACGCGCTGGCCGGCGGCCAGATCGGCTACACGCTCGCCCTCGGCACGCCGGAGCTCCGCCAGCGCATCGCCCGCCACTATGCCGAGACGCACGGGGTGGAGGTGCCCATCGGCCGCATCGCGGTCACCATGGGCTCGTCATCGGCCTTCATCCTGTCCTTCCTCGCCCTGTTCGAGCACGGCGGGCGGGTGGCCATCGCCAGCCCCGGCTACCCCGCCTACAAGAACATTCTCGAAGCGCTGGGCTGCGAGGTGGTGTTCATCGAGACCACGGCCGCGACCCGCTGGGCCGTGACGCCGGAGATGCTGGCGGCGGAACACGCGCGGAAGAAGCTCGACGGCATCCTCATCGCCAGCCCGGCCAACCCGACCGGCACGATGATGACGCCGGAGGCGCTGAAGGCGCTGGTGGAGGCCTCGCGCGACCTCGGCATCCGCTTCATTTCCGACGAGATCTATCACGGGCTCTCCTACGAGATGCCCTGCCACACGGCGCTGGAGACCAGCGACGACGTGATCGTGATCAACTCCTTCTCGAAATACTACTGCATGACCGGCTGGCGCATCGGCTGGATGATCGTGCCGGAGAGCCTCGCCCGCTCGGTGGAATGCCTGGCGCAGAACCTGTTCATCTCGGCGCCGCAGCTCAGCCAGGTGGCGGCGCTGGCCGCCTTCGACGCGACGGTGGAACTGGAGGCGATCAAGGCGGGCTATGCCGCCAACCGGCGGGTGCTGCTGGACGGCCTGCCGAAGGCCGGGCTCGACCGGCTGCTGCCGGTGGACGGCGCCTTCTACGTCTATGCGGACGTCTCCCGCTACACCAACGACAGCCTCGACTTCGCCCGCCGCATGCTGGCCGAGACGGGGATTGCCGCGACGCCGGGACCCGATTTCGACCCCTATGGCGGCATGCACGCCATCCGCTTCTCCTTCGCCGGGTCGACGGCGGACATGGAGGAGGCGGTGAAGCGTCTCGCGGCGTGGTTGCGGTAGGGCGGCGAGCGAACAATCGATCCGGGCATGACGGAACCTGTAGTGCTATCGACCAGAACGGTCCGGCAGTCCAAAGACCCTTGCCCGATGCAGGGCGAATGAAGTCTCGTGAGCGACCGCTCACGAGACCCTGCCCATGACCACCCTGCTCGTCACCGGCTTCGGCCCCTTCCCCGGCTGGGAGCGCAACCCGACCCCCGCCATGGTGAAGGCGGTGGCGGCGCTCCGCATTCCGGGCGTCCGGGTGGTGCCGCACGTCTTCGCCACCGTCTATGCGGAGGTCGCCCGCGACCTGCCGGCGCTCATCGCCCGGCACCGGCCGGATGCCGTGCTGCTCTTCGGCCTCGCCGGCCGCACCGGGCACGTGCACATCGAGCAGCATGCCCACAACGTCACGACGCGGCGGGTGCCGGACGCCTCCGGCGCCTTCCACCGCTCCGCCGACATCGTCGCCGATGGCCCGTGGCGGGTGCCGACGGCCTTCGCCTGCGGGCCGCTGACGCAGGCCTTGCGCCGGGCCGGGTTCAACGCCCGGCTGTCGCCCTCTGCGGGCGAATATCTCTGCAACTTCGCCTATTGGCTGGCGCTGGAGGCGGTGGCGCGCCATCAGGTGAAGCGCGCGCTCTTCGTCCATGTGCCGATGCCGTTGAAGGCCGGCCGATCCGCGCGCGGCGCCTTCTCCCGCAGGATGACGGCCGACGACCTCGCCGCCGTGGCGCGCACGGCGGCGCTGGCCATCACCGGCCGCGGCTACTTGGCAAAGCCGGTGCGCAGGCCGCGGGCCCACTCCGCCCGCCCGTAGCTCTCGGCCTTCCGGGCGGCCGCCTCCCAGTCATAGGCGACGGCGACGACGTCGACGCTCGCCACGGCTCCCTCCCGCACCGTCGCGATCGCGTAACGCGCGTGAGGCGAGCCGACCTCGGAGACATGGGCGTCGGGCGGCGTCGGATCGGAATAGGCCGGCTGCCCGACGCTGCCGGGGTTGACCACCGTCACGCCGCCAAGCGTCAGGAGGCGCGGCAGGTGGCTGTGGCCGCAGAGCACGAGGCCGGCGCCGCCCAGGTCGCCCCGACTGGACGAGGCGGCCATCGCGCGCGTCCTCCATCAGGTAGGTGTTGTCGTCGGAGGGCGTCGCATGGAAGAGGCGCACGGCGAGGCCGGCGCAGTCGAGCTCGCGCCGCATGGGGAGCCCGGCGAGCCAGGCGTGCTGCGCCGCGTCCAGCTGCTCGCGGGCGAGCCTGTCTGAAAAGTACAGCCCCTCGCCCTCGGCCTCGACCACCCAGCGGTCGTGGTTGCCGCGCACGGTCGGCAGGTCCAGCGCCATGAGCCGCGCGGCCGTCTCCGCCGGCCAGAGCGGACCCGAGACGCAATCGCCGAGATTGACCGTGCGGTCCACGCCGCGGGCGGCGATGTCGGCGAGGACAGCCTCGAGGGCGAGGAGGTTGCCGTGGATGTCGGCGATGACGGCGATGCGCATGCGGATGGTCCTGATCTCGAGGCTCCATCTTCGGGGCGACCCGCGGGTCGGACAACCGCCATTCCCGCATCCCATTCCGGCACAGCCCCCCGCGGCACGGCGCTTGCGCTGGCCTCCGCAACACCGGAGTGCCCCATGCTCGCCCGCCGTTCCTTCCTGTTCGCTGCCGCCGCCACCCTCGCCCTCCCCG
>LNFH01000198.1 GCA_001464235.1 Rhizobiales bacterium Ga0077556 | reverse complement strand
TTGCGGCGCAGGATGACCTGCTCGCCGGGCTTGAAGCTCTCCACCGTATAGGCGCCGGAGCCGGCGGTGTTGTCCTTGGTCCAGGCCTGGCCCCAGGGGTCCTGCGGCGTCACGTGCTTCTTCACCAGGGCCGAGTTGAAGACGATGGCGTAGAGCGTGCAGAGGTTGGGGAGGGCGAGGCGGTCGGGCTTGTCGATCTTGCCGACGACCGTGTGGGTGTCGACGATGGTGAACTGCTCGGGCTTGGTCCAGGAGCCGGTGCCGATCTGGGCGGCGGCGAGGGAACGGGCGGAGACGGCGCGGTCGTAGGACCACTTCACGTCCTCGGCGGTCACAGGCGTGCCGTCGTGGAACTTGGCGTTCTTGCGGATGTGGAAGGTGAAGGTCATGCCGTCGGGGCTGACGTCCACCTTCTCGGCGATCTCGCCGCGGATGTTGTCGATGTCGAAGACCCAGTTGCCGTTGCGCTGCTTGCGGCCGAACGAGACCAGCCGGTCATAGACGTTGACGCTGACGCCGAAGGCCTCGCGCGTGGCGCCGGGCATGGTGGGGTCGAGGGTGTTCACCGCCGCGCCGGTGACGTAGCGCAGGGTTTCCGCGCGGGTCTGCGCCTCGGCCCTGCCACCGAGATAGGGCGCTGTGGCGATGGCGGCCGTTCCCGCGAGGAGGTGACGACGGTTCAGCTTCATGACGCGGTCTCCGTTGACGCTTGCGGGCCTGGCATCCTGCCCGGCGGCTCGCCCAGATGGTTGCAATCTCCGTACCAGCAGCGGGAGCTGGCCATGCGATGCCGGCGCGAGGAGAATGTCCGTTCGCCGGAACCGCCGGCGTGGGAAATGCTCTTCGGCATTTGCACCCTCGGGAAGCAACGGGATCGCTCTGCCCAAGGGTTAGGCAATGTCAGCCGGCGAGCCAGCCGCCGTCAACGGCCAGCGTCGTGCCGGTGGTGAAGGCCGCCGCGTCACTGGCGAGATAGAGCACGGCCTCGGCGATCTCCTCCGGGCGGCCGAGCCGTCCCAGCGGGTGGCGGCCGACCGATTTCGCCTCCGCCGCGGCGGGATCGGCGGCGCGGCCGAAGCTGCGCCGGAGCATGGGCGTGTCGATGGCGCCGGGCGCCACCGCGTTGACGCGGATGCGATCCGCCGCGAAATCCAGCGCCATGGTGCGGGTGAGGCTGAGGATGGCGCCCTTGGCGGCGATATAGGCGGCATTGCCGGCGCCCCCGGCGATGGCGAGCTGGGAGGCGGTGGTGACGATGGCGCCGCCGCCCTGGGCCCGCATGAAGGGCACCACCGCCCGCGCCCAGAGCCAGGTGCCGCCGACATTGGCACGGAAGACGCGGTCCCAGTCCTCGGGGCTGGTGGTCATGATCGTGCCGCCGACGGAGAAGCCTGCCGCGGCGAAGAGGATGTCGATGCGGCCGAAGCGCGCCGCGACGGCAGCCGCGTCGCGGTCGGCGGTGCCGGGCTCGCCGACGTCGGAGATGCAGGTCATGGCCTCGCCGCCTTGGGCAGTCACCATGGCGGCTGTTTCGTCGGCGCCGGCCGCATCGCGGTCGACGAGGGCGAGGCGGGCGCCCTCGCGCGCGAAGGCGAGCGCGGTTGCTCTGCCGATGCCCGACCCGCCACCGGTGATGACCGCGACCTTTCCCTGGAGGCGCATCAGGCGGCCTCGCCGGCGGTGCTGGCGAGGGCGGCGTCCACCGCCTCGCCCAGGAGCCCGACCATGCGGTCGATCTCCGGGCGGGTGATGATGTAGGGCGGGGCGAGGATCACGTGGTCGCCGGAATGGCCGTCCGCCGTGCCGGGCGATGGGTAGCAGAGGAGGCCGCGGGCGAAGGCCTCGTCCTTGACGCGCTTGTAGAGCCCGAGGCTTGGGGCGAAGGGCGTCTTCGTCTCGCGGTCCTTGACGAGTTCCACGGCGACGAAGAAGCCGCGGCCGCGGATGTCGCCGACATGCGGGTTCTGGCCGAAGGCCTGTTCCAGGGCGCCCATGAGATAGGCGCCGTCGGTGCGGCACTTCTCGACGAGGCCGTCGCGGATGATGACCTTCTGCACCGCGAGGCCGGCGGCGCAGGCGGCGGTATGGCCGGAGTAGGTATGGACCGAGGCGATGGTGCCGAAGGTGTCGGCGATGGTGCGATAGACGTCTTCCGTCATCAGCGCGGCGCCGAGCGGCGCGTAGCCGCCGGCGAGGCCCTTGGCGGTGACCATGATGTCGGGCGAGACGCCGTCATGGGCGAGGGTGCGCCAGGTGCCGCAGCGTCCGACGCCGCACATGACCTCGTCGGCGACCATGAGGATGCCGTAGCGCGAGCAGATCTCGCGCATCCGCCGGGCGTAGCCGTCGGGCGCCGGCACGGCGCCGCCGGCGGCCCCCACCACCGGCTCGAAGAAGAAGGCGGCGATGCGCTCGGCGCCGACACGGTGGATCTCGCGCTCGAACTCGGCGGCGAGATGGTCGACCAGATCCTCCGGCGCGACGCCGTCGGCCGGGCGGTAGTCGTTCGCCGGCGACAGGTGGGTCACCGGCATCAGCGCGCCGACATAGGGGCGGCGGCGGGCCGGATGGCCGGAGAGCGACAGGGCGCCCATCGTATAGCCGTGCCAGGACTGGCGGCGTGCGAAGAAGTGGGTCCGGCCGGCGTGGCCGCGGGCGAGGTGGTACTGCAGGGCGATCTTGATGGCGGTCTCGGTCGCCTCCGATCCGCCGGAGACGAAGGAGACGCG
>LNFH01000197.1 GCA_001464235.1 Rhizobiales bacterium Ga0077556 | reverse complement strand
CGACGTCGCGCGCCGCCTTGATCTCGGCCTCGGTGCGGTTGCGCACGAAATAGGGCTTGCCGCGCCAGAGGATCTTGATCTGGCCGCCTTCGGGAATGGCCGCGAGGTCGATCTCGATGGGCGCACCGGCGGCAACGGTTCCGGCATCAGGCGCCAATTGGCTGATGAAGGGCCAGATCGCCGCAGCGCCGCCGACGGCTGCAGCCGCCCCGGTCGCGAGGTAGAGGAAATCGCGGCGATCACCCTCGGAATGTTGAACGCTTGCCACTTCTCGTCGTCCTTTCGCTCGTCGGCCCGTCACGGAGGCCAGATCGCGCCGACCGCGCGAAGAGCGCTGCCGCGCCACCCGACCGGCGCGCGGCAGCCTTCAGGGGAGGCGCCGCCACGCCGAAATGGCCCTGAAGGGCCTGGTGGAATCCGCGCGGGAACCTTGATCGGCGTCGCTTATTCGCACCGTTATAAGGTGATGTCCAGTGCGCCCTTGTGAACATGGCATTGCGCCGCATCGCACCTTCGTCTGATCCGGTGAACCGGCGCCGGGGCTCTTCCGTAAGGGATGGCTCGTCGGGCATTCTGCGCCCATGATCCGCATTGCGCTGTACCAGCCCGACATCGCCCAGAACACCGGAACCATCCTCAGGCTCGCCGCCTGCTTGGGCCTCGGCGTCGACATCGTCGAGCCGGCGGGCTTTCCCGTCTCCGACAAGTCCTTCCGCCGGTCCGGCATGGACTACCTCGACCACGTCGCCTGGACCCGGCACGACGACTTCGCCGCCTTCGAGGCGCGGCGGCGCGGCGAGGGCCGGCGGCTCGTCCTGATGACCACCCGCGGCGCCCTCCCCTATGCCGACTTCACGTTCCGCGCGGGGGACATGCTCATGGCGGGCCGCGAATCGGCCGGCGTCCCCCCGGAGGTCCACGCCGCCGCCGATGGCCGCATCCTCATTCCGATGCAGCCGGCCATGCGGTCGCTGAACGTGGCCGTCGCCACCGCGATGGTGGCGGGAGAAGCACTGCGCCAGCTCGGGGGCTTTCCTGCCACCCGACAAGAAAAAGGGCTGCCCGAGGGCAGCCCTTTCACGTGATCGGCGCACGGGCGGCGATCAGTAGCGGGTCATGGCGCCCGGGCCGGTCGAGAACAGGTAGTTCAGACCGATCTTGACGGTGTGCACGTTGTTGCGGATGCGCGTGCTGTCGAAACCGGTGGGATCAAGCGAACCCGGGCCCGGCAGCTGCGTCGACGAGCCGAAGTCGTAGTACATGTACTCGAGCTTCGTCGTCACGTTCGGGGTCCAGGCGTACTCGAGACCGGCGCCGAGAGCGTAGCCGACACGCGAGTTGCTGAAGGCACCGACCTGGGTGACGGTCGCCGCATCATAGGTGCGGTTGCGGAACTGGCCGAAGGCGACACCACCGGTGGCGTAGACCAGCGTGCGGTCCCAAGCGTAGCCGATACGACCGCGGATCGAGCCGAGGAAGTTGGCACGCGAGGCGCAGGTGAAGGCGGCGTTCGGGCAGGCGCGCCAGCCGCTCAGGTCGGCAGCAGAGGCGTCACCCTCGATACCCATGACGAAGTTGTTGATCTGGTAGTTGAAGCCGAGCTGGCCGCCGCCGAAGACGCCGTCCATGGACGGCGAGACGGAGGTGCCCGACGGGCTGAAGCCCCAGTTGGAACGGCCCCAGCCGTAGCCGAAGTGGACACCGCCGTAGAAGCCCGACCAGGAGAAGGCGACAGGAACGACGACCGCGGTTTCAGCCACAGGCATGCGGGGCGACCCGAGATCGGCGGCGAGAGCACCGGACGAGATCGCGGTGGTGGAGAGAGCAGCGGCGGCGACGCCGGCAAGGAGCAGCTTTTTCATCTGTGTCGTCCCTTGAAGAGCGCGGGGACGAGACCCCGGCTACCAGAGTTCAGAACCCCTTCCCCCCAAGGTGGTTCCCGTTGCACGAAACAAATGCAGGGGTGACAGCGGCTTAGCGGCCGCGCAACCCGCCAATTTCGCGCCTCGGTAGCGAGGTATGGGAGGTCGGTACCGAGGTGATGGAAGGCCCGGTCGACGGGCCCGTCGGTGTCGCCTCAAAGCCACTCACGCAGGGTCAGCCGCCGGGCGCTCTCCGGATGCGGACGCCGGCACGGGAAACCCCGGGACAACGCCCGCCGGCGATTTGGGGCGGCGACGCCGGCATGCTTAAATGATGCTTAACCACGACCGGCCTTCCCGGCACCGCTTTCGCGAGGTTCCCATGGACCCCAAGCCAGCCTCTCCCCGCCCCGGCCTCACCGACACGATCCGCGCCATCCGGATCGAGGAGGCCGAACGCACCGGCGTCGTCGTCGCCCTGCGCGAGGCCGACATCGCCCGGCTCGACATCCTGCACGACCGGCTGAAGCCGGTGCTCGCCGACATTCCCCGCGGCGTCGACCTGTTCGACGTCGCGGTCACCCCCGGCGCGACCCCGCGCCTGTGGATCGACATGATCGCCTTCGTCGAGATGGCCCGCGACAAGCGCAGCTACCGCTTCCTGCAGGACACGCGCGAGGGCCGCCGGGTCATGGTCGAGAGCCCCGACCCGGCAGCGGTCGCCGAGCGGATCACCGCCTACATCGCCCGCCGGCTGATCGAGCGCGAGCGACTGCTGGCGATGCCGCCCGTCCTCGACTATCCGGCCCTGCCCCCGGCCGACCTGCCGCCGGTCTTCGCCGCCATGCCTGCGCCCGGCCAGCCGCCCGCGGCGGAAGCCGCCGCTGCGGCGGAAGCCGCCGCTGCGGCGGCCCCGGCGCCGGCGTCCACCGCACCTCCTTCGGGGTCTCCGCGCGAGGGCGTCCGCTTCTCCGGGCTCGGCGCCTTCGTCCTCTTCCTCCTCGGCATCGGCGTCGGGATCGGTGGCGTCCTCGGCCTCGCCCAGGTCGCCGCCCGGTTCTGACGGCGGTGCGTAAAGGCTCCCATGCGGCGCCCCCCTTCCGGAAGAGGGGTGCGGGAGGCTAGCGTGCGCGCCCGATTTGCCGCGGCCCGAGGCCGACGACCATACGAAGGGCCGAGAGCATGAGCACCCAGACCATCCCCGCCGCCGCCCGCGCCGTGGCGCCCCACTACCTCAACGTCGTCGACGGCCGCAGCATCGCCGCGCTCGGCGGGGCCACCCTCGACGTGGTCGGCCCGTCGGACGGGGCGGTCCTGACCCAGATGCCGCGCAGCGGCGCCGAGGACGTCGACCGGGCCGTGGCCGCCGCCCGCAAGGCCTTCGAGGAGGGACCCTGGGGCCGCATGACCGCCACCGAGCGCGGCCGCCTTCTCTGCAAGCTCGGCGAGGCCATCCTCGCCAACCACGACGAGCTCTCCTTCCTGGAGAGCATCGACACCGGCAAGCCGGCCCGCCAGGGCAAGGCCGACATCACCGCCGCCGCCCGCTATTTCGAGTTCTACGGCACCGCCGCCGACAAGGTGCACGGCGAGACCATCCCCTTCCTCAACGGCTACACGGTCGCCGTCGTGCGCGACCCCCACGGCGTCACCGGCCACATCGTGCCGTGGAACTATCCCGCCCAGATCTTCGGCCGCTCGGTCGCCGCCTCGCTCGCCTGCGGCAACACCTGCGTCGTCAAGCCGGCGGAAGACGCCTGCCTGTCGCTCATCCGCATCTGCGAGCTGGCCCTGGAGGTCGGCTTCCCGCCGGGCGTCCTCAACCTCGTCACCGGCCTCGGCGAGGAGGCGGGCGCCGCCCTCTCCTCCCACCGCGGCATCGACTTCATCTCCTTCACCGGCTCTCCGGAAGTCGGCACGCTGATCCAGTCCGCCGCCGCGAAGAATCACATCGGCTGCACCCTCGAGCTCGGCGGCAAGTCGCCCCAGGTCGTGTTCAAGGACGCCGATTTCGACGCGGCGGTGCCGACCCTCGTCAACGCCATCGTCCAGAACGGCGGCCAGACCTGTTCGGCGGGCTCGCGCATGCTGGTCGAGCGCGCCGCCTATGACGAGCTCGTCGCCCGCGTCGCCGAGCGGTTCAAGACGGTGCGCGTCGGCGCCTGGGACATGGACCTCGACTGCGGCCCGATGATCACCCCCGGCCAGAAGAGGCGCGTCGAGGACTTCGTCGCCCGCGCCCGCGCCGACGGCATCCCGGTCCTCGCCGAGGGCCAGCTCGCGCCGAACCTGCCGCCGAACGGCTACTACGTCGCGCCGACCCTGTTCGGCCCGGTGCCGCGCTCCAACCGCCTCGCCTGCGACGAGGTCTTCGGCCCCGTCCTCTCCGCCATTCCCTTCGACGACGAGGAGGACGCCGTCCGCCTCGCCAACGGCACCGATTTCGGCCTCGTCGCCGGCGTCTGGAGCCGTGACGCCAAGCGCTCCATGCGGGTGGCCCGCGCCATGCGCTGCGGCCAGGTCTTCGTCAACGGCTACGGCGCCGGTGGCGGCATCGAGCTGCCCTTCGGCGGCGTCAAGAAATCCGGCCACGGCCGCGAGAAGGGCTTCGAGGCGCTCTACGAGTTCTCCGCCTCCAAGACCGTCGTCATCAACCACGGCTGACAGGCCGTCTGAACTTACAAGCATCCACGCATCAGGGGGAAACCATGCGTCTCAAGGACAAGGTCGCCATCGTCACCGGCGGCGCGCAGGGCTTCGGTCTCGGCATCGTCGAGACCTTCGCCAAGGAGGGCGCGCGCGTCGTCGTCCTCGACCTCAACGAGGAGGGCGCCAAGGCGGCGGCCAAGCCCTTCGGCCGCAAGGCCTTCGGTATGAAGTGCGACGTCTCCAAGGCCAAGGACGTCCAGCGCGCCGTGGCGAAGACGCTGGAGCGCTTCGGCAAGGTCGACATCCTCATCAACAATGCCGGCACCTCCCACCGCAACCGGCCGATGCTGGAGGTCGACGAGGAGACCTTCGACCGCGTCTTCGACGTCAACGTGAAGTCGATCTTCCACTTCGCCCATGCGGTCATCCCGCCAATGCGCCAGAACGGCGGCGGCGTCATCGTCAATGTCGGCTCCACCGCCGGCATCCGGCCGCGCCCGGGCCTTGCCTGGTACAACGCCTCCAAGGGCGCGGTGAACCTCCTCACCAAGTCGATGGCGGTCGAGCTCGCGCCCGACGGCATCCGCGTCTGCGCCCTCGCGCCGGTGGCCGGCGACACCCCGCTCCTCGGCACCTTCATGGGCGAGGACACGCCGGAGATGCGCAAGAAGTTCGTCGCCTCCATTCCCATGGGCCGCCTGTCGACGCCGAAGGACATCGCCGACGCGGCCCTGTTCCTCGCCGCCGATCCCGGCAACTTCCTCACCGGCGTCGTGCTGGAAGTGGATGGAGGACGCTGCATATGACCGCGATCACCCTCGCCTCCGCCACGACCCTTCCCGCCGACGGCACGGCGGGCACCCTGGTCGGCCGTGTGTTCCGGCCGGGCCTCGGCCCTTCGGTGGTCGCCATCCGGTCCGGCGGCGTCTTCGACGTCACGGGCGCTTTCCCGACCACCGCCGACCTGTTCGACACCGCCGATGCGGCCAGGGCCGTGGCGGCGAGTGAGGGCGAGCACATCGGCGATCTCGACGCCCTCCTCGCCAACACGCCGCCCGACGGCCGCGACGCCTCGCGGCCCTTCTTCCTCTCCCCCGTCGATCTCCAGGCGGTGAAGGCGGCGGGCGTCACCTTCGCCATCTCCATGGTGGAGCGCGTCATCGAGGAACAGGCCAAGGGCATACCGGAGCGTGCCGCCGCCATCCGCGACGAGATCGGCGCCATCATCGGCGGCGAGCTGAAGGGCCTGAAGCCGGGCTCGCCGGAGGCCGCGGCTCTCAAGAAGCACCTGCAGGAGCGCGGTCTCTGGTCGCAGTACCTCGAGGTCGGCATCGGTCCCGACGCCGAGATCTTCACCAAGGCGCCGGTCCTCGCCTCCGTCGGCACCGGGGCGGACGTCGGCATCCATCCCATCTCCACCTGGAACAACCCCGAACCCGAGGTGGTGCTGGTCATCTCCTCGGCCGGACGCATCGTCGGCGCCACCCTCGGCAACGACGTCAACCTGCGCGACGTCGAGGGCCGCTCGGCCCTGCTGCTCGGCAAGGCCAAGGACAACAACGCCTCGGCCTCCCTCGGCCCCTTCATCCGCCTGTTCGACGCCACCTTCGGGATCGGCGACGTGCGGAGCATGAAGATCGCCCTCACCGTCACCGGCGAGGACGGCTTCGTGCTCGACGGCCGCAGCGACATGGCGGCGATCTCGCGGGACGTCGAGGACCTCGCCCGCCAAGCCATCGGCCCGCACCACCAGTATCCGGACGGGCTCGTGCTCTATTGCGGCACGCTCTTCGCCCCGATCAAGGACCGCGGCGAGGCCGGCAAGGGCTTCACCCACAAGCTCGGCGACATCGTCACCATCGCCAGCGACAGCCTCGGCAGCCTGACCAACCGGGTGCGTCTCTCGACCGAGTGCCCGCCCTGGACGGAGGGCATCCGCAGCCTGATGGCGAGCCTGTCGCGGCGGCGCCCCTGACGTTGACGGCGAGGGTCACGCCCTCGCCGCCTCCGCTGTGATGGGCCCGTCACGGAGCCCCGCTAGGGTTGGCCTCGCACCACAGGAGGCACCCCATGACGTTCACACCCGGCGACATCGTCACCCTGAAGTCCGGCGGCCAGCCGCTCACGGTCACCGCCATCGCAGACGACGAGGCCACCTGCATCTGGCTCGGCGAGGAGGGTGACCTCTTCCGTGAAGCCATCCCGCTGGTCGCTCTCCAGGCCCTCGACCTCGAGGACGAAGAGGGCGAGGACGAGGAGGACGGCGACGACGAAGACGGCGAGAAGGACGAGGAAGAGGAAGAGGCTGCGGCCTGAAGGGTCCTCAGTCCGACGTCGGCAGGCGGCGCATCGTGAACTCGATGCGTCCGTCCTCCAGTTCACGCCAGAACTCGACTTCGGTCAGATAGGCGGCGCGGGGAAACCGGTCGAGGATTTCCCGCGCCTTGATGCGGGCCGCATCGCGCGGCAGCACGAAGGTCTCCCGCTTCCAGCCGTCGGACTCGCGGCCCCCCGACCCCGGCGCCCGGCGGAATGCGTCGAAGGGTCTGCGGCCGCCGGATCTCATGGCCCTCGCCTCTCGGGTTTCAGGCCGCGGCCGCCGCTCCGGCCACCGCCACCTTGCCCTGGCTCCTGCGCGGTCCGAACAGGCGCTCCTGCTCCTCCCGCGTCGACGCCATGAACGGATAACGCTTGTAGACGCTCTGCCGCATCAGCGGAAACGACACGCCCATCAGGTTGATCGGGTTCTTCAGGTTCGGATAGTAGCGCGCCTCGCCGACCGGTTCCATGAACAACAGGCGGCGGTAGAAGGCCCTGTGCTCCGTCCTGACCGTGGCGAGCGCATAGTCGGCGTCGGCATGCTCGGAGGCGAGCATGCCCATGCGCACCGTCGCATAGGGCAGGCCGGGATGGAGCCGGGAGAACTCATGGTCGACCACGAAGCGGGTGGGATCGACGATCGTCTCGCCGGCGGCGATCCGTGCACCAAGAATGTCCCCGAAGACGGCGAGCGCCGGCGCGATCGGCTGCTCCGGCGTCGCGACATGGACGCGGATCGAGCTCGCCAGTTCGCCGTCGAGGTAGAGGCCGAAGATGGAGACGTTCGGCGTGTGGTCGAGGTCGTCCTCGAACAGGCTGGACTCGTTTTCCGCGATGGCCCCTTCCCGGAGATAGCAGTCGTAGCGCAGGCGATAGACCGCCCGGCGGTCTTCTTCCGTCTCGATGCGCCGATAGGTCACCCGGGCGACCAGGTCAGCGACGTTGCGTGAGAACGAGCCTTCAGCATTCACCGTTGTCATATGCCATGCCTCACGA
The DNA here is from genome assembly GCA_001464235.1 of Rhizobiales bacterium Ga0077556. GTDB lineage: Bacteria > Pseudomonadota > Alphaproteobacteria > Rhizobiales > Phreatobacteraceae > Phreatobacter. The sequence continues at coordinate 10,732 of LNFH01000197.1, read as the reverse complement.
GACGCGCTGAATTCGCCGCTACAGTGAGGATGATGTTAATGCTTTTTTAACGGGTGGGAAGCGTTTGGTTAAATCATCGTTAACGCGCGCGTCGAAACACAATTAAATACACCAAACGTTATGATGATACCGCCCTGCCGCCGTCGCTTTTACTCTGCCGTAGCGTAAGGTCCTCTCGTCCCTGGCCACGGCTGCCGAACGGCGATTGAGGGCGGAGCCCACCAATTCGACAGGTTTTTGGAGTTGTTTGGGTCGCCAGCGGCGCTTTTTTGCCGCCCTACATGCGGCAGACAGCCCGATCGCGCGCACTGGCTGGTCTGCCGGCCTCGCAAGCGCTCAGCAGTCATTCCCGCGAGTATAGATGACGTAACGTCAGTATAGCGTCGGTCAGGCGGCGCGGGCCAGGAGGTCTTTTCCGGAGCGGCTCATCAGGCCCCTCAGCTGATCGTCCGGAATGGCCGGGCTGAGGATGAAGCCCTGCACCTCGCTGACGACGCCGGGTGCGTCGATCAGCTTCAGCTGTTCGAGCGTCTCGACGCCCTCGACAACCACCGCAAGGCCGAGCTCCGCGCCGAGACGGGTGACGCCGCGCAGCAGCTTGGCGGCCTTCCGGTCGGTGGTGACGCTGCGCACGAAGGAGCGGTCGATCTTGACCTTGTCGAGCGGGAACTTGTGCAGGTAGCTGAGGCTGGAATAGCCGGTGCCGAAGTCGTCCAGCGCCAGGCGGACGCCCATGGCGCGCAGCCGGGTGAGGCTGTCGAGGACGGCGGCCGAGTCCTTCAGGAGCAGGGTCTCGGTGATCTCGAGTTCGAGCCGGTCGGGCTCGAGGCCCGTCGCCTTCAGGGTCTCGGCGACGAGCGCCACCACGTCGTCGCGCTCGAACTGGACCGAGGAGAGGTTGACCGAGACGCGGACCTTGTCGGGCCAGGCGACGCAGGCCTGCGCCGCCTTGCGCATGACCTGCCGACCCAGTTCGATGACGAGGCCGGTCTCCTCCGCCACCGGGATGAAGTCGGCGGGCGAAATCATTCCCCGCACCGGATGCGGCCAGCGCACCAGCGCCTCGCAGGTGGTGATGGTCAGTGACTTCAGATTGAGCATCGGCTGGAAATAGACAGCCAGTTCCTCGTTCTGGATGGCCTTGCGCAGGTCCATCTCGATCGCCCGCCGCGCCTGCGCCTGGCGATCCATTTCCTCCTCGTAGAAGTGGAGGATGCCGCGGCCGCCGGCCTTGGCGCGGCTGAGCGCCATGTCGGCGCTCTTCAGCAACTGGTCGGGATCCCGGCCGTCGCGGGGCGCGAGCGCGATGCCGACGGAGGCGCCCGTCGCGATCGGCTTCTCGTCGATGTGGGAGATGTCGGCGATGGTCTCGATGATGCGCGCCGCGAGGCTCGTGACGTCGTTGACCGTGCGGCTGCCGCTCTGCAGGACGACGAACTCGTCCGCGCCGAAACGGGCGACGACGTCGCTCTCGCCGACGGCGAAGCGCAGACGGTCGGCGACCTCCACCAGCACGGCGTCGCCCACCGTATGGCCGAGCGTGTCGTTGACCTGCTGGAAATGGTCGAGATCGACGAAGAGCACGGCGACCATGTCGTCGTCACCGGTCATGGCGAGCGCCGCTTCCAGGCGCTCCTGGAACAGCGAGCGGTTCGGCAGGCCGGTGAGCGCGTCGTGCCGCGCCATATGGGCGATCCGCGCCTCGGTACGACGCTTCTCGGTGATGTCCTCGATGGCGACGACGAGGCCGCCGGTCTCCATCGGCTGGAAGGTCAGGTCGACGTTGCAGCCGTTGGCCTGCAGCTCGAACTGCTCGCGGTCGAGCCCGTGGACGCGGCGGGCCACGGCGTCGAGCACCCGGCCGCCGTCGCGCTCGCTGAGGATGCCGAGCTCGACATAGGCGGCGACGATGGCTCCCGCCTGCGCACCCGGCGCCAGGCTGTCGGGATCGAGCGGCAGGATCTGCGCCCAGCGGCGGTTGACCACCACCAGCCGGCCCTCGGCGTCGAACATGGCGAGGCCGTGCGGCATGTTGTTGAGGGCGGTGTCGAAGCGGTCGGCCAGCAGCGACACGTCGCGCTTGGCGATGATGGCGTTGAGCAGGATGTCCCTGAGGCGCCGCGCGATGCTGCGCACGCTGCCGAAGAAGGGCACAGCGAAGCAGGCGAGCACGAGATAGTCCCAGACGCCCGTCATCACCATGCCCAGCACCAGCGGCGCGCAGAGCAGGGCGATCTGGTTGTCGACGAAGGGGCCGTTGGCGAAGTTCCGTCCCGTCACGCCCACCATGTAGGACAGCGCCACCGACACGCAGAAGAGGTGCGCCGCCATGGACTGGGTCAGGTTGAAGGTCGCGAAACACCACAGGCCGATGGTGAAGACCAGCAGGTTGGCGCCGAGCGTGTATTCACGCTCCCAGCGCAGCGCCTGGTCGTAGGTCTCGACCTCCTTGCGCACGCGCCGATAGGCCATCATGCGCAAGGTGCGGACGGCCCCGATGAGGATGATGGCGAAGGGAAAGGCGACGAGGACAGGGTGGCCGGTGAGGTAGGCGGTATAGGCCGTGCCGGCGAGGGCGGCGACGATGCCGAGCAGCAGCGAACGCACGTCCTCATAGAGCGAGTCCACCATCGAAACGTAAATTTCGACGGGCAGCTCGCGCATCGTGTCGCTCGATGACTTGCCCTGCACGCGCGTCATATCGACAGAGGTACCAACCAGAGGGCCTCATCCGGGAGGATGGGCTTACCGATCGAATCAACCAAAAAAAACTTGCCTATCAATTAATTGGCGCGAGATGGTTGCTTCTACTCGCGTGCTGATCGCACCCCCGCCGGTTACTCACCCGTTACACCTTCGGCCAGCGCCTGATCGATCAGCGCGCCCACCGCGGCCCGGCCGACGGGGAAATCGGCGGCCATCCAGCGTTCCCGAATGTCGGCGAGGACGGCGCCGATCCGAGGTCCCGGAGAGAGCCCCCGCCGTTGCAGCTCCTCGCCGGAGACGGGGAAATGCGGCGCCGCCCAGCGGTCGGGGAGGCCGACCAGATCGCGCCAGCCGGGGTCGTCCGCCGGCGCGCCGGAGCGCGCGAAGCCGACCAGAACCCGGTCGCGGAAGCCGCGCGGACCGACCGCATAGAGCAGCCGCTTGGCGGCGGCGGCGCCCGCCCCGGGGTCGATGCGCCAGCCGTGGCCGATGCCGTCGAGGCGGCGGAACTCGGCGTTGGAGAGGGCGAGACGCTCGCGCAGGCGAAGCGCGTCCTCGCGCGTCAGCACCGCCAGCAAAGCCAGGCGCTGCACGGGGTCGGGGTCGATGGAGAGGGCTGCCTCGACCGCCGCCAGCCGGTCGATGCCGGCGGCCGTGGTCACGCCCCCGACCACCCGGCCGAGGAGGCCGCAATCGGCCATGGCCTGGCACGTCGCGCCCGCGCGCGGGGCGACGACGAGCTTCATGATCTCCGCGCGCAGGCGCTCGCGCGAGAGGTCGGCGAGCCCCTCCCGCTCGGCGATTGAGGCCGAGAGGGCCTCGGCGTCGATCTCCCCGCGCGCGTAGGTGGCATGGAAGCGGAACAGGCGGAGGATGCGCAGCCGGTCCTCGCGCACGCGCGCAAGCGCATCGCCGATGAACCGCACCCTCCCCGCCGCGAGATCGTCGCGGCCGCCGAAATAGTCGAAGAGCTCGCCCGCGGCCGTGAGGCTCATGGCGTTGATCGTGAAGTCCCGCCGCGCCGCATCCGCGTGCCAGTCGCGGCCGAAACGCACGACAGCCCTGCGTCCATCCGTCGCGATGTCCTCGCGCAGCGTCGTCACCTCGTAGCCGGTCCCCTCGACCACCACCGTGACGGTCCCGTGGTCGATGCCGGTCGGCACCACCTTGAAGCCGGCGCGGCTCGCCCGCGCCGCGACGACGCCGGGCTCCGCCGTGGTGGCGAGATCGACGTCGCCCGGCGGCAGGCCGACCAGCCAGTTCCTCACCGCGCCGCCCACGGCGCGCACCGTGTCACCCCCGACGCCGATCACGCCGATGAGCCGCGGCACGGCGCCGGCGGCGAGCCAGTGCGGGGGCGCAGGCAGCGCGCTCATCGCGGCGCCGTGTCGCCGCGCCGCTCCATCTGGGCGGGATGATAGACGCCGTTCTCCACCCGGGCGGGGCGGTAGATCACGTTGGGGTCCCGCACCTGGTAGGCGAGGTGGTAGAGGAAGTAGCCGCCCCCCAGAACGATGCCGAACAGGCCGAGCCAGATCACCGGCTGGCGGTCCCAGTGCTCCTTGAGGAAGGGGCTCTTCTCCTTCAGGTGCAGCCAGCCGACATAGAGCGCGAAGGGCAGGACGAAGAGCGCGAGGTTGAGGACGATCCTCATGCGCCCTCTCCGACCGACGCGTCTTCGCTGAGCCGTTCCCAGAGGTTGCGCAGGATGCCCGCGGTGATGCCCCAGATGTAACGGTCCTCGAAGGGCATGGCGTAGAAGTGCCGGGTCTGGCCGTTGAAGTCGCGCGACTTCTTCTGGTGGTTACGCGGGTCCATCAGGAAGGCGAGCGGCACCTCGAAGGCGTCCGTGACCTCCCGCGGGTTGAGCGTCAGCTCGAAGGGGGGCGAGACGAGCCCCACCACCGGCGTGATGAGATAGCCGGTCCGCGAGTGGAAGGGCAGAAGGTAGCCGAGCGGGCGCACATGGGCCCGCGACAGCCCCACCTCCTCCTCCGCCTCGCGCAGGGCGGCGTCGAGGGGTGTCGCGTCCCCCGGTTCGATCTTGCCGCCGGGAAAGGCGATCTGGCCGGAATGGTCCGGCATGTCGCTGGAGCGCTGGGTGAGGAGGATGGTCGGCACCGGCCGCGCCACCACCGGAACCAGCACGGCCGCCGGGCGGGCCGGGCGCCCCTCGTTCACCGTGTGGTCGCCGAGGTCGGGCCCGTTGCCGAGACCTCCGAACAGGTCCTGCCGCACCGAGGGCACGGTGAGCGACAGCCGCCGGGTCACCACGGTGCTGAATTCGTCGGACGACAGGGGAATCACGTCAGGCCCTCGATCTCGGTTGCTTCCACCATGGGATAGAAGCGCCCCGCGATGAAGACTCCGAACCAGTCCCGCCCCTCGTGCGGGGCGACCTCGCCGAGGCTCGCGAGATCGTGAAAGAGGGCGCGCGAGACCAGGGCCCAGAGGTCGCGCCGCACGTGCAGGTAGGGCTTGACTCCCTCCGTCCCGGGCTCCTTCTCGAAGCGCAGCGGATGGTCCTCGCCCACCTCGATCCAGTCGTCGACCTGGGTGCGGAAGGCGAGGCGCCGCGCGCGGCCCTCGCCCTCGGCCCGCATCTCCACCGCCGTGAACGGCGCGTCGTCGACGACGATGCCGATCTTCTCCACGGGCGTGACGAGAAAAAATCGCCCCTCTTCCCGCTTCAGAACGGAGGAAAACAGCTTCACCAGCGGCATCCGGCCGATCGGCGACTTCATGTAGTGCCAGGTGCCGTCGGCCGCGATCCGGATGTCGAGGTCGCCGCAATAGGGCGGATTCCACAGGTGGACCGGCGCCCCTCCGCCACCCCGTTTCACCTGGGCGGCGATGGCGTCGAGCCCGGCCGGCGGGGTCATGGCGGTCGTCACCCTCTGCACCTCACGATTGAGTGAAAGACTTCTCAAAAAGGCCCGAGTTTCGCTCGAAGCCTGTGACGAACGTAAGTCTCGACTATCCCCGTCGCAACGCATGGGCCATGATGCACTGCGACGAAAACGCAGCCTCGAAGGGAGTGACCATGACCGCCGAGACCGCCGAACGCATGGAAGACGCCATCGTCCGCGCCGCGGAAACCACCGCCGCGCAGGTGCGCACGGCGCGCGGGAACATCTCCACGGTCATCTTCGGCCAGCAATCGGTCATCGACCGCGCCCTCATCACCGTCCTCTCCGGCGGACATGCGCTCCTCGTCGGCCTGCCCGGCCTCGCCAAGACCAAGCTGGTCGAGACCATGGGCACCGTGCTCGGCCTCGACGCCCGGCGCATCCAGTTCACGCCCGACCTGATGCCCTCCGACATTCTCGGCTCCGAGGTGCTGGAGGAGGCCGCCGGCGGCCGCCGCGCCTTCCGATTCGTGAAGGGCCCGGTCTTCGCCCAGCTGCTGATGGCGGACGAGATCAACCGTGCCTCGCCGCGCACCCAGTCGGCCCTGCTGCAGTCCATGCAGGAGCATCACGTGACCGTCGCCGGCGAGACCTACGAGCTGCCGCGGCCCTTCCACGTCCTCGCCACCCAGAACCCGCTGGAGCAGGAGGGCACCTATCCCCTCCCCGAGGCGCAGCTCGACCGCTTCCTCATGCAGATCGACGTCGACTATCCCGACCTCGAGGCGGAGCGGAAGATCCTGTTCGACACCACGGGTTCCGAGGAGTCGCGCCCCAAGCAGGCCCTCACCGCGGAGGATCTGATGGCCGCCCAGCGCCTGGTGCGCCGCCTGCCGGCCGGCGAATCGGTCGTCGAGGCCATCCTCCAGCTCGTCCGCTCCGCCCGCCCCGGTGCCGCCAAGGGCGAACTCTCGGGCGCCATCGCCTGGGGTCCGGGTCCGCGCGCCTCGCAGGCGCTGATGCTGGCGGTCAGGGCGCGCGCCCTGCTCGACGGGCGTCTCGCCCCTTCCATCGACGACGTGGTGGCCCTCGCCGAGCCGGTCCTCAAGCACCGCATGGCGCTCTCCTTCTCCGCCCGCGCCGACGGGCTGACGGTGGAGAAGACGATCGCCGCCCTGGTCAAGCCGATCGGCTGATCCATGGCCCTCTTCGACCTCGGCCGGACGGACAGTCGCGAGGATCACGCCGGCCGCCTGATGCGGGACGGCGAGATGCTGGCGGCCGCCCTGCCGCGGCTCGTGCTGGAGGCGCGGCGCGTCGCGTCCACCGTCGTGCACGGCCTTCACGGCCGCCGCCGGGCCGGGTCCGGCGAGAATTTCTGGCAGTTCCGCCGCTTCGCCAGCGGCGAGCCGGCGAGCCGCATCGACTGGCGCCGCTCCGGCCGCGACCAGCACCTCTATGTCCGCGAGCGCGAGTGGGAGGCGGCCCACACCGTCTGGATCTGGCCTGACTGCTCGGCCTCCATGCAGTTCGTCTCGCCGCTCGCCTGGGAGACCAAGCGCGACCGCTGCATCGTCCTCGCCTTCGCCCTCGCCGAGATCATGGTGCGCGGCGGAGAGCGCGTCGGCATTCCCGGTATCCTCCGCCCGACCGCGAGCCGCGCCATCATCGACCGCATGGCCGATGCCCTGCTCGCCGTGCCCGACCTTGCCGCCGCCAGCCTGCCGCCGCGCGCGCCGGTCTCGCACCTCTCCGAGGTCGTCATCCTCTCCGACTGCCTCGTGCCGGTGGACACGTTCCGCGACGAGATCAAGAGCCTCGCCTCCGCCGGCTCCCGCGGCCACGTGCTGATGATCAACGATCCGATCGAGGAGACCTTCCCGTACAAGGGCCGGGTCGAGTTCGAGGAGCTGGAGGACAGCCTGACCATCACCGCGGGCCGCGCCGAAACCTGGCGGGACGACTACGTGGCGCGCCTCGCGGCGCATCGCGGCGCCCTGCGCCAGGAGTGCGACAGCCGCGGCTGGAGCTTCGGCATCCACCGCACCGACCAGCCGCCGGCCACCGCCATCCTCGCCCTGCACCAGCGTATGGGTCCCGGCTCGCGCGATGCCGGCCCCCGGATCGGGGGCGCCTGATGCTCGGCCTGCCCCTCGCCTTCGCCTCGCCCCTGGTGCTCTTCGCCCTCGCCGCCTTGCCGGCGCTGTGGTGGCTGCTCAGGCTCGTGCCGCCGCGCCCGCGCCGGGTGCGCTTTCCCCCGACGCGCATCCTCATGGACATCGCGCCCAAGGAGGAGACGCCTGCGAACAGCCCCTGGTGGCTGACGCTGCTGCGGCTGCTGCTGGCGGCCATCATCATCCTCGCCATGGCCGGCCCCCTGTGGAACCCGCCGGCGACGACCTCCGGCGGCCGCGGGCCCGTTCTCCTGATGATGGATGACGGGTGGCCGTCGGCCTCTTCCTTCGAGCAGCGCCAGCGCGTGGCCGGCGAGATCGTCGCCTCCGCCGAGAGCGCCGGGCGCGCCGTCGCCCTCGTCCCCACCGCCCGCCCCGTCATCGACATCGCGCTGGAGACGCCGAGCTCGGTGCGCGAACGGCTCCGCTCGCTCGAACCGCTGCCGCATACCCCGGACCGCGCCGCCATCCTGCCGGCGCTGCAGAAGTTCCTCGCGGCACAGCCGGAGGCGGAGGTCGTCTGGCTCACCGACGGCACCGACACCGGCCGGGCCGAGACCTTCATCGCCCAGCTCGCGCCGCTGGTGCGCGGCCGCAGCGTCACCGTCTTCTCGGGCGGCACGCAGGCCCCGCTCGCCCTCACCGGCGCCACCAATACGGCCGGCGGCTTCACCGCCAAGGTGCTGCGCGCCGAGGGCGGGCCCGCCCAGCCCGGCCGCGTCAGGGCGCTCGACAGCCGCGGCCTGCCGCTGGGCGAGGCGGCCTTTGCCTTCGAGGACGGCAAGACCGAGGCGGACGTGCGCTTCGAACTGCCGGTGGAGATCCGCAACGAGATCACGCGGATGGACATCCTCTCCGAGCGCTCGGCCGGCGCCGTCCAGCTCGTCGATTCCCGCTGGGCGCGACGCACCATCGGCGTCGTCTCCGGCGCCACGGCGGACACCGCCCAGCCGCTGCTCTCGCCGACCTACTATCTCGGCCGCGCCCTCGATCCCTTCGCCGACATCCGCACCGTCGAGGGCGTCTCGCCCTCCGAGGCCGTGCTGCGCTTCATCGAGGGGCGCGTGCCGATGATCGTGCTGACCGACGTCGGCACGGTGACGCCGGCCGCGCGCGACGCACTCAACCGCTTCATCGATGGCGGCGGCATTCTGCTGCGCTTCGCCGGCACCCGGCTCGCCGGCGCCCAGAACGACGACCTCGTGCCTGTGCGCCTGCGCCGCGGCGGCCGCCAGCTCGGCGGCGCCCTGTCCTGGGAGACTCCGCAGGCGCTCGCCCCCTTCGGCCGCGAGAGCCCCTTCGCCGACATTCCCGTGCCCGCCGACGTGAGGGTGCGCCGACAGGTGCTGGCCGAGCCCGACGGGCTGCTGGCCGACAAGACCTGGGCACAGCTCGCCGACGGCACGCCGCTGGTGACCGCCGAGAAACGCGGCCAGGGCCTGCTCATCCTCTTCCACGTCACCGCTGACACCTCCTGGTCGGACCTGCCGATCTCCGGCGCCTTCGTCGACATGCTGAAGCGCATCGCCGGCCTCTCCGCCGCCGGGCGTCCGGCCGCCGAGGGCCTCGCGGCCGTGCCCGGCCAGCCGAGGGCAAGCGAGCGGGTCGCCCCGACGCGGGTGCTCGACGGCTATGGCGGCTTCGTGCGCCCGCCCGCCACCGCCCGTCCCATCCCCGCCGACTGGCGCGAACCCGCGACCTTCGACTATCCGCCGGGCTTCTACGGTCCCCAGGAGGGCACCATCGCCGTCAACACCCTCGGTCCGGACGAGCGGCTGAAACGGCTCGACGTCGGTCCACTCAATGCCACGATCGAGCGCTATCGTCTGGGTGAACCCGTCGATCTCCGATCCCCACTGGTGGTGACCGCCCTGATCCTGCTCCTCGCCGACGGCCTCATCGTCCTCCTGATTGCCGGCGGCCTCGCCCGGCTGACGGCCGGCCGCCAGGGTCGCACGGCGGCCTGGCTCCTCCTCCTCGGCGGCGCCCTGGCGCTCACCGCCCCCGCCGCGGAGGCGCAGACCCGGCGCAGCCAGGAGCGTCCGATCGTCTCCACCGGCAATGCCGCCGACGACGCCGCCATCCGCGCCACCCAGTCGACCCGCCTCGCCTATGTCGTCACCGGCTCGCGCGAGGTGGACGACGTCTCCCGCGCCGGCCTCGAGGGCCTGACCCGCTTCCTCTCCGCCCGCACCGCGCTGGAACCGGCGCAGCCGCAGGGCGTCGACATCGCCCGCGACGAGCTCGCCTTCTTCCCCGTCCTCTACTGGCCGGTTGTGGCCGGGGCCGGGGAGCCGGCGCCCCAGGCCCTGCTCAAGCTCGACGCCTACATGAAGCAGGGCGGCATGGTCATCTTCGACACCCGCGACGCCCTGACAGCGCGGCCGGGACAGACGAGCCCGGCCCAGGCGACGCTGCGGCGCATCCTCGCCGGCCTCGACATTCCCGAGCTCGAGGCGGTGCCGCGCGACCATGTGCTGGCGCGTGCCTTCTTCATCCTGCGCGAGTTTCCCGGCCGCTACACCGACGGCGTGACCTGGGTCGAGGCCATCCCGCCCGCGAGCGAGGAGGAGCAGGCGCGGCCGGCGCGGGCCTCCGACTCGGTCTCGCCCATCGTCATCACCTCCAACGACCTCGCCTCCGCCTGGGCCATCGACCGCCAGGGCAACCCGCTGCTGCCCGTGCAGGGCGAGGCGCGCCAGCGCGAGCTCTCCTTCCGCTTCGGCGTCAACCTCGTCATGTATGCCCTGACCGGCAACTACAAGACCGACCAGGTCCACGTCCCCGCCCTGCTCGAACGGCTGGGGAACTGACGCCATGACCCTCGGCATCGTCTGGTCGCCCATCGTCCCGCTCTGGGCCCTCGCCCTCGCCGCCCTCGCCGCGATCATCGTCGCGGGCCTCCTCGTCGTGTCGCGCTCCCGTGGCGCCTGGTGGCGCGTCGCCGCCATGACCCTCGCGCTGATGGCGCTGGCCAACCCCGTCTTCACCCAGGAGGACCGC
>LNFH01000196.1 GCA_001464235.1 Rhizobiales bacterium Ga0077556 | reverse complement strand
GGCCCCTTGGGCCGGCCGGGCAGGTAGGGCGACTGGCGATGCTTGATCATCAGCCCCTCGATGGCGTCGGCATCCTCGCCGGCGTCCGCGGACGAGGGGTCGAGGCGGATGGCGGCGAGGCCTTCCCAGGTCTCGAAGGGCACGAGGGGGGAGATGTCGATGCGCGGGTTCGTCATCTCAGCCACCATCTCCTCGAGGATGGCGCGGCGCTCCGCGAAGGGCCGGTCGCGCAGATCCTCCCCCCCGGCGAAGAGGAGGTCATAGGCCCGGATATGGGCCGGAAACTCGGCGAGGAGGGGAACCGTCACCTGCTTGCGGTTGAGGCGCTGCTGCAGGACGTTGAAGCTCTGCACGCGGCTCTCGCGCAGCACGAGCAGCTCGCCGTCGATGGCGCCGTCGAAGGCGAGGGTCTCGACGAGATCGGGGAAGGCGGCGGAAATGTCCTCGCCGGTGCGCGAATAGAGCCTGGCCACGCGCCGCCCGTCGGGGAGCGTGCCGGCCGCGGCCTGGACGCGGATGCCGTCCCATTTCCATTCGGCGGCGAAATCGGCGGGGTCGAGCTTGCCGAAGTCCGCCTCCTCGATGCCGTGGGCGAGCATGGGCGGGCGGAAGGGGGCGGGGTCGACGCTCTCGGGGCGCTCGCCGTGCCCCTCGACCCAGGCGAAGAGGGATTCATAGGGCGGCGTCAGGCCGGGCCAGACCAGTTCGATCTCGTCCGGGTCGCGGGGCCCGAGGGCGGCGACGGCGGTCTTGGCGAGGCGCGCCGAGACGCCGATGCGCAGGGAGCCGGTGATCAGCTTGAGGAGAGCCCAGCGGCCGGTCTCGTCGAGATGGTCGAGCCAGCCGGCGAGGATTTTCGGCAGGGCGGTCTTCGAGGTCGCGCCGAGGGTCGCGACGACCTCGGACAGGGCCGGCGGCGGCGGGCGGTTGTGGCCGATGGGATATGAAGGGGGAAGGTCCCGTGAATGCCCCCCACCCGGCCCTCCGCTGGCGCTCGGGCCACCCTCCCCTCGGCTCCGCCGGGGGAGGTGAGCCTCTGGCGTCGCGCCGTCCTTGTCGCCGTCCTGGCCGCTGACCTTGTCGCCAGCCGCTACCGACTCGCTCGCCGCGAGAGGCGGCTTCCCCTCCCCCCGCTTGCGGAGGGGAGGGGTCAGGGGTGGGGGGGCGTCGAGACCAGGCGCTGGATTCCCCCCAC
>LNFH01000195.1 GCA_001464235.1 Rhizobiales bacterium Ga0077556 | reverse complement strand
CCGGTCCTCCGCTGGCGCTCGGGCCACCCTCCCCTCCGCTCCGCGGGGGGAGGGGAGCCTCGGGCGTCGGCCACATCAGTGCGACCGTCTCCGACAAGTCGCCGACGTAATCGTAGGAGAGGGCGAAGAGAACCGGGTCCGTGCGCTCGGCGATGAGGCCGCGGATGAGACCCGCCTTGGCGTTGCGGAAGGTGAGCGCGCCCGTCATCGCCGCCAGCGCCCAGCCGCGCTCGGGATCGGGCGTCGAGCGGAAATAGTCGGTGATCAGCGCCAGCTTGGCGTTGCGGCGCGGCTCGTAGGCGAGGCGGTCGAGGAGGGCGGCGAAGCGGTTCATGCGACGGCCTCGGCGGCGGCCGGCTCGCCCTCGCCCTCGTCGCCATAGCCCACCAGCCGCAGCGGCCGCGCCTTCAGCCCCTGCGTGCCGCACCAGTGGACGAGCGCGTCCTCCTGGCCATGGGTGACCCAGATCTCGCCGGCGCCGGTGTCGCGGATGGTCTGCTGCAACTCGTCCCAGTCGGAATGGTCGGAGACGATGAGCGGCAGCTCGATGCCGCCCTGCTTGGCGCGGGCACGGATGCGCATCCAGCCCGAGGCGAAGGCGGTGACGGGATCGGGAAAGCGCCGCGCCCAGAGGTCCTTCATGGCGCCGGGCGGGCAGATGACGACGGCGCCGCCGAGCGTCTTCTTGTCGGCCTCCCTGGCGAGGCGCACGTCGCCGAGGTCGAAGCCCTCGGCCTCATAGAACCGCGTCAGCTTCTCGACCGCCCCATGGAGGTAGATGGGCGCGTCCCAGCCGGCGGCGCGGATCAGCGCCATGACGCGCTGCGCCTTGCCGAGGGAATAGGCGCCGACGAGGTGGGCCCGGTCGGGGAAAAGGCGGACGGAAGCGAGGAGCTTGGCCACCTCGCCGGCCGTGTCGGGATGGCGGAAGACCGGCAGGCCGAAGGTCGCCTCGGTGATGAAGACGTCGCAGGGCACCACTTCGAACCGCTCGGCGGTGGGATCGGCGGCGCGCTTGTAGTCGCCCGAGGCGACGATGGTGAGCCCGCGATGGCTCACCGCGATCTGCGCCGAGCCGAGGATGTGGCCGGCGGGATGGAAGGTGAAGGTGACGCCGTTGATGGCGATCGCCTCGCCCCATGTCGCAACCTGGGTGGTGCCGGCGAAATCCGCGCCGTAGCGGATCGCCATGATCTTCAGGGTGGCTTCCGTCGCCAGCACGTGGTCGTGGCCGGCGCGGGCATGGTCGGAATGGCCGTGGGTGATGAGAGCCCGCGGCACGGGCCGGACGGGGTCGATATAGACGTCCGCCGGAGGGCAGTAGAGGCCCCGCGGGGTGGGTTGCAGCAGGTCGTCTGGACGCATCGGAACCCTGTCGGCATCGGCCGTCTTCACGAAAAGGGGATGGGGCCACCAGCCGCCGGCTTTTGCCTCGGGCTCCATCTTGGACTACATAAACGCCATGTCGACCGAGACGGTTCAGCAGCCTTCTTCCGAAACGCCGCGCCTGGCGCGCTGGGCGGCGGGCTTCGGCGTCGCCGCGCTGATGGCGGCCTCCGGCGTGCTGTGGTGGACGCAGGGCTCCAAGGTGTTCCTCGACACGCTCGCCGCCGGCCTCGCCTGGTGCTTCTGAGACGGACATGACCAAGATCAAAACGCCTGCCCCGCGCAAGAGCCCGCGCTCCGTGGCGCTCATCCTGTCGCTCGCCCTGCTCGTGGGAGGGCTCGGCGTGCTGGCTGCGGTGGTGCATTTCACCATGCCGCGCGGCGGCCAGCTCGCCTCCAGCGCCTCGGCCATCGGGGGCGCCTTCAATCTCGTCGACCAGACCGGCAAGCCCTTCACCGAGAAGGACCTGCAGGGCAAGCCGAGCCTCGTCTTCTTCGGCTTCACCCACTGTCCCGACATCTGCCCCACCAAGCTGTTCGAGATCACCCAGCTCCTCGACGCGATGGGGACCGATGCGGCGAAGGTGAACGTCGTCTTCGTCACGGTCGATCCCGCCCGCGACACGACGGAACTCCTGTCGACCTATCTGGGGAGCTTCCACGCTTCCATCCGCGGCCTCACCGGGACCGAGGAGCAGGTGACGCAGGCGATGCGCGCCTACCGCGCCTATGGCCGCAAGGTGCCGCTGGATGGCGGTGGCTACACCATGGACCACACTACCTTCGTCTATCTGATGGACCGGCAGGGCCAGTTCGTCTCGACCTTCGACGTCGCCCGCGAGCCGGCGAAGGCCGTGGCGGACCTGCGCCGTTTCCTCTGAGCGCGGCTCCCGTTACCGTTCCCCCTTCGTTCGGCGCGAGCGCGCGAATCGCCTAAACTCCTCGCATGTCCGATATCGTCCTCGTCATCGGCGGCCGTGCGGTCACGGCCGGCGAACTCACCCTCTCCCTCATCGGCGTCGCCGTCCTGATGCTCGTCGTGCTGTTCGTGGCGCTGCGCCGGCAGTCCGGCGCCCGCGCCCTCGAGGCCGAGCGCGCCGTGCTGCACGCCCAGGAGATCGAGGAGCGGATGGGCGAGATGGCGCGCATCCAGGCCGAGCTCACCGGCCGCCTCCAGGCCATGGCGGAAGGGCTCGGCTCGCGCCAGAACGACCTCGCCCGCCAGCTCGGCGACCGGCTCGACGGCATGTCGACCCGCATCGGCCAGTCTCTGGAGGGGCAGACCAGGACGACGATGGAGAATCTCGGCAAGCTCAACGAGCGTCTCGCCGTCATCGACAGCGCCCAGAAGAACCTCACCGACCTCGCGGGTCAGGTGGTGACGCTGAAGGACGTGCTGGCCAACAAGCAGGCGCGCGGCGCCTTCGGCCAGGGGCGGATGGAGGCGATCCTGTCGGACGGCCTGCCGCGCACCGGCTTCACGTTCCAGCCGACGCTCACCAACGGCAAGCGGCCGGACGCCGTGATCCGCCTCGCCGGCGACAGCCGCGGCCTCGTGGTCGATGCCAAGTTTCCGCTCGAGGCGGTGACGATGTGGCGCGAGGCGCATGCCGAGGAGGTCAAGCGTCTCGCCGCGCAGCGGCTGCGGCAGGACATCGCCGTCCACATCAAGGATATCGCCGACAAGTACCTGATCCCCGGCGAGACGCAGGATATGGCCCTGCTCTTCGTGCCGTCGGAAGGCATCTATGCCGACCTCAACGAGCATTTCGACGACATGGTGCAGAAGGCGTTCCGGGCGCGCGTCATCATCGTCTCGCCCTCGCTCCTCATGCTGGCGGTGCAGGTGGTGCAGGGGCTGCTCAAGGACGAGCGGATGCGCGAGGAGGCCCGCGTCATCCAGAAGGAGGTCTCCCACCTCCTCGACGACGTGTCGCGGCTGACCGACCGGGTCCTCGCGCTGCAGAAGCATTTCGGCCAGGCGAACGAGGATCTGGGTCAGATCCTCACCTCGGCGGAGAAGATCGCCAAGCGCGGCGGGCGCATCGAGGCGCTGGAGTTCGACGAGGCGACCGCGCCGCCGCCGCTCGCCAAGCTGCCGCTGAAAGGCGCTTCGCTGGCGGCGGAGTGAGGCGGCCGCCTAGCCCCAGATGAGGTTTGCCGCCAGCAGCGCGGCGATGATCCAGAGCGCCACGGTGGAGGAGCGGTTGCGGCGGGCCTCGGCCTCGCCGATGCCCTTCAGCGATTCCGGCGCCAGCACGAAGCCGTCCCGCGTCAGGTCGTCGATGCGCTCCGACAGCATGGCGGCGCGGCCGAGCAGGGCCGGGGCCTCGCCGACGATGCGCCCGACGAGTTTTGCTCCGGCGCCCACCTCCTCGATGCGGCCGACGGGCCCGAGATTGCGGGTGATCCACTCGCGCACCACCGGCTCGGAACTCGTCCAGATGTCGAGGCGCGGGTCGAGCGAGCGGGCGACGCCCTCCACCACGACCATGGTCTTCTGCAGCAGGATCAGCTCGGTGCGCGTCTTCATGTCGAAGATGGCGGTGACCTCGAAGAGCAGCGACAGGAGCTTCGCCATCGAGATCTGGTCGGCGGTGCGCGAATGGATCGGCTCGCCGATGGCGCGGATGGCCTGCGCGAACTCGTCGACGGAATGGTGGGCCGGCACGTAGCCCGCCTCGAAATGGACCTCGGCGACGCGGCGGTACTGCTTGGTGATGAAGCCGAGCAGGATTTCGGCGAGGAAGCGCCGCTCCTTCGGGCCGATGCGGCCCATGATGCCGAAGTCGACGGCGACGAGATTGCCGGCGCGGTCGGCGAAGAGATTGCCCTGGTGCATGTCGGCGTGGAAGAAGCCGTCGCGCAGGGCATGGCGCAGGAAACTCTGGATGACGATCTGGCCGAGCGCGCGCGGGTCGATGCCGGCAGCATCCAGCCCGGCACGGTCGCCGAGCTTCAGGCCGTCGATCCATTCGGTGGTGAGAACGTTGCGGCCGGTGCGGTTCCAGTCGACCGAGGGGACGCGGAAGCCGGGATCGTCGCGGGTCCGTTCCGCCATTTCGGAGGCCGCGGCGGCCTCGAGCCTCAGGTCGAGCTCGATCGCCATGGAGCGGGCGAGCGTGTCGACGATGCCGATCGGCTTCAGGCGGCGGGAATCCGGTACCAGTTTCTCGGCCAGCCGCGCGGCAAAATAGTAGTCGGAGAGATCGGCGCGGAACCGGTCGGCCACATGGGGCCTCAGGATCTTCACGGCGACGTCGCGCAGCACCTCGCCGTCGCGGACGGTGGCCTTGTGCACCTGGGCGATGGAGGCGGCGGCGATCGGCGGGCCGAAGCTCGCATAGGCCTCGGCGATCGGGACGCCGAGCGTGTCGACGACGATCTGCTCGGCGAGCGTCTGGTCGAAGGGCGGGACCTTGTCCTGCAGGCTTTCGAGATCGCGGGCGATGGTGGCGCCCACCACGTCCGGCCGGGTGGAGAGGAACTGGCCGAGCTTCACATAGGTGGGCCCGAGGCGGGTGAGGGCGGCGGTGAGCCTGTCGGAGCGCGTGCCCGTGCCGCGGCGCTCGACGAGCCGGGCGAGGCGCAGGCCGAGGCGCGCCGGGGGCGGCAGGGCCTGCGGGTCGACGAGACCCAGGACGCCCTCGCGGGCGAAGACGAAGCCCGCCCGCGCGAGGCGGAGGATGTGGATGGCGCCGGCGATCACGGCGTCAGATCTTCCAGCCGCCGGAGAGGCAGGCGATTCCGCCGGTCATGGGCGTCACCTCGACGCGGGAGAAGCCGGCCTTGGCGATCATGCCGGCGAAGACCTCGTCGCGGGGAAACTTGCGGATGGATTCGACCAGGTACTGGTAGGGCTCGGCGTCGCCGGTGACCATCTTGCCCAGAGGCGGGATCACCGAGAAGGAATAGGCGTCGTAGACGCGGTCGAGGCCGGGGACGACGTCGGGCGAGAACTCGAGCACGAGCAGCCGGCCGCCGGGGCGCAGCACCCGGTAGGCCTCCTCCAGCGCCGCCTGGATGCGCGGCACGTTGCGGATGCCGAAGGCGATCGTGTAGCCGTCGAAATGCGCGGAGGGGAAGGGCAGGGCCTCGGCATTGCCCTGGACGAACTCGACCCGGCCCGACAGGCTGCGCTGCTCGGCGCGCGAGCGGCCGACCTTCAGCATCTCGCCGTTGATGTCGCAGACGGTGGCCTCGGCGCCCGAGCCGGCGCCCACCACCTTGAAGGCGACGTCGCCCGTGCCGCCGGCGACGTCGAGATGGCGGAAGGGCCGCGCCTTGGGCACGCCGAGCCGCGTCACCATGACGTCCTTCCAGACGCGGTGGAGACCGGCCGACATCAGGTCGTTCATCAGGTCGTAGCGGCCCGCCACCTTGTGGAAGACGTCATCCACCAGCTCCTGCTTGGCGTCGAGGTCGACGCGGCGGAATCCGAAATCGGTCTGGGCGGTGGCTGCTGACATGGCCGGGTCCTGGGAATGTGGCCGGACCATAGCGGAACGATCCGGTGGGCGCTATGTGGGGTGCGATCCCCCTGACCCAAGGCCCCTGGCGCCATGCCCGAACTGCCCGAGGTCGAGACCGTTCGTCGCGGGCTGCAGCCCGTGATGGAGGGCGCGACCATCCTCTCCGCCGAGATCCGGCGCGCCGACTTGCGCTTTCCCTTTCCCGAGGGTTTCGCCTCCCGCCTCGCCGGCCGGACCGTCACCAGCCTCGGGCGGCGGGCCAAATATCTGCTCGCTGACCTCGACGACGGCGCGGTGGTCATCATGCATCTCGGCATGTCCGGCTCGTTCCGCATCGCCCGCGAGATACCGGCGGGGGACGTGGTCGGCGATTTCCACCACGAGCGCTCGCGCGACGCGGCCCATGATCACGTGGTCCTCACGCTCTCCTCGGGCGCGACGGTGACCTACAACGACCCCCGCCGCTTCGGCTTCATGCTGATGACGCCGCGCGGGGCTCTCGCCGAGCACCCCTTCTTCGCCCGCCTCGGCGTCGAGCCGACCGGCAACGACCTCTCCGCCGCGCATCTGGCGCAGGCCTTCCGGGGCAAGGCGGCACCGCTGAAGGCCGCGCTGCTCGACCAGTCGATCGTGGCGGGCCTCGGCAACATCTATGTCTGCGAGGCGCTGCACCGGGCCGGCCTCTCGCCGCAGCGTGCGGCGGGAACCCTCGTCACCAAGGGCGGCGAGCCCTCCGTCCGGCTCGAACGGCTGGTGCCGGTGATCCGCGAGGTCATCGCCGAGGCGATCGCGGCGGGCGGCTCGTCGCTGCGCGATCATGCCCAGCCGTCCGGCGAGCTCGGCTATTTCCAGCACAGCTTCCATGTCTACGATCGCGAAGGCGAGGCTTGCCGGCGGTGCGGCGAACAGCACAGAGTGCGGCGCATCGTGCAATCCGGCCGCTCCACCTTCTACTGCGCGGCCTGCCAGCGCTGAGGAACGAGACGAATGCTGAAGGTCTGGGGACGGAACAACTCCTCCAACGTGCAGAAGGTGATGTGGTGCATCGGCGAGCTGGGGATTCCGCACGAGCGGATCGATGCCGGTCGCCAGTTCGGCATCGTCAACGAGCCCGCCTATAAGGCGAAGAACCCCAACGCCAAGGTTCCCACGGTGGAGGACGAGGGCGTGGTGCTGTGGGAGTCCAATGCCATCTGCCGCCACCTCGCCCGCAAGCACGGCCAGCTGATGCCGCGCGCCCTGGCCGACCAGGCGCGCGTCGACATGTGGATGGACTGGCAGCAGACCGAACTCGGCCAGGGCGTGGGGCCGGTCTTCATCGGCATGGTGCGCACGCCGCCCGAGCAGCGGGACATGGCGGCCATCGACAAGGCGAAGCAGGCCGCCATCGCGTCCATGGCGATCCTCGACGCCGAACTGGGGAAGCACCTCTTCGTGGTCGGAAACACGTTCACGGTGGCGGATATTCCGATCGGCATCATGGTGTTCCGATACAAGGAACTGATCCCCGAGAGCCCGGCCTATGCCAATGTCGACCGCTGGTACCGGTCTATGCAGGACCGCCCGGCCTTCGCCACGCACGTCTCCAGGTCACGCCTGCGGGGAGGGGTAAGAAGGCGGGGCATCCGGCCCCGCCCGACGGCTATTTCAGCCCGTCCACCGTGTCGCGTTGACTTTTCCGGACTGTGCTGCCTATAACCCGCCCCGACTTGGGAGCGGCTCGCGCCCGAGCGCTTGGTCCGTTTGACGGATCAGCGCCTGCGAGCTGGTCCTATCCCCATTCGATCGTTTGAACCCGACCCGCGCGGAGACGTCCCGTGAAACGCACCTACCAGCCCTCGAAGCTCGTCCGCAAGCGCCGCCACGGCTTCCGTGCCCGCATGGCCACCAAGGGCGGCCAGCGCGTCCTCGCCGCCCGCCGCGCCCGCGGCCGCAAGCGCCTGTCCGCCTGATCTGCCACGGCCGGGATTTCGGCTGAGCCGAACGACGGGAGGGCGCGAATGACGAGTTCGACACCGCCCACCCGTCTCGTTCGCCGGGCCGACTTCATCGCCTGCTCCAAGGGCCGCCGTGTCACAACGGCGGCTTTCGTGTTGCAGGAGCGCGTGCGCGGCGACGAGGCTCCGCCGCGCTTCGGCTTCACGGTCACCAACAAGACCGGCGGCGCCGTGGAGCGCAACCGCATGCGCCGCCGCCTGCGCGAGGTGGTGCGGCTCGGTGCCCATGACGGGGCGAGGCCCGGGTCGGACTACGTGCTGGTGCTGAACCGCGCCGCGCTGGACCGGCCGTTCGACGTGCTGAAGACCGATCTCGCCGAGGCGCTCCGACGCGCCGCCGCCCCCCGCCCAGCCCGCTCCACGGGCCGCCCCACTCCCTGATCACCGACGGACCGATGGCCGACAACCGCAACTACATTCTCGCGATCGTTCTCTCGATCCTCGTGCTGGTCGGGTGGCAGTATTTCGTCGGCATGCCGCAGGTCGAGCGCCAGCGCGAGGCGCAGCGCCAGCAGCAGCTCCAGCAGCAGCAGGCCGCCGGACAGGCTCCGTCCACGACCCCGGCTCCGGGCGCGACGCCCGCACCCGGCGCGCCGCCGGTTCCGGGCCAGGCGACGCCCGCTCCCGGCTCGACCGCGCCCGCCGCCCCCGGCACCGCAGCACCCGTCCCGGCCCAGGGGCTGAGCCGCGAGGCCATCATCGCCGCGACGCCGCGCGTCGGCATCGAGACGCCGCGCCTGAAGGGTTCGATCAATCTCGCCGGCGGCCGGGTCGACGACCTCGTCCTGACGACCTATCGCGAGACCATCCGCCGCGACAGCCCGAACGTCGTTCTCTTCGCACCCGCCGGCTCGCCCATCGATGCGGTCCAGCACAAGCATCCGTTCTACGCCGAGTTCGGCTACGTGCCCGGTGCCGGCCAGACCGCCGCGGTGCCGAACGCCCAGACGGTGTGGACGCAGCAGGGCACGGGGACCCTGACGCCCTCCACCCCCGTCACCATCACCTGGGACAACGGGCAAGGCCTGACCTTCCGCCGCACCTTCGAGATCGACGCCAACTACATGATCACCGTGAAGGACGGCGTCACCAATTCCGGCGCCGCCCCGGTCACGCTGCATCCCTTCGGCCTCATCTCCCGCCACGGCCTGCCGCAGACCTCGGGCTACTACATCCTGCACGAGGGCCTGATCGGCGTCTTCGGCGACAAGGGCCTCCAGGAGGTCGGTTATTCGGCCATCGAGACCGCCCGCACCCAGGCCTTCAAGGCGCGTGGCGCCTGGCTCGGCATCACCGACAAGTACTGGGCGGCGGCGCTGATCCCCGACCAGGCGGTGGAGACCGATTCCAGCTTCAAGTTCTTCCAGTCCGGCACGACCAAGTCGTTCCAGACCGACTTCCTCTCGCCCGCCGTCACGGTCGCGCCGGGCGCGTCCTCCGAGACCACCACGCGCCTCTTCGCCGGCGCCAAGGAGGTCCGCCTCGTCGACGGCTACGCCGACGGTCTGAAGATCGACCGCTTCGACCGCCTGATCGACTGGGGCTGGTTCTATTTCATCACCAAGCCGCTGTTCGTGGTCATGGACTGGATCTTCATCCAGACCGGCAACTTCGGCATCGCCATCCTGCTCGTCACGCTGCTGATCAAGGCGCTGTTCTTCCCGCTCGCCAACAAGAGCTACGCCTCCATCACCATGATGAAGAAGGTGCAGCCGGAGATGATGGCGCTGCGCGACCGCTATGCCGACGACAAGATGAAGCAGCAGCAGGAGCTGATGGCGCTCTACAAGCGGGAGAAGATCAATCCGCTGGCGGGCTGCTGGCCGATCCTGATCCAGATCCCGGTCTTCTTCGCCCTCTACAAGGTGCTGTTCATCACCATCGAGATGCGGCACGCGCCGTTCTTCGGCTGGATCCAGGACCTCTCGGCGCCCGATCCGACCTCGATCTTCAATCTGTTCGGCCTCCTGCCCTTCGCCGTGCCGGCCTTTCTGCTGATCGGTGTCTGGCCGATCATCATGGGCATCACGATGTGGATCCAGATGCAGATGAACCCGGCCCCGACGGACCCGATCCAGGCCGCGTTCTTCAAGTGGATGCCGATCCTCTTCACCTTCATGCTGGCCTCGTTCCCCGCCGGCCTCGTCATCTACTGGGCCTGGAACAACCTCCTGTCGGTGCTCCAGCAGGGCCTGATCATGCGCAAGTACGGCGTCAAGATCGAACTGTGGGACAACATGCGCTCGATGTTCGGAGGCGGGCCGGCCAAGCCCGCCGGCTGACGCCATGACCGCCGACGCCATCGAGGTCGGGCGCAAGCTCTTCGCCCGGCCCTGGACCTTCTGGCGCGGCACGCCGGACATGAAGCACCTGCCCCCGATGTCGGGGGTGGAGATCGCCTTCGCGGGCCGCTCCAATGTCGGCAAGTCGAGCCTGATCAACGCGCTCGTCGGCCAGAACGCGCTGGCGCGCACGTCGAACACGCCGGGCCGCACGCAGGAGCTCAACTTCTTCCACGTGCCCTCGGACGAGGGGCCCGGCACAGGGCTCGTCGTCGTCGACATGCCCGGCTACGGCTTCGCCGCGGCGCCGGAAGCCAAGGTGAAGGCCTGGACCAAGGTCATCCACGACTACCTGCGCGGCCGGCAGAACCTCGCCCGCGTCTATGTGCTCATCGACGCCCGCCACGGCATCAAGCCCGTGGACATCGAGGTGCTGGACGAACTCGGCAAGGCGGCGGTGTCCTATCAGGTGGTGCTGACCAAGGCGGACCAGATCACCGACGCGGCCCTCGTCAAGCTCAGGGCCGCGACGCTGGAGACCCTGAAGACGCGCGCCGCGGCGTTTCCGGAGGTCATCGCCACCTCCAGCCGCAAGGGCGAGGGGATCCCCGAGCTTCGCGCGGCCATCGCGCAGGTGGCGGCCGAACGGGCCTGAGGCCGGGCGCCCGAACGCGGCTGAGCCGCCCTTCTCAAGCCGGCCCGCCCCCGATATTGTGCCCCCCAACCGGGAGACAATCCCGCTGCCGGCGCCCCGAACGGCGCGCCACTCCACATGCGCCAGGGAGGCGACGTGACCATTGCCGTGCACCTGAAGGGTGTTTCGGTCGCATACGCTTTGGCGGGCGGCGGGAAATACGAGGCGGTCCGGCCTGTCGACCTGTCGGTCCGCGACGGCGAGTTCGTCGCCCTGCTCGGACCCACGGGCTGCGGCAAGTCGACCCTCCTCAACATCGCCGCAGGGCTGATGCCGCCCTCCTCGGGCACCTGCGACATCTTCGGCGAGCGGCTCTCGGGGCTCTGCGGCAAGGCCGGCTACCTGTTCCAGCAGGACGCGCTGATGCCGTGGAAGACGGCGGAGGACAACGTCGCCATCGGCCTCGAGGTCGGCGGCATGCGCCGCGCCGAGGCGCTCGAGCGCGCTCGGGCCATGCTCGCCAAGGTCGGTCTCGCCGCCTTCGGCGAGCGCTATCCCCACCAGCTCTCGGGCGGCCAGAAGAAGCGGGTGGCGCTCGCCCAGGTGCTGGTGCGCGAGCCGAAGATCCTGCTCATGGACGAGCCCTTCGGGCCGCTCGACGCCCAGACCCGCCTGATCATGAGCGAGCTGCTGCTCGACCTCTGGCAGCAGGACCGCAAGGCGGTGATGTTCGTCACCCACGACCTCGACGAGGCCATCGCCCTCTCCGACCGGGTGGTGGTGATGTCGGCGGGGCCGAGCTCCCGCTTCATCGGCGAGTTCGCCGTCGACCTGCCGCGGCCGCGCGACATCGCCGAGGTCCGGTCGGAGCCCGCCTTCCACCGCCTGCATTCCGACATCTGGTCCTGCCTGCGCGACGAGGTGCGCAAGACCTACGGCCTCAGCGACAAGGGGGCCGCATGACGCCCATTTCCCGCCCGAAGCTCCTCGCCCTGCAGATCCTGGTCGCGGTGGCGGTGTTCCTCGTCTGGCACGTGGTCACGACGTGGTCGATCGTCGCCGACGTGAAGACCATGCGCTTCTTCTTCTCGACGCCGATCGACGTTTTCGGCCGCGTCTTCTCCATGTTCATGGAGGGGTCGGTCTACCGCCACCTGTGGATCACGCTGGTGGAGACCATCCTCGCCTTCGTCATCGGCGCCAGCCTCGGCATCGTCATCGGCTTCTGGTTCGCCCGCAAACCCATCGTCGCCGCCGTCTTCGACCCCTATGTGAAGATGATGAACGCCCTGCCGCGCGTGGTGCTGGCGCCGATCTTCGCGCTGTGGTTCGGCCTCGGCATCTGGTCGAAGGTCTGGCTCGGCGTCACGCTGGTCTTCTTCATCGTCTTCTTCAACGTCTACCAGGGCGTGCGCGAGGTGCCGCAGGTGGTGCTGGCGAATGCCCGCATGCTCGGCATGAACGAGCGCCAGCTCCTGCGCCACGTCTACTGGCCGGCGGCGCTGGCCTGGGTGTTCTCCTCGCTGCACACCTCGGTCGGCTTCGCCGTGGTCGGCGCGGTGGTGGGCGAATATCTCGGCTCCGCGGCAGGCCTCGGCTATCTCATCCACCAGGCCGAGGGCGTCTTCGACGTCACCGGCGTCTTCGCCGGCATGGTGATCCTGATGGGCTTCGTGATGCTCATCGACGGCATCGTGACGCTGGTCGAGAAACCGCTGCTCGTCTGGAAGCCCGGCGAGACCAGGACCGTTTGACGACAGGGCGCCGGAGAGGCGCCGCCAACGACGAGGGAGGACGACATGACCACCATGGACCGCCGGCAGATGCTGTCGCTGATGGGTGCGGGCGCCAGCCTCGCCCTGCCGATGCCCGCCTTCGCGCAGGGCGCCGTGGAGAAGCCGAAGGTGACGCTCGGCGTCGGCGGCAAGTCGCTGCTCTACTACCTGCCGCTGACGGTCGCCGAGCGCCGCGGCTTCTTCAAGGAGTTCGGCCTCGACATGGAGATCAACGACTTCGCCGGCGGCGCCCGCTCGCTGCAGTCGCTGGTCGGTGGCTCGGTCGACATGGTCACCGGGGCCTACGAGCACACGCTGCGCATGCAGGCCAAGGGGCAGGACATCCGCTCCACCCTCGAGCTGCTGCGCTTCCCCACCATCGTCGTCGCCGTGCGCAAGGCGATCGCCGACAAGGTCAAGTCGGCCGCCGACTTCAAGGGCCTGAAGATCGGCGTCACGGCGCCGGGGTCCTCGACCTACATCACCGCCGTCCACGCCATGGCGAAGGCGGGCCTCCGGGCGACGGATGCGAGCTTCATCGGGGTGGGCGGCGGCGCCAGCGCCGTCGCGGCGATGAAGCGCGGCGAGATCGACGTGATCTCCCACCTCGATCCGGTCATCGCCAAGCTGGAGACCGACGGCGACGTGGTGACGATCATCGACACCCGCACGGAGGCCGGCACCAAGGCGCTGTTCGGTGCCTCCAACCCGGCGGCCTGCCTCTACCTGCGCCAGGACTTCATCGAGAAGAACCCGAACACCACCCAGGCGGCGGTGAACGGGCTCTACAAGGCGCTGCGCTGGATCGACAAGGCGTCTCCCGCCGAGATCGCGGATTCCGTGCCGGAGCAGTATCACCTCGGCGACAAGGCCCTCTACCTGAAGGCCGTGCAGGCCTCGAAGGACGCCTATTCCAAGACCGGCGTGATGGCGCAGGACGGCATGAGGTCGGTCTTCGACATGCTGAAGGCGCTGGACAAGGAGATGGAGAGCGTCTCCGCCGACATCATCGGCAAGAGCTTCGAGCCGCGGTTCGCGCAGAAGGCCGGCACGACGGTGGGCTGACGCGTGCCGAACATTCGCGACGTTTCGGGAGCCCCGGCGCGAGCGCCGGCACTTCTTGCTGTCGCGGCTCCTCAG
>LNFH01000194.1 GCA_001464235.1 Rhizobiales bacterium Ga0077556 | reverse complement strand
AAGCGGGGGGAGGGGAATGGCGCCTCCTTGATCACCGCCGCGTCCTCGATGGCGCAGCCGCGAAGCTTGCTCTTTTCCCCTCCCCCCGCTTGCGGCGGGGGGGGGTCAGGGGGGGGGGGCGTCCTGTGTTTGACACAGACGGGAGCTCGGGAGCGGCGCTCTTCTCCAGGGCCTAATGCGCCTCTTCCCAGTTCACGGCCGCACGGGCCTCCACCGCCAGCGGCACCTTGAGCTGCAGGGCCGGGTGCGTCGCCTCCTCCATCACCCGCTTGATGACGGGCAGCGTGCGGTCGACCTCGCCGTCCGGCACCTCGAAGACCAGTTCGTCGTGGACCTGGAGCAGCATCAGCGCCTGGAGACCGGCGGCTTCCAGCGCGGCGTCCATGCGCGTCATGGCGCGGCGGATGATGTCGGCGGCCGAGCCCTGGATGGGTGCGTTGATCGCCTGCCGCTCGACGAAGGCGCGCTCCGACGGGTTGCCCGAGCGGATCGCCGGAAAGTGGCAGCGCCGGCCGAAGATGGTCTCGACATAGCCGTGCTCGCGCACGAAGGCCTTGGTCGCGTCCATGTAGTCGCGGATGCCGGGGAAGCGCTCGAAATAGCGCTTGATGTAGGCGCCGGCCTCCTCGCGGGGGATGGAGAGCTGGTTGGCGAGGCCGAAGGCCGAGATGCCGTAGATGATGCCGAAGTTGATCGCCTTCGCCCGGCGCCGCACCAGCGGGTCCATGCCCTGCACGGGCACGCCGAACATTTCCGAGGCCGTCATGGCGTGGATGTCGATGCCGTCGGCGAAGGCCTGCCGGAGCTGCGGGATATCGGCCATGTGGGCGAGGATGCGCAGCTCGATCTGCGAATAGTCGGCGGAGACCAGCTTGCGGCCCGGCGGGGCGATGAAGGCGGTGCGAATCTTGCGCCCTTCCTCGGTGCGCACCGGGATGTTCTGGATGTTCGGCTCCGAGGAGGAGAGCCGGCCCGTCGTCGTTGCGGCGAGGGCGAAGGAGGTGTGCACCCTGCCCGTCGTGGCGTTGATGTAGGTCGGCAGTGCGTCGGTATAGGTCGACTTCAGCTTCGTCACCGTGCGCCAGTCGATGATCTTGCGGGGCAGCGGGTGGCCCTCCTCCGCGAGCTCCTCCAGCACGCCGGCCGCCGTCGACCAGGCCCCCGTCTTGGTCTTCGATCCCCCGGGCAGCCCCATCTTGCCGAACAGGATGTCGCCGAGCTGCTTGGGCGAGCCGGGGTTCAGCGGCTCGCCGGCGAGTTCCTGGATCTCGGCCTCGACGCGGGCGGCGACCTGGGCGAAATCGCCCGACAGGCGCGAGAGCACCTGCCGGTCGATGAGGATGCCACGCCGCTCCATGCGGGCGAGGACGTCGACCAGCGGCCGCTCCAGCGTCTCGTAGACGGTGGCCTTGGCCTCCGCCGCGAGGCGGGGTTTGAGCACCCGCCACAGCCGCAGCGTCACGTCGGCGTCCTCGGCGGCATAGGCGGTGGCCCGGTCGAGCGGCACACGGTCGAAGGTGACGCGGCCCTTGCCGGTGCCGGTGACGGCATCGAAGCTGATGGCCTCGTGGCCGAGGTGCTTCAGCGACAGGGCGTCCATGCCGTTCTGGCCGCGCCCCGCATCCAGGGCATAGGACATCAGCATGGTGTCGTCGTAGGGCGCGAGGCCGAGGCCGTAGCGGGAGAGGACGAGCATGTCGAACTTCAGGTTCTGCCCGACCTTCAGCACGCCCGGGTCCTCGGTGAGGGCCTTCAGCCGCTCGAGCGCTTCGCCCATCGGCACCTGGCCCTCGACGAGGCCGGAATCGAACAGGCCCGCCTCGCCGGCGCGATGGGCGAGCGGCACGTAGCAGGCCGCCTCCGGCCCGTAGGCGAGGGAGAACCCGACCAGGTCGGCCGACATGGGGTCGAGGGAGTTCGTCTCGGTGTCGATGCCGACGACGCCGGCCTCCCGCGCGCCCGCGATGAAGGCGTCGAGGGCCTCGAGCGTGGTGATGCAGTGGTAGCGCGAGCGGTCGATCGCGGCGGCGCGCAGCCGCGCGGCGGTGCGGGCGGCGAGCGTCTGCGGCGTCGGCGCGCCGGCCTCCGTCGCGGGGGGCGCAGTCTGCTCACCCTCCGACGCGACGGCGGCGGCAGGGGCCGCCTTCGGGCCCGCCGCGAGGGCGGGATCGGGATCGACCGCTGCCGGGTCGACGCCGTAGAGTTCGCCCACCTTCCTGGTGATGGTGGTGAATTCCAGCGCCTTGAAGAACGCGATCAGCCGGCGGCCGTCGGGCTTCACGAGGCCCGTCTCGTCGAGGGGCACCTCGACCTCGACGTTGCGGACGAGCTGGACGAGTTGCTTCGAGATGCGCACCTTCTCGATCACCTGGGGATCGGTCAGCGTCTCGCGACGCTTCGGCTGCTTGATCTCGCCGGCGCGGGCGAGCAGCGTGTCGAGGTCGCCGTATTCGGCGATGAGCTGGGCGGCGGTCTTGCGGCCGATCCCGGGGGCGCCGGGCACGTTGTCCGAGGTGTCGCCCTCCAGCGACTGGATGTCGACGATCTTCTCCGGCGGCATGCCTTCCCAATACTCGGTGACGTCGCCGATCTTGTCGGGCGGCACGTTCCAGCGCTCGAACCGGTCGCCGTGGGTCAGCAGGCGCTCAGGACGGTAGCCCGGCTTGCCCTTGATGCCGCTCTCGGGGTCATAGAAGGCGACGCAGGGGCGGACGAGCTGCATCAGGTCCTTGTCGGCGGAGATGATGAGCACGTCGGCGCCGCGCGAACAGGCCATGTCGCAATAGGTGGCGATGAGGTCGTCGGCCTCGTAGCGGTCCTGCTCGATGGCGTGCAGGCCGAAGGCGCGGATGGCGGCGCGCATCAGCGGAAACTGCGGCACGAGATCTTCCGGCGGCGGCGGCCGCTGCGCCTTGTAGAGCGGGTAGAGTTCCTTGCGGAAGGAGTTCTCGCTCTTGTCGAGGATCATCGCGAGATGCGTCGGCTTCACGCCGAGCGCCCCGTCCTCGACGAACTGCAGCACCTTGGTGGAGAACAGCCGGACCGCGCCCGTCGGCAGGCCGTCGGAACGCGCATTGTACTTCCGGTCCTGGTTCATCGACTGGAAGTAGGAGCGGAAGACGAAGGACGAGGCGTCGACGAGGAAGACGCGGTCGCCCTTGCCGACGGGGCGGTGGTGCTCGGTATGCATGAACTCGGGGCCTCTGCGGTGAGGCGCCATTATGGACGGCAGCGCGGGCCGCGTCATGTCCCGCGGCGCCGTGCGGAAACGGCTGCTGACTCGCCGTGGAACGCGGCTGCAACGTGGGAGGTGTTGATGGCGGACGAGCCTTCGGAGCGAGACGTCCATGAATCCGCCTTTTCCCAACCGGCCCCTCAAGGTCACGCTGCCCAAGCCGCAGAGCCGTCTCTCGGCCTTCTTCCTCTTTCTCTGCGCGATGGTGCTCGCCGGCGGGATCGGCTGGCTCGCGGTGCCCGGCCTCGTCGCCGACTGGCCGCTGGTCGGCAATGCCGAACCCGCCACGCAGGCGCGGTTCGTCAGCGGCCGTTGCAAGGGGAAGCTGGTCCTGCACTTCTGCGACATCACCTACGACCGCCGCGGACCGTCCGGCGTCGTGCGCGAGGAGAGCCACATCGGCTTCTTCGAACTCCACGTCGGGTCGCGGTCGGTGCGGCTGATGCAGCAGAAGGGCAACCCCTCGCGCGTGGCGAGCGACATCGCGCTCGACATGTACTGGAACCGGGTCGCCACGGCCGGGCTGTTCATCGCGCTGTTCGGCGGCGGCGGCCTCGTGCTGCTCGGCCAGGCGCTGCGTGGCCAGGCGGACCCGAACGCCCGCTTCCGCGGTCTCTCGGGGCGCCTGCTGCAGCCCGTTCCGGTCGACCTCCACGGCGTCGAGAGCCAGGACAAGACGACCTGGACCTGGCGCTATCAGCCGCGCGGCAACGGCCCGGCGCTCGCGCCGTCCTTCACGCAGGTCCTGCCGGTGGGCACCTTCCCCTTCGTGCTCGACGGGGAAGCACGGACGGCCCTCGCCGTCACCGACGCGGCGGGCGAGGCGCTCATGCTGCTGGACATGCCGCTGTCGGTGGTCGACCTGACGGATGCCGAACGCGGCGCGCTCCACGCCTGGCGTGACGGAGTCGCCGCTCCGGGCCTGAGCGCCGCCTGAAGCCTCACCAGGCGAGCACGCGGCGCCCGATGGCGGCGCCGGCGGCGGCGAGCATGGCAATGGCGATGGAATACCAGGTGGCGACGAAGAGCGGCGAAT
This sequence comes from Rhizobiales bacterium Ga0077556, assembly GCA_001464235.1. Classification (GTDB taxonomy): domain Bacteria; phylum Pseudomonadota; class Alphaproteobacteria; order Rhizobiales; family Phreatobacteraceae; genus Phreatobacter. Next base: position 9,335 of record LNFH01000194.1, on the reverse strand, counting down.
CGTCGGTGCAGTGCAGGCCGTAGAAGGTCGCGGCGATGGCGCCGGCGGCGAGGCCCGACAGGGCGCCCGCCAGCGTGGCGTTGCGTGGGGCGGCCGCCGACATGGCGGTGAGGATGGCGGCGAGCGGGAGGGCGCCGAGCAGCGGAATGGCGACCAGGCAAACGCCCCAGTTCTTGCCCACGAGGCGCATGGGAAGAGCGGCGGGAAGCTGGGTCGCGACTTCGTGGCCGATGCCGAACAGCACCAGAAGGGCCGGCACGAGGAGCACCGCTTTCGGCAGGTCCGCCTCGGGACGCGCGGCTGCCCTGACGAGGGCGACGGCTGCAACCGCCAGGGTGGCGACGAGCAGGATCTTCAGGTCGAAGAGCATGGTGCGGCTGGCGGCGGCGATGTCGGGCCGGATGCCGATGGTCGCGACGAGCAGCGCGAAGGCCGCCACGGCGCCGACCCCGAGCGCGAGGGCGAGACGGCCGTGCACGCTGGGGCCGGTGCGCCTGGCGTCCCGTGACAGGGCGGAGATGAGATCGTCGGTCTTCATGGCTCTCATATGCTCCCGCGGAGCATCTTTGCGAGGCCGGCTAGGCCCCGGTGAAGGGAAACGCGGACGGCGCCCTCGCTCATCTTCAGCGCGGTCGCGGTCTCCTGGGTGTTGTGGCCGTCGACGAACATGGCGCGGATCACCGCTTTCTGGCCGGACGGCAGGTTCTCGGCGAGCTTGACGACATCACGGGTGGCGATGCCGGGTTCCTCCGTCGGCGCGGCGATCACCTCGGCGAAGGAGTCGATGTCGATATGCCCCACCGTGCCGCGGCGGCGCAGGAAGTCGATCAGCTTGTGCTTCAGGATGGCGCGCACCCACGGCACCAGCGGCTCGGTGGGGATCCAGCTGCTGCGGCGGGTGTGGATCGCGATGAGCACGTCCTGCACGATGTCCTCCGCTTCGGCGGTCGAGCGTCCGGCCCGGGCGAGGCCGGAGCGGGCGAGGGTGCGCAGGAAGGGCGTGAGCTCGCGCAGAAGGCGCGCATAGGCGCCTTCGTCGCCGGCGAGCCCCGCCCGCATCCAGGCATTCCAGTCGTCGTTCCGGTCTTTCAACGTTGGACCTTTGGGCAGTGATACGGCGGGCTCGGGGCATTCGTTACACGCGGCGACGAAGAGGGAAAGGCGGTCGCCGCGCGAGGGCGCAGAACCCGATTGTAACGGTTCGTTAGGGTTAACGGAGTCTGATGCGGCCGATCCGTCTTGCCGCATGCCAATTCCATGACCCGTCTGTCCAGCGCCGCGTCTGCCCTCTCGGTCCCCTCCGGACTGGCCGCGGTGCTCGCGGCGGAACGGCCGCCATTCGCGGTCTCCGGGTCCGCCGGGCCGGCGAACGCCATCCGCGCCATGGCGGACACGGTGCAGCTCTCCCCCGAGGCGCGGGCGAAGCAGGGCACTGCCGAGGAGACGCTGGCGCAGCTCCAGCAGGCAACCCGTTCGATGGTCACCGAGCGCAAGGCGGCGGCAAAGCAGAAGCTCGACCAGGCCAAGGCCCGGCTGCAGATGCTCCGGATGTTCGCGGGCGACCCCAAGGCCATGGCACGGCAGGCGAAGCAGATCGCCCAGGACATTCGGGAGGCGGCCCGCGCCTATGGTGCAGCGGGCGCGGCGGACGTGCCGGCGGAGGCCACCTCGGCCGAGAGCGCTCCTGGAGCCGAGACAGCCGCCGTCGGTTCCGTCGGGCCGACGGCGAATGCGCCGCCCGGCGAGGGCCCGCCGCCGAGCGCCGAGGAGCAGCGCCAGCAGGCCGCCGACGCCTATCGCGCGGCGGCACAGGACATCGCCTCCCGCGGCGCGAAGAGCCAGGCCGAGCGCGAGGAGATCGAGCAGTTCAAGGACGCGGCGCGCCAGGCCCGCCAGCTTCTCCAGGAGGCGGCGCGCCGCCTGCGGCAGGAGAACTCCGATCCGGCCGAGATCGGGGAGATCGAGAAGGTCAGCCGTTCCATGACCCGCGCCGTGGAGGACTTGTCGGCCCCGGATGCGACGGGGGCCGTCGCAGGGGCGATCCCCGTCCTCGACGTGCTGGCGTGAGCGGTCAGGCGCCGGCGGACCCGCTCACTGGACAGCATGCCGTCCGCCATGGGTGTGCGACGCCTCGCGGCCCTTGCATCACGAACCACCAGCCTTAATCTGCTCACAGAGCAATAAATGCGACGCCGGTCGTCGCGTTGCGACAGTGGGCACGGAGTCGGCCATGAGGCGGTATGTTCTGGCACTCGTCATGGCGACGGCCTTCGGGCCCTTCGCCCAGGCGCTGGTCCACTCGAGCGAGGTTCTGGAAAACCATCTGGCCCAGTTCGGGCTCGCCCAGGCGGCCGGCGAGGTGTGCAACATGAAGCTGCGGATCGATCAGATCCGGGCGCTCCAGGCGGCCTTCCCCCACATCGCGCGCCCGGACGGCGGGTTCCAGCAGCCGCAGATCGATCAGATGGCGATCGCTCTTCTAGCGGGGCGCAACATCATGCGAGCCCTGCCGCCCCAGATGCGCTGCGAAATCGCCGAAGGCTGGTTCGGGGCGCGCGGATCCATCGTGCCGCTGCTGGAGCCGAAGTAGGCCTCGTCGCTGTTTGCGCGGCAGGCCCGCAGATCCCCTGGCCGTGAACGGGCCGCGGCCGTCGCGGCGTCGGGACGCGCCGCCCGAAACACGCGCGGGCCGGTCCGGCCCCGGTTCGCGAGGGGGCGGCCTCCGCGACCTCTCGGCCGCGAAGGCCGTTCCATCACCAGGACGGCAGCACCGAGCCCTGGAAGGTCCGGTCGATGAAGGCCTTCACGTCCGCCGACTGGTAGCTCTCGACGAAGGGCTTCACCCAGGGCTTGTCCTTGTCGGCCTCGCGCACGGCGATGAGGTTGACGTAGGGCCCCTTGGGATCCTCGCGCAGGATGGCGTCACGGCCCGGATTGAGCCCGACGGAGAGTGCGTAGTTGGTGTTGATGACGGCGGCCGCCACGTCGTCGAGGGAGCGGGCGGTCTGCGCTGCCTCCAGCTCGATGAAGCGCAGGCGCTTCTCGTTCTGGACGATGTCGGCGACCGTGGGCTTTAGGCCGACGCCGTCCTTCAGCTTGATGACCCCCTTGTCCTGGAAGAGCAGCAGCGCGCGGGCGCCGTTGGTCGGATCGTTCGGGATCGACACCTGCCCGCCGGCCGGCACCTCGGCGAAGGTCTTGTGTTTCTTCGAATAGACGCCGATCGGGAAATTGACGGTGAAGCCGACGCCGACGAGGCCGTACTTCCGGTCGGCATTCTGCTGATCGAGGAAGGGCTTGTGCTGGTAGGAATTGACGTCGAGGTCGCCGCCGGCGAGCGCCGCATTCGGCAGGATGTAGTCGGAGAACTCGACGATCCTCAGGTCGAGGCCTCGGGCCGCCGCCACCGGCTTCACCGCCTCGAGGATCTGGGCATGCGGGCCGGCGGTGACGCCGACGCGCAGGGGCGTGCGGGCCTGGGCGCGGACCAGGGCAGGGGCCGCGATGAGCCCGGTGGCAGTGCCGACGAGAAGCGCGCGGCGGTCGATGAACGTGGTCATGGCAAGTCCTTTCAAGGGAGGAGGGATGAGCAAGGAAGGGATCAGGCGTCGCGCAGGCGCTTGTTGACGCGCCGGGCGATCCGGTCGCCGAGGCTCTGCACGGCCTGGACGAGGGCGATGAGGACGAGGACGACGGCCGCCATGACCTCGGGCATGAAGCGCTGGTAGCCGAAGCGGATGCCGAGGTCGCCGAGCCCGCCGCCGCCGACGGCGCCGACCATGGCCGAGTAGCCGATGAGGCTGACGGCGGTGAGCGTGAGGCCGAGGACGATGGCCGGCAGGGCCTCGGGCAGCAGCACCTTGCGGACGATCTGCAGGGGCGTCGCACCCATGGCCCGCGAGGCTTCGATGAGGCCGGGATCCACCTCGCGGATCGCCGCCTCGATGATGCGGGCGATGAAGGGCGTCGCCGCCACGGTCAGCGGCACGATGGCCGCCGTGGTGCCGATGGAGGTGCCGGCGACCAGCCGCGTGAACGGGATGATCGCCACCACCAGGATGATGAAGGGCGTCGAGCGCGTGGCGTTGACCACGAGGCCCAGTGCGCGGTTGAGCGCCACGGCCTGGAACAGCTCGCCGCGCCCGGAGGTCGCGAGGAACACGCCGAGGGGGAGGCCCAGCGCCGTGCCGGTGAGGCCCGCCGCGGCCACCATGTAGAGGGTCTGGCCGAGGGCCTCGAGCATCAGTCTGACGATCTCAGGCGACATGGCCGAGGACCTCCGCTTGCAGGCCGTGGCTGGTCACCAGCGCGACGACGGCCTCGACCACGTCCTGCCGGGCCGGCACGGCCACGGTGAGATTGCCGAAGGGCCTGCCGCCGATGGCGTCGACCTGTCCGGCGATGACCGTGACGTCGACGTCGAGGGAGCGCGACAGCCGCGAGATGACGGGTGCCGTCGCGTTGTCGCCGGTGAAGACGATGCGGAGCACGGTCTGCCGGGCCCCTTGCCGATGCGGCGTCAGCCGCGCGGCGAAGGCTTCGGGAAGGGCCGCGCCGGTCACGGATGCGACGAAGCTTCGGGTCGTCTCGGCGCGGGGCCGGGCGAAGACCTCGTAGACGTCGCCGGTCTCGATGATGCGACCGGCCTCGATGACGGCGACGCGGTCGCAGATTTCCTTGATGACGTGCATCTCGTGGGTGATCAGCACGACGGTGACGCCGGTGACGGCGTTGATGCGCTTCAGGAGCGCGAGAATGGAGCGCGTCGTCTCCGGGTCGAGCGCCGACGTCGCCTCGTCCGAGAGCAGCACCCGCGGCCGCGTCGCCAGCGCCCGGGCGATGCCGACGCGCTGCTTCTGCCCGCCCGAGAGTTCGGCCGGGTAGCGGCCGCGCTTGTCGGCGAGCCCGACGAGGTCGATGAGCTCGTCGACACGGCTGGCGATCTCAGCCCGCGGCGTGCCCGCGAGTTCCAGTGGAAGCGCGATGTTGTCGAACACCGTGCGTGACGACAGCAACGCGAAATGCTGGAAGATCATGCCGATCTCCCGCCGCAGGGCCCGAAGGCCGGCCGAATCGAGCAGGCCGACGTCGGTGCCGTCGACGAGGACCTTTCCGCCGCTCGGGCGATCGAGGCCGTTGATCGTGCGCAGCAGCGTCGACTTGCCGGCGCCGGACCGGCCGATGATCCCGGTGATGGATCCCGGCGCGACGTCGAGCGTGACGTCGTCGAGGGCGGTGACCTCGGTCGCAGCGCGACTGGCCGGGAAACGCTTGGAGACCGCCTCGAAGCGGATCGCGGCGCCTCCGAGCGGCGGCCGCGACGCGGCCTCCGCGGCGAGGGGGAGGGCTCCTGCAAAGGGTGTGAGGGCGTTCATGGCGACAGCCTCGCCGGCGCCCCGGCGGTTGCGACCGCCGACGTCTGGAATGCGGTGGACATGGGAGATCCTGAACAAGGAGCGGCCGGTGGCCGCCGCTGGTGGGGGAATGGCTCAGGCGGCGAGCGCGCGGCCTCGCGTCGCGCCCGAACGGCCGCGGCGGCCGGCGCCGTGCCTCTCGGCTGCGGCCAGGCGTAGCGCCTTCAGCGAGGCGAAGAGCTGGCTGTCGATGACCGAGAGCGTCGGGACGGCGGCGAAGAAGCGGTACCCCGAGCCTTCACGGACGGCGAGGCCGACGGCGTCGTCGCCGAGTTCGATCAGCGTGACGTCCGAGCGGAGAGGCGGATAGCTGGAGGATCTGGACATGGAAAATCTGCCGCCGGGCGGGCCGGCGTCTCCTTGGGAGGGGATGGCGAGCAAGACAGACGGTCGCGTCAGAACCGACGACAACAGCTCTCCCGATCGCCCGCCAGGCGGCAGGGTCCAGTTTGGGAGGAAATCGCCGGAGGGGAGGCTCCAGCAGCGATGGAATTCATCGGACCAACTCCTTGAGAGGGAGCCCACGAATGTCCTTCGTGGCGCTTTAGCCCTTGGTGACGCGGTGCAAGCTGCTCCATCAAATGCCGCGATGACGGGTCGAGGGATCGACCAACCATGACCGCACTATGCCCCGGCGATCCGCGGGCGTCAATAAAATCATCCTCTAAAAAGAACGGTCGTGGGAGGCGCAGTGACTTTTCGATCTACGTGAACGCAGAAAATGCGCCTCAAGACCGCCTGCGACCGTGCGCGCGACGGATCTTCGTTCGTCATAGCGAACGATCGGTAGCGATTATCCCCTTCCCGTGAACGGGCAAAATGGAGAAACTTCCTCTCCCGAGACGCGGTTGCGACAAAAGACACTCCTCCGGTCGCCCCGCCGCGCTGGTCGCGTCGCGCCTCGCCCGCTAGGGTTGGCCCTGCTCCCGTGACCGAGGCCCTCCTGCATGCCGCATTCGTCGACCGACACCGCCCTGGCCGCCAAGACGCGCCTTCGCGGGCTCGACGACGACGCCGTCAACGGCGAGCCTCTGGCCGACGCGCTCGATCCGATGCTCACCCCGGCCGAGGCCTTCTTCGTCCGCAACAACGGCGACATGCCCGCGGCGGCCGATGCCGGGGCATGGCGCCTCGCCGTCACGGGGGAGGTCGAGCGGCCGCTGTCGCTCAGCGTCGCGGAGCTGATGGAGTCCTTCCCCGTCGTGACGATCACCGCCGTGCTGGAATGTGCCGGCAACGGCCGCGCCTTCCTGGACCCGCCCGTCTCGGGCGCGCAGTGGCGCGACGGGGCGGTTGGCTGCGCGCGGTGGACCGGCGTCAGGATGGGCGACCTGCTGGCGAGAGCCGGGGTGAAGCCCTCCGCCGTCTATACGGGCCACCACAGTCCCGACCGCAGCCTCACGAGCCCGGACCGTCCGGCGCTGTCGCGCGGCATTCCCATCGCCAAGGCCCTCGCCCCCGAGACGCTCGTGGCCTTCGCCATGAACGATGCGCCGCTGCCGCGGCTCCACGGCGGGCCGCTCAGGGTCGTCGTCCCGGGCTATCCGGGATCGGCCTGGCAGAAGTGGCTCGATCGCCTCGACATCCGCGACCGCGAGCACGACGGCGAGAAGATGACCGGCACCGACTACCGGCTGCCGGTGCAGCCGGTCGGGCCGGGAGAGGCTTTCGACGCCGCCACCTTCGCGGTGATCACCGACATGCCGGTGAAGTCGCTGATCACCCGCCCCGCCGCGGGGTTCCTCGCGTCCCGGGACGAGGCGCTGGCGGTCGAGGGCTGGGCCTGGAGCGGCGCGACGCCGGTCTCGGGGGTGCGGGTCTCCGCCGACGGCGGGGTCACCTGGACGTCCGCGCAGCTCGCCGATGCGGTGGGCCCCTACGCCTGGCGCCGGTTCTCCGCAGCGGTCAGCCTGCCCCCCGGCCCCGTTGTGCTCATGGCGCAGGCGCGGGACGTGGCGGGCAACGTCCAGCCGCTCGACGACGCCCCCTGGAACCCCCGCGGCTACTGCAACAACCTCGTGCATCGCGTCGCGGGGCGGGTGCTGTGAGCGCCGCCGGGCGGGCTTAGGCGACCGTCACCCGCTGGCTCGCCCGATGCTCGCGGCCGTCCTCCTCGCGCCACAGGAAGGTGACGGTGGTGGTTTTCGTGAAGCGGGCGATGAACGCGACATAGGGATTGGCCGACGTCCCGTTTCGGAAGTCGGCGGCGAAGAGCGGTTCGCCGTCCGCATGGGCCTCGAAGCGCGTGATCATGCGCCGCGGCACCGTCTGTCCCGTCTGCTGGCGCAGGCCGGTCTCCATCGGGTGGTCGATGAGGGTGCGGATCTCGACAGCTTCACCGGCCTTGACGCTGGCCGGCACGCGGATGCGCGGGGTGGTCATGGCAAACCTCTCACGTCAGGCATCCGCCGGTGGTGACGGCGACGCGCGCCGCGGTCCTGCGGACCGAGCCGTCCGCCATCACGGCGTAGGCGAGGATCGTCTGGCCCTCGGCGAGCCTCACGCGGACGCTCACTTCGGCGCGGGCGATGCCCGCACCGAAACTGTAGCTGGCGATGCCCGGCGTCGGATTGTTCGTCGCGAAGAGGTGGATCGCACGGCAGCGATCGTCGCCGGCCATGGCGGAATGGACGCTGACGGTCACCGGCACGAAGGCGCCGTTCTCGGCCGTCTCGGGCGTGCGCAGGGCGATGCCGCCGTCGGTGGCCGCCGCGCCTCCGACCTGCTCGCGGATGGCGGCCTCCACCTCGGGCTTCAGGTCGGCGGCCTGCCCGGCCGCGGGAAGGGCGACGAGGGTCAGCACGGCGCCGAGCACCGCGCGCCGGTCGAGGCCCGTGCCGGAGCGATCCTGCGTCACGAGAAGGCGTCCTGCGTGATCGCGCTGTACCAGGCGTCGGCATAGAGCGCCTCGAGCCGGCGCTGCTCGCGCTGTTCGGCGAGGGGGCCACGCGGCGATACCCCTCCCGCGTTCGGGGTCTCGATGAAGCCGTTCTCGCCCGGGCGGAACACGCCGACGACGGAGATGCCGTATTCCGGCCCGACATGGCTGTAGCAGGTGTTGAAATAAACGGTCGGCTCGGGGACTGGCCGTCCTTCCAGCGCGGCGACGGCTGCCGCCACCGCCACCTTCGACGTGGAATTGGCGATGTATCCCGACTTCGGCATGACCTGGCCGACAATGGCGTCGCCGATCACGTGGATGTCGCGGGCGCGGGTCGCCTCGAAGGTCCGCGGGTTGACCGGCACCCAGCCGGTCTCGTTGGTCAGCCCCGCGTCGATGGCGATCTTCGCCGCCGACTGCGGCGGGATGACGTTGCCGACGTCGACGCGGTGGCGCGTGCCGAGCTCGGTCTCGAAGACCTTCTCGCGCGCATCGACCTTGGTGACCTTGCCGTCCTTGTTGAGCGGCACCCATTCGATGAGGCCGGGATAGAGCTCGTTCCAGGCGTCCTGGAAGAGGCCCTGCTTGGAAAAGGCGTCCTTGGCATCGAGCGCCAGGATCTTCGCGCGCGGCTTGTGGCGCTTCAGGTAGCTCGCGACCATGCTGATGCGCTCGTAGGGACCGGGCGGGCAGCGGAACGGGTTGGGCGGAATGGCGAAGCCGACGACGCCGCCGTCGGGCAGGGCCTCGAGTTGCCGGCGGAGCAGGGTCGTCTGCTCGCCCGCGCCGGGGATCCAGGCATGGGGCAAGGCCTCGGCCGCCGCCTCGCCATAGCCCTCGATCGCGTTCCAGCGGATGGCGATGCCCGGTGACAGGATGAGCTTGTCGTAGGGAAGGCTGGTGCCGCCCCTCAGCCGGACGGTCTTCGCGGTTGCGTCGATGCCGTCCGCCCAGTCATGGACGACGCGGACGCCGCGCGCCTTCAGGCCGTCGTAGGAATGGGTGATCTGCGGCAGCGTGCGCTCGCCGGCCAGCAGCAG
>LNFH01000193.1 GCA_001464235.1 Rhizobiales bacterium Ga0077556 | reverse complement strand
AAAGGCCGGGCGCACGGGATCAACCCGGCCTCGGCTTTTGCCAGGTCGGGTTCTGTTTTTTCGGGGGACAAGTGTCCCGCCGCCGCGCCACGAGGAGCGATGCGATGAAGAAGCCCTTTGACCCCTCCCGCGTGCGGCCGGCCACCCGCCTCGTCCACGGCGGCACGCTCCGTTCCGAATTCGGCGAGACGTCGGAAGCCCTCTTCCTCACCCAGGGCCACGTCTACGACAGCGCCGAGCAGGCGGAGGCCCGCTTCAAGGGCACCGATCCCGGCTTCATCTATGCCCGCTTCTCCAACCCGACGGTCCAGATGTTCGAGGACCGCATCGCCCTCCTCGAAGGTGCCGAGGCCGCCAAGGCCACCGCCACGGGCATGGCGGCGGTGAACGCGGCGATGTTCGGCCAACTCTCGGCCGGCGACCATGTGGTCGCCTGCAAGGCGCTGTTCGGCTCCTGCCGTTACATCATCGAGACGCTGCTGCCGCGCTTCGGCGTGCAGTCGACCCTGGTCGACGGTGCCGACCTCGCCCAGTGGGAGGCGGCGGTCCGCCCGAATACGAAGGTCTTCTTCCTCGAGAGTCCGACCAACCCGACCCTCGAGGTCTACGACATCGCCGCCATCGTCGCGATCGCCAAGAAGAGCGGCATCAAGGTCACCGTCGACAACGTCTTCGCCACGCCGATGATGCAGAGCCCGCTGGCGCTCGGCGCGGACTGCGTGGTCTACTCCACCACCAAGCACATCGACGGGCAGGGCCGCTGCCTCGGCGGCGTCATCCTCGGCTCGAAGCAGTTCATCCAGGACAACGTCTACCAGTACCTGCGCCAGACCGGCCCGGCCATGAGCCCGTTCAACGCCTGGGTCGTGCTGAAGAGCCTCGAAACCCTGCCCCTGCGCGTCGAGCGCCAGACGGCGAGCGCGGCCAAGATCGCCGATGCCCTGGCCGAGCTGCCGGGCATCACCAAGGTTCTCTATCCCGGCCGCAAGGACCATCCGCAATACGAGATCGCCCAGCGCCAGATGCGCGGCGGCTCGACGCTGATCGCCTTCGAGGTCGAGGGCGGCAAGGCCGGCGCCTTCCGCGTCGCCAACGCCCTGAACATCATCAAGATTTCCAACAATCTCGGCGATTCCAAGAGCCTCATCACCCACCCGCCGACGACGACCCACGACCGGTTCACCCCCGCCGAGAAGCTCGAAATGGGCATCACCGACGGGCTGCTGCGCCTCTCCGTCGGCCTCGAGGACCCGGACGATTTGATCGAGGACCTCGCCCAGGCGCTGAAGACCCTGGAATGGCCGGCCGACGCGAAGATCGTGCGGATCTGAAGGATAGCACGGCGGTTCTATCGGGACTTCTGCCCCTCACCCTTACCCTCTCCCCGCAAGCGGGGAGAGGGGACTTCGACGTCGCGACCCGACCTCGGCGGCCATGCCAAGCCCCACCGTGCCGGGCAAAGCGGGAGGCTGTAGCCCCCTCTCCCCGCTTGC
>LNFH01000192.1 GCA_001464235.1 Rhizobiales bacterium Ga0077556 | reverse complement strand
ACTCCCGCGCCTACGCCTCCGACTGCTACCTGACCCGCCGCTGGGTCGACGGCCCCTACGGCCCGGAGCGCCGCACCGTCCGCGTCTGCGAGTGATCGCAGGCCCCCGATCTGCGGGGCTCTCCTCCAGGCCTCGTCAGATGAAAGCCCCGGCCATGCACCGGGGCTTTCGTGCGTCAGGGCGTCAGCGCGGAACGGCGAAGAGGTCCTCGTGGCCGACATGGCAGGTGACACCGGTGAGGCGGGCGGCGAGCCAGGCGTCGATCTCCGCGCCGGGGACCCGGCCGGTCTCCCTGACGGCGCCGGCGAAGCCGGTCACCAGCTCGCGCGCGAGACTGGCGAAGGCGGGGCCGAGCACCCAGGGGCTCGGCGCGCGGGCGACGTCGTAGCCGGCGGCGGCGAAGGCCTTCGCCATGGCCCCGGTGGCCTGCGGGCCGGCGGCGGGGCCGAAGCCCTTGTCGGTGGCCTGATGGGCGTGGAAGGCCGCCAGCATGGCATCATCCGCCGCATGGGCCGGGTCCCAGCGCTCGGTGCCGTCATAGGTGAGCACCGTGTAGAGCGGCAGGCCGCGAGCAGCCAGAACCGCGACGAAGCCGTCGATCCAGGCGGGCGAGACGAGGTCGAACAGAGCTGCGGCGGTGACGAGGTCCGCGCCCTCGGGGAGCGCGGTTGCGAGGTCGCGGTTGAGATCGGCCTGGTGGAAGGCGACGGCGAGGGACTTGCCGTCCTTGCGCAGCAGGAGGCGGTCACCCTCGGCCCTCGCCTCGTCGGCCCAGCCGGCGAGACGTTCGCGTGCCGCGGCGAGGAGGGCCGGATCATAGTCGACGAGGCGCCAGTCCTGCGCGTCCGGCAGGGCTGCGAAGGTGCCGCGCAGGTTCGAGCCGGCGCCGCAGCCGAGGTCGACGACGCTGAGGCGCTGCCGTCCGGCGAAGTGTCGACCGAGGCGGGCCATGAGGCTTGCAGAGCGTGCGGCGTGGTCCGCCGGCTCGCGGAGCGCCAGCCATTCCGGGGAGAAGCTCATGGGCAGGATCCCTCATGGGTCGCGGGATGGCTCGGGCCGGTGCCGGCGCGGACGACGACGCCGGCGACGATGCGGGCGGTGTCGTCCCAACCCGGCAGGGCCTGGCCCGCCGCATGGGCCCGGTCGGCGAAGTCGGCGCGCAGCCGGCGGCTGGCGATGAGGCGCGAGAGGCCGGCGGCGAGCGCCGCCGCGTCTCCCGGCGGCACCTTGATGGCGGCGCCTTCCGGCACGGTCTCGGCGGCGGCTCCGCCCGTCGTGGTGACGATGGGCAGGCCGCGCGCCATGGCCTCGCCCAGCACCATGCCGTAGCCCTCGTAGCGCGAGGGCAGGACGAAGAGGTCGGCGCCGTCGTAGAGCCGGTCGAGTTCGGCGTCGCTGACGGCGCCGGTGAGGGTGATCCGGCGGGCGAGCCCGTGGCGCCCGATCGCCGCCTGCAGGGCGGCGTCGGTGTCGGGGCTGCGGTCGCGGGCGCCGGCGATCACGAGCCGCCAGGCCTCGCCGCCGAGCCGGGCGAGCGCCTCGACGAGGACGTCGTAGCCCTTGCGCGGCGAGAGCGCGCCGACCGCCAGGATGACGGGGGCCGGCTCGCCCGATCCGCCGGCGCGGGGGACCGGTTCGGTGCCCGGTTCCGCCACCGTGATGCGGTCGGGCGCGACGTCGTAGTCCTCGGCGAGGATGCGGGCGGTGGAGCGGCTGGTGACGACGACCGCACGTGCGTGGGAGAGGGCCGTGCGCTCGCTGGTGCGGAGCCGCGCGGCTGCCTCGGGCGGAATGCCGCTCTCCAGCGCCAGCGGATGGTGGACCAGGGCGACGATCGGGCTCTTGATCGAGAGGCAGATGCTCTCGGGGAGGGCGCCGTAGGCGAGGCCGTCGATGAGCAGGACGTCGTCGGCGGGCAGCGAGACGAGGGCACCGGCCGTGCGCAGGAGGTCGTCCGCCGAGGGGCTGGGATAGCTGCCGGGCAGGGCGAGATGGACGAGGTCGATGCCGCTGGCGCCGGCGCGGGCCAGCACCTCCCGGTCATAGCGGTAGCCGCCGGTCGGGGTCGCGATGTCGCCGGGGATGGCGAAGACCGCCCGCGTCATGGAAGGCGCCCGCCGGGCCGCACGGGATCAGGCCCGCCGGGCAAGCGGCGCCTCGAAGGTGGCGCGGGCGAGATCATGCTCGTGGAGCGTGACGCGGATCTTCGCGAGGCCGGAGGCATCCGCGCCGAGCGCGCCGGATGCGGCGGCCTCGGACATGCGGTCGAAGACGTATTTGCAGAGGAATTCGGTGGTCGTCAGCTGGCCGGCGAATTCGGGGAGCGTGTCGAGGTCCTGGTAGGCGAGCCGCTTCAGCGTCTTGCCGAGCACCTCGAGCGCCGCGCCGATGTCGACGACGACGTTCTGGGCGGTCAGCGTCTCGCGGAAGAAGGCGACGTCGATGACGAAGCTCGCGCCGTGCTTGCCCTGGGCCGGCCCGAAGAAGGGATCGGGCAGGGAGTGGGCGATCATGATGCGGTCGCGGACTTCGACGGAATACATGGAGGTCTCCAAGACTGTCAGGCGGAGAGTGGGCGTTGGCCCAGGAACTGACCGAAACGAATGAGGTAGCCGTCCGGATCCTGGAACATCACTTCGCGCTGGCCCACCTCGACATCACCCTTACGATACCAGGCGTCCCTCGGCTCACGGAAAAGCGGCCAGTTCTTCTCCGCGAGGAGGGCGAGCGCCGGACCGACGTCGTCCACCTGGATCTGAAAGTTGATGCCGCGGCCGAAGGGCGGTTCGAGGGCGCCGCCCGTCCAGGTCTCGCCGCGGGGATGATCGGGCGAGCGCTTCTCGACCAGCATGACGTGGGCGCTGGCGCGCATCAGATAGGCGAAGCGGTGCTCGGGGCGCTGGTAGCGGATGCGAAACCCCATGACGTCGAGCCAGAAGGCGAGGCTGCGGTCGAGATCCGCCACCACCAGTTCCGGAACGAGTGGCGGGACGATCTCCCGGTCCGCGGCCTGATCAGCCATACCGCACCGCGGTCATCAGGCCCTGCGCCCCGGGTTCGAGGATCTTCGGCAGGGCAGCGGGCAGGTCGGCGAAGGCCACCTCGGCGGTGATGAGCTGGTCGAGGCGTTCGTCGGCGAGGAGGCTGAGGGCCTTTTCGAGCCGTCTCGCATATGACCAGCGCGGGCGCCTGGATGTCGCGACCATGCCGACCTGCGAGGAGATCAGCTTCAGGCGCTTCGAATGGAAGCCGGCGCCGAGCGGCACGGCGGGGTCCTGGTCACCGAACCAGGAGAGCTCGACGACGGTCGCCTCGTCGCCGCAGCAGGCGAGGGCGCAGGCGAGGCCCGCGGACGTGGCGGAGGCATGGAAAGCGACGTCGCAGTCGGCCGGGCCGTCCAGCGGCTTCTGGAACTTCACGCCGAACAGTTTCGCGAAGTCGCGGCGGGAGGGCTCAAGGTCGACGAGGGTCACCTCGGCGCCGGGGATCTGCGAGACGATGAAGGTGACGAGCAGGCCGAGCACGCCGCCGCCGACCACCACGACGCGGTCGCCGGGGCCGACGCCCGAATCCCAGACGGCGTTCAGCGCCGTCTCCATGTTGGCGGCGAGGATCGCCCGCCGCGCCGGCACGCCGGCCGGGAGCGGCACCACGGAGACCCGGTCGGTAGGCGCGAGGAAGCGGGTCTGGTGGGGGCCGAGCGTGAACACGGTGCGGCCGACGAGATGGTCCGGGCCGGCCTCCACCTCGCCGACGGCGCAGTAGCCGTATTTCACCGGGAAGGGGAAGTCGCCCTCCTGCAGCGGACAGCGCATCCGGTCGCGCTCGGGGGCTGCGACGAGGCCGTTGAAGACGAGCCTTTCCGTGCCGCGGCTGACACCGCTATAGATCATGCGAATTTCGGCGTCGGCCGGTCCGCGTTCATCCAGCGTTGTGTCGCGCAGGTCTACCGTCCGGCGCGAGACGTACCAGAGGGCTCGGGCGGTCGCCGCCATATGCTTCTCCCGTTTCGCCGCCCGCTCCGGGCGACGGAGGCCATCGATGACTGATCTCTCGCCGTTTCCGGCAACGACCGGCGGCACCGTCTCGCAGCAGGGCTCTACGACGCCGACGGGTGTCCAGTCCACGGCAGAATTGCGCCGGCGCCGTCTCATCGTGCTGGCGCTGAACGTCGTCACCTGGCTTCTGCTCAACGGGGCGGCCTGGTCCGTCCTCGGCACGGGCGGCTGGACGCCGGTCGACGTGGTGCTGGCGCTCGCCTTCGCCATCGCCACGCCCTGGACGGTTCTCGGCTTCTGGAACGCGGTGCTCGGCCTCTGGCTGCTGCACCGGGACGGCAACGCCATGGCGGAGGTCGCGCCCTTCGCGGTCGCCGGCAACGTGCCGACACCCCTCGCCATCCGCACCGCCGTGTTCATGACGCTGCGCAACGAGGACCCGGAACGGGCCATCGCCCGCCTCGCCATCGTCAAGGACAGCATCGACGCCACCGGCGAGGGCAGCCAGTTCGATTATTTCATCCTCTCCGACAGCAACCGGCCGGAGATCGCCGAGCGCGAGGAGAAGGCGGCCGCCGCCTTCGCGGCCCGCGCCGGAGAGGGGCGGGTGGTCTATCGCCGCCGCACCGACAATGCCGGCTTCAAGGCCGGCAACGTGCGCGACTTCCTCGACCGCTGGGGCTCGCGCTACGAGCTGATGCTGCCGCTCGATGCCGACAGCCTGATGGCGGGCGCCACCATCGTGAAGCATGTGCGCATGATGCAGGCCCATCCGCGCATCGGCATCCTGCAGAGCCTGGTGGTGGGCATGCCCTCCTCCTCGGCCTTCGCCCGCATCTTCCAGTTCGGCATGCGCCAGGGCATGCGCGCCTACACGATGGGGCAGGCCTGGTGGGTGGGCGATTGCGGCCCGTTCTGGGGGCACAACGCGCTGGTGCGCATCCGCCCCTTCATGGAGGAGTGCCACCTGCCGGTGCTCGGCGGTGCCCCGCCCCTCGGCGGCCACATCCTCTCGCACGACCAGGTGGAGGCGACCTTCATGCGCCGCGCCGGCTACGAGGTGCGCGTGCTGCCGGTGGAGGAGGGCTCCTGGGAGGAGAACCCGCCGACCATCCTCGAATTCTCCCGCCGCGACGTGCGCTGGTGCCAGGGCAACATGCAGTACGTGAAGCTCTTGGATCAGCCGGGCCTGAGGCCGATCAGCCGGTTCCAGCTGGTCTGGGCCATCCTGATGTTCGTCGGCGTGCCGGCCTGGACGCTGATGATCGCGCTCTCGCCCTTCCTCGCCTGGCACGGGCCGAGCCGCGAGGCGTTCCCGGTCGGCTTTGCCGCGACGGTCTACGTCCTCTTCTTCCTGATGTATCTGATGCCGAAGATCGCCGGCTTCGCCGACGTGCTGATGAGTGAGGGCGGCGCGGCACGCTACGGCGGCCGGTTGAGGTTCCTCGTCGCGGCGGCGACCGAGCTCGTCTTCTCCTTCCTCCTCGGCGCGCTGACCTCGTTCCGCATCACCGTGTTCATGATCGGCCTCGCCTTCGGCAAGTCGGTGGTCTGGGGCGGCCAGCAGCGCGACGCCATGGCGCTGACCTGGCGCGAGGCGTGGGACGCGTTCTGGCCGCAGATGGCCTTCGGCTGGGTGGTCTTCGGCCTGCTCTGGGCCGCCTCGCCCGCCGCGGCGCTGTGGTCGCTGCCGCTGACCGCAGGCTTCCTGATCGCCGTGCCCTTCGCCGTGGTCACGGCATCGCCGCGCCTCGGCCGGCTCTTCGTCGCCACCCGCTTCTGCGGCATACCCGAGGAGTTCGCCATGCCGGACGAGATCGCCCGGGCGCGCGCGTCATGATGTCCCTCGACCAGCGCATCGCCGAGGCCGTGGCCGTGGCGAAGTCCGTCGTGACCTATCACGGCGACGCCGCCAAGAATGCCGCCATGGACGCGCTCTACCGCCGCTTCGTGCCGGGGGGGGGCCTCGCCTTCGACGTCGGGAGCCATGTGGGCGACAGGGTCGCGAGCTTCCGCCGCCTCGGCGCGCGGGTGGTGGCTCTGGAGCCGCAGCCGGGGCCGGCTGATGTCATCGCCCAGCTCTTCGAGGGTGACCCGCGGGTGACGCTGCTCCGCGCCGCCTGCGGCGCCGCGGAGGGCGAACTCAAGCTCAGGATCAACACCGCCAACCCCACGGTCAGCACCGCGTCCCATGCCTTCGTCGCCTCCGCCGCGGGGGCCGAGGGCTGGCACGGCCAGGTCTGGGACCGCGAGATCAGCGTTCCCTGCCTCACCCTCGACCGGCTGGTCTCGGATTACGGCGTGCCGAACTTCGCCAAGATCGACGTCGAAGGGTTCGAGGCCGACGTGCTGGAGGGCCTGTCGCAACCGCTTCCTGCCCTCTCCTTCGAGTTCACCACCATCCAGCGCGAGGTGGCCTTCGAGTGTCTGGACAGGCTGGCGGGGCTCGGCGACTACGGCTTCGACGTGGCGCTCGGGGAGAGCCAGAGCCTCACCTTCGGCCGCTTCGTCGACCGGGCGACGATGACCGCCCATCTGGCGGGGCTTCCCCACGCCGCCAATTCCGGCGATGTCTATGCGGTGCTCGCGAAGGACTGATCGATGCGTCTCGCCCTCGTCGCGGCCGCGCTCCTCCTGAGCGCCGCCGCCCATGCCGCCTCCCTCGACGGCCTGCCGGTGGAGGTGACGAATGCCTCCGAGCCGGTGCTCTGCGCCGAGAAGGACAACGTCACGCTGAACCTGACGAATCCGCAGGTGCGCGCCTTCCGCATCGAGGCCGCCCACCCCGCCTATATCGGCTCGCTCGCCGTCGACCGCTTCGCGCCCGACTGGACCGCCTGTCCGATGAAGGAGGAGGCGCTCGCCCAGCCGATGCCCCAGCGCATCACGCTCTACGAGACGGTGGAGTGGCAGGTGGTCGGTTATCGCGAGCAGGGCTTCTGGCGCCCCTCGGACACCACGGTGCGGATCGGCGAGCGCACGGAGCGCAACATCCATCTCCTGCAGATCTGGTACCGGTTCCGCGACCGGGCGGAGGAGGTGCTGGTCCTCTATCCGACCGACGGCTACTGGCGCGCCCGGCCGCTGCCGCCCTCCAACCTCCGGTGGACCGCCTACGGCTCGTCCTTCCTCATCGGGCCGGTGGTGGTGGAAGGCCGGCCCATCGTGAAGATCAGCGACGTCGCCTTCGACCCGGCGACCAAGACCTTCACCCTGACCTATCCGGACGGCAACAGCGCCACGGTGCGGCTCTCGACGCTGAACCAGGAGATGATCGGCCTCGACGTCGCCTTCGCCCGCCCGATCGCGGGCGGCCCCTTCGCGGCGCTGCGCTCCATGTACGTCACCGAGTTCAACGCCGACGTCGCCCGCATCGCCGTGCGCGAGAAGGATGCGCCGGGCTGGCGGGAAGAGCCCATCATGCCGTTCCGCCGGGCGAACGCCACCGACCTCTGGGCCGGTCGCCTCGTCGCCTCGCGCCACAACACCTCCGCCCCGGACATGGTGTTCAATGCCTTCCGCGACGCGCCGCCGCAGCTCGCGGCGCCGGCCATCGACAAATGACGGTGCGGCGGCCGGTGCGTCGCAACGGTTTCAGGGAACTGCGGCACTCACCCTGCGTTCAGCATTGCTGATTTAGGTCTTTGCCGCGTCTTCGTCCTCTTCGAGGTTTTCCTTCATGGTCCGTCGCATCCGCAAGGCTGTGTTTCCCGTCGCCGGGCTCGGCACGCGCTTTCTCCCCGCCACCAAGGCGATCCCGAAGGAAATGCTCACCGTCGTCGACCGGCCGGTGATCCAGCACGTGGTCGACGAGGCGCGCGAGGCGGGCATCGAGCATTTCGTCTTCGTCACCGGCCGCAACAAGCAGGTGATCGAGGACCATTTCGACAAGTCCTTCGAACTCGACACGACGCTCGCGGCGCGGTCGAAGACGGCGGCGCTGGACGAGCTCAAGCGCGACCTGCCGGCGGCCGGCGCCACCTCGTTCACCCGCCAGCAGGAGCCGCTCGGCCTCGGCCACGCGGTCTGGTGCGCCCGCGACATCGTCGGCGACGAGCCCTTCGCGCTGCTGCTGCCCGACATGCTGCACCTGGCGAGGCCGGGCGCGAAGGGCTGCATCGCCGCCATGATCGAGGCCTACAACGAGACCGGCGGCAATTTCGTCGCGGGCTACGAGGTCCCCGACAGCGAGACCCACCAGTACGGCATCATCGGCAAGGGCAAGGCGGCCGCCGGCGGCGCCTACGAGATCGGCGAGATGGTCGAGAAGCCGCCGAAGGGAACGGCGCCGTCCAACGTCGCCATTTCCGGGCGCTACATCCTGCAGCCCGAGATCTTCCGCATCCTGGAGACGCAGGAGCGCGGCGCCGGCGGCGAGATCCAGCTCACCGATGGCATGCTGAAGCTGAAGGGCGAGCAGCCCTTCTTCGGCTTCACCTTCGACGGCGAGATCCACGACACCGGCACCAAGCTCGGATTCCTGACCGCCAACCTCGCCTATGCGCTGCGCCGGGACGACCTTTCGGGGCCGCTGCGGCAGGAAATCGCGCGCCTGAAGGGGTGAGCGTCCAGCATCTGCGAAGTGCGTCCTTCGAGGCTCGCTGCCGGACGATGCTGCCGCATCGCCGGGGCTCGCACCTCAGGATGAGGGGGATCGTGTCCGGCGCCTCGGGTTAACGATTCGTGTCGGGCGCGTCTCAGCCGACACGGATGCAGATCACGACCCTCCTCATCCTGAGGTGCGAGGGCAAAGCCCGAGCCTCGAAGGACGCACTTCGGTCCTGCAGGATGCCGAAGGCGTGGCTCTCAACGCTGCAGCCTGAGCCCGAACAGCACCACGTTGGCCGAATAGCTCTGTCCGGCATCGTTCGACTGCAGCGTCTCGCGGCGTAGCTCGCCGCGGATCTGCAGGTTGCGCGAGGCGCGGTAGATCAGCCCGACGGAGGCGACGGTGCGCTGGTCGACGCGCGATGTGCCACGGTAGGTGTCGCGTCCATAGGCGAACTTCGCCGTGCCCGAGAGCCAGCGGCGGAAGGCATGCTCGAGCTCCAGCGAGACGTCCCGGCGCTCGATCCCCGAGGCGCCAGTGGTGAAGCTCTCGTCGATCAGCGACTTCGCGGAGAACCGCACCGTGGTGAGGGCGGTGGCGGTCCAGACCAGCGAGGCGTCGAAGACCGGGACGGCGATGTCGCCGAAGGTCGGCTCGAGATTGTCGCGGACGAGGTAGCCGGCGGAGATCTCGCCGGTGATGAGGCGGGTCAGTTCGAAGGTGGTGCCGGCCCGGTAGGTGGTCGCGGTGGAGCCCTGCAACGTGCCGCCCGTCGAGACCCGCTGGTCGAAGCGGCGCTGGTCGATGGCGGCCTCGACGAAGGGCCGCAGCCCTGGCGTCAGTTCGTAGGAGGCGCGCAGGCGCGCGCCCATCGCGTTGTAGTTGCGCTCGCCCTGCGGCAGCACCGTGCCGGCATTGGTGACGGCATCGTCGTAGATGTAGCGGTCGAAGGTGCCGCGCAGGCTGAGCTGCAGGCGACCGAAGTCGTGCACCACCCCGAGCGTCGCGCCGGACTGGTGGATGAGCGGCAGGTTGCGCAGGCCGTCGGGAGACGACGGCAGGTTCGACGACCCCGGTGAGTTGGTGTTGAGGAGGTAGCGCGCCTCGCCCTCGAC
>LNFH01000191.1 GCA_001464235.1 Rhizobiales bacterium Ga0077556 | reverse complement strand
CGGCGTCTCCGATCCGCGCGTCACCTACTGGGAGCCGGCGAAATGGGTGGCGCGGCTGCGCGCCACGAAGACCGACGCCAATCCCGTGCTGCTCGTCACCAACATGGATGCGGGCCACGGCGGCGCCGCCGGCCGTTTCGACCGTCTCGCCGAGGTGGCGCGTTCCTACGCCTTCGCCGTGGCGGTGACCGGAGCGCCGGAGGCCCCGGCTCAGTAATACCGACGGCCGCCGAGCTTCAGGGACAGGGCGAGATGGGCGAGGCCGATGAGGCCGAGCCCGACCGCCGCGAAGCCGAGCCCCGGCGTGCCGCCGAGGCTCTTGGCGACCCCGGCGAGGCTCGATCCCAGCGCCGCGCCGCCATAGATGCAGGCGGCGTTGAGCGACAGCAGCACCTGCATGCGCGCCGGGTCGAGCGCCACCAGCCGCGCCTGCTGCGACACGCCGATGGTCCAGCCCAGCATGCCCCACAGGAACAGGATGACGCCGCCGAGCCAGGGACCCCAGGCGACGAAGGTCACCGCCGCCATCAGGGGGAGTGGCCCCGAGGCGGCGATCAGCAGCGTCCGGTTGGCGCCGATCCGGTCCACCAGGAATCCGCCCAGCGCGTTGCCGGCGACCGAGCCGCAGCCGTAGACGATCAGCAGGGCGGCGACGAGGCCCGGGCCGCCGCCGGTCTTCTCCTCGATGATCGGCGACAGGAAGGTGTAGGGGATCCAGGCGGCCCCCATCACCGTCACGGTCACCAGCACGGCGAGGGCGAGGCGCGGATCGGTCATCGCCCGGGCGAGGTCGCCGAGGGTCGCCGGGGCGATGGCGATCTTCGCCGGCACCCGCAGCCACAGCGCGCCCGCCATCAGCACCGCCACGACGGCGATGGCGATGAACAGCCAGGGCCAGCCGATGGTGAAGCCGATATAGCCCGCGGCTGGAATGCCGATCACCTGCGACACCGTCAGGCCGGAATAGACGGTGGCGAGCGCCCGGCCGCGCTGCGCCGTCGGCACCGCCATCATGGCAACGCCGGCCGCGGCGGGCGAATAGAGGCCGGCGCCGACCGCCAGCACGATGCGGCCGGCATAGAGCACC
>LNFH01000190.1 GCA_001464235.1 Rhizobiales bacterium Ga0077556 | reverse complement strand
GACGTCGCCACCCAGCCGGCGAGCGTCACCGCCCGCCGCGCCGCCATCGACGCCTGCTTCCGCTTCGACACGGTGGAGGAGGTCATGTCCGCCCTCGCTTCCGCTGCGGCGGCCGGCGACGACTGGTGCGGCCAGACCCTCGCGACCATGAGGACCAAGTCGCCCACCTCGATGAAGATCGCCCTCGCCCAGGTGCGGGCCGGCCGCGCGCTCGACTTCGAGGCGGCGATGACCACCGAATTCCGCATCGTCTCGCGCATCTGCCGCGGCCACGACTTCTACGAGGGCGTGCGCGCCGTCATCATCGACAAGGACAATGCCCCGCACTGGAGCCCGGCGACCCTCGACGCGGTGACGCCGGCCATGGTGGAGGCCCATTTCGCGCCGCTCGGAGACGGTGAGCTCGTGCCGCCGGTCATCCCCCGATGAGCGCCACCAAGCTCCGCACCGCCAGCGACGCGCCGATCCAGGCCGATGCCGAGGAGCGGAGCATCGACTGGAGCCGCATCTACCGCATCTTCATGCGCGCGCTGGCCGTGCTCGTCATCGGCCGCGGCCTGATGCAGTGGATGGTGATCTGCGGCGGCCCCAATGCCGAGGGCATCGGTTTCGAGGACATGCCCCCGGGCGTGCAGGCCTCCATCGTCTTCTTCGCGGTGATCGAACTCGTCGCCGGCGTCGGGCTCTGGCTCACCTCGGCCTGGGGCGGTGTCGTCTGGGTGCTGGCGACGGCTGTCGCCATCGGGATCGACCTCGCCATGCTCGGCGGAATGCAGGGCTGGGTCCAGATCGCCGCGCGCTCCCTGCCGGCGACGGTGGCCGACGGGGTCCTGCTGCTCTTCTACACGGCCGCGGCCACCATGGCGGCCCGCCAGGCGAACGACGCCTTCACCGAATGAGAGGCCCGGCCGCGGCACGGGCGCAGACACGACGACGGGAGGACATCATGAGCACCATCGCCTTCATCGGCCTCGGCAACATGGGCGGGCCGATGGCCGCCAACCTGGTCAAGGCCGGCCACACCGTCGTCGGCACCGACGTGAGCCCCGCCGCCGTCGAGCGCCACGTCGCCGCCGGCGGCAAGGGAGCGGCCTCCATCGCCGAGGCAGTGCGCGAGGCGGACGTCGTCGTCACCATGTTGCCCTCGGGCCGCGAGGTTAGCGCGCTCTATGGCGGCGAGAAGGGCATCATCGCCAGCGCCAAGGCCGGCGCCCTCCTGATCGATTCCTCGACCATCGACGTCGACACCGCGCGCGCCACGGCGAAGGCCGCGGCGGAGCGTGGCCTCGGGATGATCGACGCACCCGTCTCCGGCGGCGTCGGCGGCGCCAGCGCCGGCACCCTCACCTTCATGTGCGGCGGCGAGGACGCGGCCTTCGCCGCGGCGAAGCCCTATCTCGAGGCCATGGGCAAGACCATCGTCCACGCCGGAGGGCCGGGGAACGGCCAGGCCGCCAAGATCTGCAACAACATGATCCTCGGAATCACCATGATCGCCACCTCCGAGGCCTTCGTGCTCGCAGAGAAGCTCGGCCTCGACGCGCAGAAGCTCTTCGACATCGCGTCCAAGTCCTCCGGCCAGTCGTGGTCGCTCACCACCTACTGCCCGGTGCCGGGGCCGGTGCCCACCTCGCCGGCGAACCGGGGTTATCAGGCGGGCTTCACGGCGGCGATGATGCTGAAGGACCTCAAGCTCGCCCAGGACGCCGCCCGCTCCGCCGGCGCGGTCACGCCGCTCGGTGCGGAGGCCGCCGCCCTCTACGGCCTCTACGCCGCCCAGGGCGAGGCCGGCACGGACTTCTCGGGCATCGTCAACTTCCTGCGGGGCAAGTGACCCCCGGGTATCTTCCCTTAGGGAATGCCGATGGCACCCCGATCCCGGCGCGGAAGGTTCTCTCCGGCTTTGACGCGGCGTCATCGGCCTATGCTGAACAGGGCGTTTCGCCGACCGCATGCAGTTGAATGAGACGGTCGGCGGGGGATGGTTGACGATTGCTTTCGCCCGTTTGAATCAAGTGTAAACATCGCCGGCCAAGTGTCCGGAATTCGGTCCTTCCGATCCTTTATCGAATCTTGCCCCCGCGCCGGCAGGTTGATGAAAAGACAACGAGATATTGCTGATAGATCAATGCAATCTCTTGTTGAGGAAGTAATGGTTAAGCCGCCTTCACGCTGTTTGTTCGGGGGCTTTTAAAATTCGCCGGTCTAGGTTGAGGGCACACGAGCGGTGAACAGGGCCGCTCGGCCGAGGGTCAAAAAACGCCCCGGCGCCAACCAGGACAAGAGGCGTCCCATGAGTATGATGACCAAGGCGCGCGACGTCGCGTCGCCGCCGATCTCACCCGAACGTCTCGAGCGCTTCGAGGCCATCACGCCCGTCTATATGGAGGCGCTGACGCTGATCGAGCGCCTGCACCGTCGCCTGCTGGACGTGATCAAGGACGAGTTCGACCGTCGCAACCGCTCCGACATCAACGCCGTGCAGGCGCTGCTGCTGTTCAACATCGGCGACCGCGAGCTGACCGCCGGCGAGCTGCGCACCAAGGGCTACTATCTCGGCTCCAACGTCTCCTACAATCTCAAGAAGCTGGTCGAGATGGGCTACCTGTCCCACCAGCGCTCGCGCATCGACCGCCGCTCGGTCCGCATCAGCCTGACCCCGAAGGGGCACGAGATCGCCGAGATCGTGAAGGCGCTCTACGCCAAGCACGTCCGCACGGTCGAGCAGGTCGGCGGCATCGCCCTCGACGACTTCAAGACCCTGAACAAGTCGCTCCTCCGCCTGGAGCGCTTCTGGACCGACCAGATCCTCTATCGGCTCTGAGGCACGCCATGACGACGATGATCTCCAACTGGGCGGTGCTCGGCGCCGGCCTCGCGATGGTCCTGATGCTCGCCGAGAACATGCTCGGCGTCACCGGAGCCGTGCTCCTGGCGAAGGGCCGCGCCGACAGGCGTGGCTGAACGCCCGCCCGGCCTCACATCCTGTTGAACTGCGATGCCGGCGTCTCCCCTGGGGTGCGCCGGTTTCGCCACATCTGCCCGTCTCGGCCGCTTTCAGGCCGACTTTCTCGCCTGCGCAGGGCTCCGCTGCAGGAAATGCCTTGAGTTGGTCACATTGGTTGCCCTAGGTGCAACTCGACACCCGCTTGGCATTCCTTAAGGATAATGGTGTTTCCTCTCGCTCTGGCGGGAGGCGACCCTGCCGATCATCCGGAGCCGTTATCGTGACCGATCGTTTCCCTGCGTATCCCGCTTCGCTGCTCGACCGGCGCACGCTCCTCGGCGGCTTCGCCTCGCTCGGCGCCATGGCCGTGGCGAGCCCGGCTCTCGCCCAGTCCGGCCGCGGCGCCGTCGCCGAGTGGTCCGACAGCTTCGACGCGGGGTCGCGCACCCGGTCCACCATCAATCCCTATCCCGTCCTCGGCCCCCACACGGTGCAGGGTCTCGAGCAGGCCATCGCCCAGTACCAGGGCATCGTCTCGCGCGGCGGCTGGCAGCCGATTCCCGATCGCGAGCGGCTGCGCATCGGCGCGCGCCGCCGGTCCGTCATCGCCCTGCGTGAGCGGCTGATCGCCTCGGGCGACCTCAACCCCTCCGCCGGCCGCTCGGACGTGTTCGACTCCTTCGTCGACACCGCCGTGAAGCGCTTCCAGGCCCGCCACGGCATCTCGCCCGACGGGCAGGTGCGCGAGTCGACCTATGCTGCGCTCAACGTGCCGGCCGAGATGCGCCTGCGCCAGCTCGAGACCAATCTGGTGCGCGTGCGCGCCCATTCCGGCTTTCTCGGCAACCGCTTCATCGTCATGAACATCCCCGCCGCCCAGCTCGAGGCGGTGGAGAACGGCACGGTCGTCTCGCGCCACGTCACCGTCGTCGGCAAGATCGACCGCCAGTCGCCGGTGATCTCGACCCGCGTCCAGGACATCAACTTCAACCCCTACTGGACGGTCCCGGCCTCGATCATCCGCAAGGACCTCATCCCGAAGATGCAGGCCGAGCCGGATTACCTCGCCAAGAACCGCATCCGCGTGTTCAACGGCCAGGGCCAGGAGGTCGCCCCGGAGTCGATCAACTGGAACACGATGGAGGCGATGAACTATCGCTTCCGCCAGGACCCGTTCGAGGGCAACTCGATGGGCAACGTCCGCATCAACATCCCCAACCAGCACGCGGTCTACATGCACGACACACCCTCCAAGGGCCTGTTCGGCGAGGACCAGCGCTTCCACTCCTCCGGCTGCGCCCGCGTGCAGAACGT
>LNFH01000189.1 GCA_001464235.1 Rhizobiales bacterium Ga0077556 | reverse complement strand
GCGGCGTTCCCGGGCGAGCGGAACTGGGGCTATGACGGGGTGCTGCTGTTCGCGCCGGCCATGCCCTACGGGCGGCCCGAGGACCTGAAGGCGCTGGTCGATGCGGCCCACGGGCACGGCATGTCCGTGCTGCTGGACGTCGTCTACAACCACTTCGGACCGGAGGGGAACTACCTCCCGCTCTATGCGCCGCTGTTCAACGAGGCGCACGAGACGCCCTGGGGCGCGGCGGTCAATTTCGACGCCGAGGGCCGCGACGAGGTCCGCGCCTTCGCGGTGGAGAACGCGCTGTTCTGGCTGGAGCACTACGGCTTCGACGGCCTGCGCCTCGATGCCGTGCACGAGATCCGCGACGACAGCGCCAACCACATCCTCGCCGAGATCGCCGCGGCCGTGGCGCGGCTGCCGGCGGGGCGCCCGCTGCACCTCATCGTCGAGAACGAGGACAACGAACCCGCCTGGCTGCGCCGCGACTACCGGGCCCAGTGGAACGACGACGTCCATCACGCCCTGCACGTGGCGGTGACGGGGGAGGACGAGGGCTATTACGGCGACTATGCCGGCCGGGCCGACCGCCTCGCCCGCGCTCTCGCCGAGGGCTTCGCCTTCCAGGGCGAGCCGATGCCCTATCGCGGATCGGAGCGCGGGGCGCCCTGCCACGACCTGTCGCCGACGGCCTTCGTCGCCTTCCTGCAGAACCACGACCAGATCGGCAACCGCGCCTTCGGCGACCGCATCGCCCACGGCGCCGACCCCGCGGCGGTGCGGGCGGCAACGGCCGCCTTCCTGCTTTCGCCGCAGATCCCGCTCCTCTTCCAGGGCGAGGAATGGGGCGCGAGCGCGCCGTTCCAGTTCTTCTGCGACCTCGGCGACGACCTGAAGGATGCGGTGCGGGACGGCCGGCGTGCCGAGTTCCAGCGCTTTTCCGCCTTCGCCGATCCGGAGCGGCGGGCCGCCATCCCCGACCCCACGGCGCGGGAGACCTTCCTCGCCTCCAAGCTCGACTGGTCGGAGCGGACCCGCCCGCCCCATGCGGAGACACTCGCCTGGTATCGCCGCATCCTCGCGGTCCGGCGCGAGCGGATCGTGCCGCTGCTCGCAGCCATGGCCGCGGGCGAGGGGGCAGTGACGGAAACGGGGGTGATCACGGTCACCTGGCGCAGCGGCGATAGCCGTCTCTCGCTTCTCCTCAACCTGTCGCCGGAGGCGCGGCGTCATGGCGCCGCTCCGGCCGGCGAGGTGCTGTGGTCGGAAGGGCCGGGCTGGTCCGACGGGCGGCTCGGGCCCTGGACGGCGCTATGGAGCATCGAGCGGGCGTGACCCGCGCCGCTCCCTGAGGAGCCGGATGCGCCGTCCGGCGCCGGGATCGTCGAGCAGTCTCGCCGCCGGGCCCGGAAGGCGGTGGCGCCAGTTCGGTTTCTCGGCGGTGGTGCCCGGCACGTTCGGCTGGACGTCGAGGCCGAGGACGTCCTCAACCGCGATGACCGCGAGGGCCGAGGGCGTTCCGCCCACATAGGCGACGGCGGCATCGACGACGGCGTCCGGCGCGTCGGGTGCCGGGCGTTCGCCCGAGACGAGACCCGCCTCCTGCGCCGATCCCCAGAAGAGACCGCGGTCCCAGGCGCGCGCGCCCTGCCCCGCCGTGTCGCCGGGGTCGAGGTCGGCGCCGCGCCACCAACCGGCGGTGGCGATCATGTCGTGGGTGGAGGTCATGGCGATGGCGTCGGCATCCCAGTTGGACGGGTGGCGATGGCCATGGTCGTCACGCTCGAAGCGCAGCACGCGCATGCCGGCGATGCCCTCCGCCTGCAGCTTCTCGCGATAGCCGTGGGGCAGCGTGCCGAGATCCTCGCCGATGACCACCGCCCGGTGGCGCAGGGCCTCGAGCGCGGTGAGGCAGAACAGGTCCTCCGACGGCATGGCGAGATAGGCGCCCTCGGTGGCGGAGGCCCCTTCGGGCACCATCCAGAGGCGGTCGAAGCCCATGACGTGGTCGATGCGCAGGCCGCCGACATGGGCGAGGCTCGCCCGGAGCATGGCGATGAAGCCGGCAAAGCCGCTGCGGGCGAGGCCCGTCGGCGAGAAGGTGGTCAGGCCCCAGTTCTGCCCCTCGGCGGCGTAGTAGTCCGGCGGCGCGCCGATGCCGAGCCCGGTGAGCATGTCGGCCGGGCGGCTCCAGCACTGGCTGCCCGCGCCCTCCACGCCGATGGCGAGGTCGGCGATGATGCCGATGCGCATGCCGGCCTCGCGGCAGCGGGCCTGGGCCGCCTGCTGCGAGCGCTCGGCGAGCCATTGCGCGAAGACCTGCCGGTCGACGGCCTCGGCATGCTCCTGCCGGAACGCCTGGACCCCCGGGGAGGCGGCGTCGGCGAAAGCCTCGGGCCAGGTGCGCCAGTGCCAGCGGCCGGGGTCCTGGCGCAGCATGGCGCCGTGCAGCACCTCGAA
Organism: Rhizobiales bacterium Ga0077556; assembly: GCA_001464235.1. Taxonomy (GTDB): domain Bacteria; phylum Pseudomonadota; class Alphaproteobacteria; order Rhizobiales; family Phreatobacteraceae; genus Phreatobacter. Next base: position 34,897 of record LNFH01000189.1, on the reverse strand, counting down.
GGTGGCGTGGTCGATCAGGGCCTGCGGCGCGGCGGCACGATAGGCGGCGAAGTCGGCGGCGAGCGGACCGCCCGATGCGACGAGCCGCCGGTGCAGGTGGTCGAGGAGGACCTGCCGGACCGGCGTCGCCGCCTCCCACGACACGGCGGGAGCCCGTTCCAGCGTCTCCATGGCGGCGGCGATGCCCGCCTCGCGGATAGCCGCCTCGACCGCCTCGGCGCCGAGGACGAGGATCGGATCGGCATGGAGCGGGTTGGCGAAGAGGCGGGTGGAGGGCGAATAGGGGCTGAAGTGCCCCGGCGCCGCGCCGAACAGGGCATGGGTGGGGCTGACGGCGACCGCGTCGGCGCCGCGCTCCCCGGCCGCGGTTCCCAGCGCGGCGACGCCGCCGAAATTGCCGATGCCGCCGTCATGGCGCGAGCGCAGCGCGTAGATCTGCGCGGCGAGGGCCCAGCCCCGGCCGCCGAGCCGCTCGGCGATGGTGGGGCCGCGTGCCGGCGCGACCGCCAGGGTCACCGTGCGGCCGGCCTGGTGCAGCCGGTAGTAACCGGGCGTCGCGGGGGCCTCCATGACGGGCCCGGAGGCGTCCCAGGAGAGCGCCACGGCCGCGGCCGTGCCCTGCTCGTCCTCGATCTCGAGCCCGTCGCCGGAGAAACCCGCGCCGGCGAGAAAGATCTGCCGCCCCACGCGGGTCGTCAGCAGTGGGTAATCACGGGCCGCGGGACCGGCGCCGGCGGCCTGTTCGGGCGACACGTCCATGGCGGCGAGGATGGCCCTCAGCGTGTCGATGGAGACGGGCCGGGTCTCGCCGCGCTGGTCCCGCCAGTCGAGCGCGATACCCGAACGCCGGGCGAGGTCGCGAAGGTCGTCGTCATGCATGTCAGCCGCGTCCTTCCGGCTTCAGGATGAGGATGCCGAGCGGCGGCAAAGTGAGGCTGAGGGAGAAGGGCTCGCCGTGAGACGCTTCGGGGCCGGCCTCGACGCCGCCGCCATTGCCGAGGCCGGAGCCGCCATAGGCCGCCGCGTCGCTGTTGACCACCTCCCGCCAGAAGCCAGCCTGCCGGACGCCGACGCGATAGGCCATGCGCGGCACGGGAGTCATGTTGGCGATGACGAGCACCTCGTCGGTGCCGTCGCTGCGGAAGAAGGCGAAGACCTGGTTGTCCCGGTCGTCGGCGATGATCCAGCGGAAGCCGTCCGCCTCGCGGTCGCGGCGATGGAGGGCCGGAATGTCGCGATAGACGCGGTTGAGATCGGCGAGGAACTGCATCGTGCCGCGCGGCAGGACGGCGTCCTCCGCCGGCCAGGGGAAGGGCGCATCGGCGTTCCACTCGGCCTCGGCGCCGAACTCGCAGCCCATGAACAGGAGCTTCTTGCCCGGATGGGCCCACATCCAGCCGAGGAGGAGGCGGAGATTGGCGAAGCGCTGCCAGTCGTCGCCGGGCATGCGGGCGATGAGCGAGCCCTTCCCGTGGACGACCTCGTCATGGGAGATCGGCAGCACGTAGTGCTCGGAATGGGCATAGACGAGGCCGAAGGTCAGGTCGTTCGGGTGGTGGCCGCGGTGGATCGGGTCGCGTCCGAAATAGCGCAGCGTGTCGTGCATCCAGCCCATGTTCCACTTGAAGTGGAAGCCGAGCCCGTCCTCGTCGGTGGGGGCGGTGACGCCCGGCCAGGCGGTCGATTCCTCGGCGATGACGACGGCGCCATCCCCCTCCGCGTCGATGAGGTCGTTCAGCTCGCGCAGGAAGGAGACGGCCTCGAGGTTCTCCCGGCCGCCATGGACGTTGGGGATCCACTCGCCGGGCTGGCGGCTGTAGTCGCCGCAGGCCGTCGAGGTGGAAGGTGCGGATCCACCAGAGCGCCGAGGCCATGAGGAAGCCGCGGACCTCGCGGCGCCCCAGGTTGTAGATCATCGTGTTCCAGTCGGGGTGATAGCCCTCGCGCGGGTCCTCGTGTTCGTAGAGCGCGGTGCCGTCGAAGCGGGCGAGGCCATGGGCGTCGCCGGGAAAATGCGAGGGCACCCAGTCGAGGATGACGCCGATGCCGGCGGCATGGCAGCGGTCGATGAAGCGGGCGAGGTCGGCGGGATCGCCGAGCCGGGCGGTGGGCGCGAAGAGCGACAGGGGCTGGTAGCCCCAGGAGCCGCCGAAGGGATATTCGGTGATCGGCATCAGCTCGACATGGGTGAAGCCGAGATGCTGCACATAGGGGATCAGCCGGTCGGCCGCCTCGGCCCAGCTGCCCTCGTGGCCGTCATGGCTGCGCAGCCATGAGCCGACATGGACCTCGTAGATCGACATCGGGCGGCGGCTGTCGTCGGCCTCGGCGCGGGCCGCCATCCAGTCGCCGTCGGTCCAGGTGAAGCGCGGCGGCGCGGCGACGATGGAGGCGGTGCGGGGCGGCAGCTCGGTGCGCCGCGCCAGCGGGTCGGCCTTCCAGGGCAGGCGCTCGCCGGAGGGGCCGGTGATGGCGAACTTGTAGACCGCGCCCGGCGCCAGCCCCGGGATGAACAGCTCCCAGACCCCCGCCTCCCAGCGCCGTCGCATGGGGTGGCGGGCCGGGTTCCAGCCGTTGAAGTCCCCGACGACGGAGACGGCGCGCGCATTGGGGGCCCAGACGGCGAAGCCGACGCCCTCGTGGCCCGCATGCCGGCAGGGCACCGCGCCCATCCGCTTGGCGAGGTCGCGGTGGCGGCCCTCGGCGAACCAGTGGAGGTCGTCGCTGGAGAGCATGGCCGGCAGCCCGTAGGGATCGACGGTGCGCTGCACCGCCCCCGCCCAGTGTACGACGAGGCGGTAATCGATCGGCTCGGGCAGGAGCACCTCGAAAAAGCCCGGTGACGTTTCGGCGAGCGGTGTCGTGGGACCACCGCCCGCGGGCTCGACTTCCGCATAATAGGCGCCGGGCAGGGCCTGGCGGATGCGCAGGCCCGTCCCCTCCCGGTGGGGGCCGAGGACGGAGAAGGGATCCCCGTGGGTGCCGGCGATGAGGGCGTTCACCACGCCCGGCGGCAGGCTGGTTCCGGGCGCGGACACGGTCTCGCTGGCGCGCGGGGTGGAGCGGCGGATCACCACGTGAGCCGCTCCACGTCATCACATGAGCGCCGGGCCGCCCCCATGGGCGGCGGCGCGGCGAAACGGAAGAGGAGGCGGCGGATGTCGCGCATGATGATCGAGAAACGAGCCTATGAGATCTGGGAGGCGGAAGGCCGCCCGTCGGGGCGGGCCGAGGTCCACTGGGCGACGGCGGAGCGGGAGCTGACGGCCGCGCCGGGGCTGGCCCCGGAAGCGGCGAGCCCCGCCTCGCCGTCAAAGCCGGCCTCGAAGGCGCGGGCGCCGAAGGCCGCCGCCAAGACCGACAAGGCTCCCGCCGTGCCGGGCAAGGCCGCGGGACGGCGCAAGCGGGAGGAGCCGTGAGCCGGACCTGCCAGGGCCGTCACGCCTCCAGCGCCCGCGAGTAGATGGTGGCGTAGCGCGCCGTCGCACCCGTCCAGTCGAAGCGCTTGGCGATGGCGTGGCGGCGCATGGCGATGAGGTCGGCGCGGCGGCGATAGGCGCCCAGCGCCCGGTTCACCGCGCCGCCGAGGCTCGACGAGGACAGGCTCGAGAAGAGGAAGCCCGAGCGGCCGTCGTCGATCGTGTCGGCGAGGCCGCCGGTGCGGTAGGCGATGGGCAGGCTGCCGGCGCGCTGCGCATACATCTGGCTGAGGCCGCAGGGCTCGAAGCGGGAGGGCATGAGCAGGAAGTCGCTGCCGGCGAAGACCTGGCGCGCCTCCTCGTCGTCGAAGCCGATATGGACGCCGACGGCGTCCGGGTGACGCTCGCCGAGGCGCTCCACCGCCGCCTCGAGATCGGGCTCGCCGCGCCCGGTGACGACCAGCTGGCCGCCGCCGGCGATGATGGTCTCGGCCGCCTCCACCGCGAGGTCGACGCCCTTCTGGTGGACGAGGCGGGAGATGACCGCGAAGAGCGGCCCGCGCGAGGGCGTCAGGCCGAAGATCTTGCGTACCGTGCGGGCGTTGGCGCGCTTCCAGTCGCCCAGCGCGCGCGGGTCGAGGGCCTGGTCGGGCGGCATGACCATCCGGTCGTCGATGCCGTTGAGGATGCCGGTGAGCTCGCCCGCGGCGTAGCGGCGGCGCAGCATGCCGTCGAGCCCGCAGCCGTGTTCCGGCGTGGTGATCTCGCGCGCATAGGTCTCGCTGACCGTGGTGAGGTGCGTGGCGAAGGCGATGCCGGCCTTGAGGAACGAGAGCTGGCCGTAGAACTCGGCCCCCTCGGAGGTGAAGGCGGCGTCGGGAATGCCGAGGCTGTGCAGCCGGTCGGCGCCGTAGAGGCCCTGATAGGCGAGGTTGTGGATGGTCAGGATCGAGGCCGGCTTGTCCCGGCCCTCGCGGGTGGCGAGGTAGAGCGGCGCGAGGGCTGCCGGCCAGTCGTGGGCATGGAGGATGTCGGCCTTCCAGTTGGGGTCGGCCTCGCCGGCGGCGACCTCCGCCGCGGCCAGCGACAGGCGGGCGAAGCGCACGTCGTTGTCGGCGAAGTCGCCGGCGCCGTAGGGGCCGTAGGGCGAGCCGTCGCGGTCGTAGAGCTCGTCGCAGAGGACGACGTAGACGACGAGGCCGTCGGGACGGGTGAGGCGGCCGAGCGACCAGGCCGGCAGGCCGGCCGAGGCGGGCATGGAGCGGACCACGTCGATGTGACCACCCTTGCGGCGCACCTGCCGGTAGCCCGGCATGAGCACGCGGACGTCGCAGAGGCGGGTGAGCTGGCGGGGCAGTGAGGCGGAGACCTCGCCGAGGCCGCCGGCCTTGATGAAGTCGCCCATCTCGGGCGTGACGAAGAGCACGCGCGGCCGTTTGCCGCCGAGGGCCGGCGGCGCCTGCGGGCTTTCCCGCGGGATATCTTGGGGGGAGGCCGGCGCCTCCGGGACGACGGCGGGATCGGCAGCAATCAGAGGCTCTTCAGAAGGGCTCTCGAAGACCTGCATGGCACGCTCGCGGAGATTCAAGGGAGGTCGATGCTACAACGACAGGGCGAGTGACGAAGTTCCTGTTGCATTGCAAAAAAGTCTCGGGCCCGCCGGCCGGATCGGGGAACCCCGTCAGGACCATCGCGTTGCTCGCCAGAACGTGCAGATCCCTGCCCGCGAGAGCCTTAAGAACCCCCCATGACAGCAACGCGAATGACGCCGGGCGTCCCCCATGAGCTCGGCGCGACCTTCGACGGCGACGGCGTCAATTTCGCGCTGTTCTCGGCCCATGCGGACCGCGTGGAGCTCTGCCTCTATGACGAGAGCGGCCGCACCGAGACGGCGCGACTGACACTGCCGGAGTATACCGACGAGGTCTGGCACGGCTATGTCCCCGGCCTGAAGCCGGGCCAGCTCTACGGCTACCGCGTGCACGGGCCGTTCCGCCCCGAGGACGGACACCGGTTCAATCCGAACAAGCTGCTGATCGATCCCTATGCCCGCGAGCTGCACGGCACCATCGCCTGGGACCCGGCCGTCTACGGCTACGTCATCGGCACGGAGGAGGACGCCGACCTCACCTTCGACGAGCAGGACAGCGCGCCCTTCATGCCGAAGGGCGTGGTGAGCGACTTCGGCCTCGATACCGCCCGCCCGGCGGGGCCGCGTGTGCCGTGGGACCGCACGGTGTTCTACGAAGCGCATGCCGCCGGCCTGACCAAGCTGCACCCCGCCGTGCCCGAGGCGCTGCGCGGCACCTTCGACGGGCTCGGGCAGCGGGCGATCATCGACCACGTGAAGAGCCTCGGCGTCACCTCGGTCGAGCTCCTGCCGATCCACGCCTTCGCCGACGACCACCGGCTGGAGGACCTCGGCCTCCGGAACTACTGGGGCTACAACAGCGTGGCCTTCTTCGCGCCGATGGGCCGCTACCTCGGCAGGAAAGGGCTCGCCTCGTTCCGCGACATGGTCCGCGCCTATCACGACGCCGGCCTCGAGGTGATCCTCGACGTGGTCTACAACCACACCGCCGAGGGCAACGAGCGCGGCGCCACCCTGTCGTTCCGCGGCATCGACAACTTCTCCTACTACCGCACGATGCCGGACGCCCACCGCTACTACATCAACGACACCGGCACCGGGAACACGGTGAACACCAGCCATCCGCGCGTGCTGCAGCTCGTGCTGGATTCGCTGCGCTACTGGGTGGAGGTGATGGAGGTCGACGGCTTCCGCTTCGACCTCGGCACCATCCTCGGCCGCGAGCCGCACGGCTTCGACCCGCGCGGCGGCTTCTTCGACGCCGTCGGCCAGGACCCGGTGCTGCGCAAGGTGAAGCTCGTCGGCGAACCCTGGGACATCGGTCCGGGCGGCTACCAGGTCGGCAGCTTCCCGCCGGGCTGGGCGGAGTGGAACGACAAGTACCGCGACACGATCCGCGGCTTCTGGAAGGGCGAGAACGGCCTCCTGCGCGACATGGCGGCCCGCGTCACCGGGTCCGGCGACATCTACGACCAGCGCGGGCGCAGGCCCTGGGCCGGCGTCAACTTCGTCACCGCCCACGACGGCTTCACCCTCGCCGACCTCGCCACCTACGAGGAGCGCCACAACGAGGCCAACGGCGAGGACAACCGTGACGGCCACGGCCACAACCTGTCGATCAATTTCGGCGTCGAGGGCCCGACCGACGATCCGGCCATCCGGACCCTGCGCCGCCGCCACATGCGCAACCTGATGGCGACGCTGCTGCTCTCGCACGGCACGCCCATGCTGCTGGCGGGCGACGAGTTCGCCAATTCGCAGGAGGGCAACAACAACGCCTATTGCCAAGACAACCCGATCGGCTGGCTCAACTGGGACGCGGTCGATGCCGACGGCGAGGCGATGATCCGCTTCGTGCAGGATCTCACCCGGCTGCGCGCCGAGAACGCCATCTTCCGCCGCGCCGGTTTCCGCGACGAGGTGGTGCTGCGCTGGCTGAACCCGGCCGGCGGCGACCAGGAAGAAGAGCACTGGGACGACGACCTCGCCCGCGCCATCGCCCTGTTCATGGTCTGCCCGGAGGCGACCGAGGGGTTCTCCGAAGCTCTGGTCCTGTTCAACGCCTCGGAGAACGGCGTCTCCTTTACCCTGCCGGAGCGGGCCGGGGGGCAGGACTGGACCGTGCAGGTGCGCACGGAGGACGAGGGCGGCGATCCGCAGGACGGCGCGGTGATCCTCGGACCGCGCTCCCTGATGGTGCTCGCCTGAGGCGCCTCAGCCGCGCCAGTCGGCGGCGGGCAGGTCCCAGATGGTGCGGGCATAGTCGCGGATGGAGCGGTCGGCGCTGAAATAGCCGCATCCCGCGATGTTGGCGGCGGCCATGCCCTGCCAGGCGCCGGGATCGCGCCAGAGGCCGTCGACCCGGCGCTGGGCCGCCTGGTAGGCGGCGAAGTCGGCCAGCACCATGAAGGTGTCGTCGCGCTTCAGCGCCTCCACCAGCGGCCGGTAGCGCTCGGGGTCGCCGGGCGAGAAGGCGCCGGAGGCGACCGCCTCCAGCACGTCGGCGAGGCGGGAATTGTCGCGCAGGATGTCCTCGCTGCGGCGCGGCGCGCGGCGCTCCTCGGCGACCTCCTCCGCCGTCATCCCGAAGATGACGATGTTGTCCTCCCCCACCCGCTCGGCGATCTCGATATTGGCGCCGTCGAGGGTGCCGATGGTGAGCGCGCCGTTCAGTGCGAACTTCATGTTGCCGGTGCCCGAGGCCTCCATGCCGGCGGTCGAGATCTGCTCGGAGAGGTCGGCGGCCGGGATGATCAGCTCGGCGAGGCTGACGTTGTAGTTCGGCACGAAGGCGACCTTCAGCCGGTCGCGCGTCACGGGATCGTGGTTGATGACGGCGGCGACGTCGTTGATCAGGCGGATGATGGACTTGGCGGTCACGTAGCTCGACGCCGCCTTGCCGGCGAAGATCTTCAGCCGCGGGGGGATGTCGCGCCAGGGCTCGGCGCGCAGCGTGTCGTAGAGGGCGACGGTCTCGAGGATGTTGAGCAGCTGGCGCTTGTACTCGTGGATGCGCTTGATGTGGACGTCGAAGAGCCAGGAGGGATCGACGGCGAGCCCGAGGCGGTCCTTCAGCTGGCCGGCGAGACGCTCCTTGTTGACGCGCTTGATGGCGCCGAGCCGCTCGCGGAAGGCGGCATCGCCCGCACGGGCGGCGAAGTCGGCGAGGTCGACCGGATCGTCCAGGCGCTCGCGCCCGCGGGTCTCGGCGACGAGGTCGGCGAGGGCGGGATTGGCGCCGATCAGCCAGCGGCGCGGCGAGACGCCGTTGGTGACGTTGCGGATGCGGCCGGGCGCCATCTTCGCCAGGGCTGCGAAGACCGTCTCCTCCATCAGCCGCGAATGCAGGGCGGAGACGCCGTTGACGCTGTGGGAGCCGACGAAGGCGAGATGGGCCATGCGCACCCGACGGCCGTGGTGCTCGTCGATCAGCGAGAGATCCGCGAGGTCGGGATGGCCGGGCGTCTTCGCCGCGGCGTCGAGGAAGACGGCGTTGATGCGGAAGATGATCTGCATGTGGCGCGGCAGCAGCCGCTCCATCAGCGTCACCGGCCAGGTCTCCAGCGCCTCGGGCAGGAGCGTGTGGTTGGTGTAGGCGATGCTGCCGCGCGTCACCGCGAAGGCCTCGTCCCAGGGCAGGCCGTAGTCGTCCACCAGGAGGCGCATGAGCTCGGCGACGGCGAGGGCGGGATGGGTGTCGTTGAGCTGGATCGCCGCCCGCCGGTTCAGCGTGCGCAGGTCCTCGCCGTCGCGGACGTGGCGCAGGACGAGGTCCTTCAGCGCGGCGGCGGTGAAGAAATACTCCTGCCGCAGCCGGAGTTCCTGGCCCTCGGGGGTGGAATCGTTCGGGTAGAGGACGCGGGAGATGGCCTCGGCCCGCACGCGCTCCGACACGGCGCCGGCGAGGTCGCCGCGGTTGAAGGCCTCGAGGAACAGCGGCTCCAGGGCGCGGGCGCGGAAGAGCCGCAGGGTCGTCGTCGCCTGGCCGCACCAGCCGACCACCGGCATGTCGTAGCTGACCGCCAGGACCCGCTCGGCGGGGACCCAGCGCGCGGCGTCGCCCTCGCCCTGCTCGACGCGCCCGCCGAAGCCGATCTCGTAGGCGCGGTCGCTGCGCTCGAACTCCCAGGGATTGCGGAAGGAGAGCCAGTCCTCTGGGCGCTCCACCTGCTCGCCCTGCTCGATGGCCTGGCGGAAGAGGCCGTGCTCGTAGCGGATGCCGTAGCCGATGGCCGGCACGCCGAGGGTCGCCATGGCTTCCATGTAGCAGGCGGCGAGGCGGCCGAGGCCGCCATTGCCGAGGGCAGCGTCGGGCTCCAGCGTCTCCAGCGCGTCGAGGGACTGGCCGAACTCGGCGAGCACGTCGCGCAGGGCCTCGCGCAGACCGAGATTGCTGAGGGAATCGTTGAGGGAGCGGCCGATGAGGAATTCGAGCGACAGGTAGTAGACGCGCTTGCCGACCGGGGTAGAGGGCGGGCGCCAGGAATCCACCATCGCGTCGCGCACGGTGAGGATGGCGGCGGTCAGCCAGTCGTGATCGGCCGCATCCTCCGGCGAGCGGCCGACGGAATAGCGCAGCTTGCCCAGCAGGGTCTGGCGCAGGGCGGAGCGGGACGCAGGCTGGTGCATGACGAAACCTTCTCGCGGGCGCGGGCGATTCCCCTCCCAGGACCTCTCACAGCGTTACGCTGCGGGCGCGTGGGCCGGCAACCGGCCCCGGATACCACCCGGCTTCAGGAGGAGTTCCGGCGCGGCCTGGCGGACGGTCAGAGCCAGGTGGAGCGCGGTGGTGCGGGCCCAGCCGCGGGTGCTGTAGCGGCGGCTGCTGGTGGTGATGCGCGCCCCGACCGGCCGGACGGGCACGCCGGCGCGATGGGCGCGCCAGACGAGGAGGTGATCCTCGCCGCGCGGCACGGCGGGATAGCCGCCGAGCCGGCGGAAGAGCGCGGCCTCGATGCACAGCGCCTGGTCGCCGAAGGGCAGGCGCAGGAGGCGCGAGCGGAGGCGCGCGCCTGCGCCGTTCAGCGCCATGACGGCGGGGCCGTCGAAGGAAAGGTCGAAGAAGAGGAGCGCGCCGGGCTCTCGCCGCACGGCGGCGCGCAGGGCCTCGACCGCGTCCTCGGGCAGGCGCGTGTCGGCATGGACGAACCAGAGAAATGCCCCCCGGGCCGCGGCGGCGCCGGCATTGAGGGCCTCGGCGCGGGTGCCGCCGCGCGCGAGGATCACCTCCATGTCCGCCGGCAGGCGCGCGATCAGGTCATCGGGCGGCGGCTCGTCCGCCGCCAGCGGCACGACGACGCTGAAGGCCGGCGGATCGACGGAGGCCGTCCGCCGCCGTTCGACCGCGACGGTCACGCCGGCGCCGCAGCGCCGCAGGCGGCACCGCCGAGCACGCAGAAGGTGGCGCAGAAGCGATGGTTCAGCGGCACGGGCCGGGCCGCCTCCTTCAGGGTCGCGCCGAGCTCGAAGGCGGGGTCGTAGGCGATCAGCGTGCAGGCCCGCCGCGCCCTTGCGGCGCACCACCATGCGGGCGGAGGCGCACATGACGTCGTCCGGGCTCTTGTGGAGGATGCCCCAGCAGGCCTCGGTGATCTCCGGCGGATCGGCGTCGGCGCGCATCTCCGGGAAGACGACGAGGCTGACGGGATCGTCCCAGTCGAGCGTGACGCCTTCGGCGGCGAGGGTGCGGCGATAGCCCTCGCGCGAACCCGCCTCGGCATCGGCCGCGAGGCGCCGGCCGGCGAGTTCCACGCGAAAACCGGCGCGCGAGAGAAAGCGCAGCCCGTCCATCGCCTTCGAAAAGGCGCCGGGGCCGCGCTCGGCGTCGTGGACGGCGGCGCGGTAGTCGTCGAGCGAGACGCGGATGCGCAGCCTGGCGCCATGGTCCTCGCGCAGCCGGAGCAGCGCGGCACGATGGCGCATCATCGGGCGCATGGCATTGGTGAGCACGAGGGTCTCGTGGCCCGCCTCCAGCACCGCCTCGAGGATCGCGATGATCTGAGGGTTCATGAAGGGCTCGCCGCCGGTGAGGCCGATCAGCGTCACCGGCAGGCGGTCGCGGCGGATCTCGTCGAGCGAGGCCTGCACGTCGGCGAGCGTCAGATAGGCGAGCTTGTCGTTCTTCGGCGAACTCTCGATGTAGCAGTTGCTGCAGGTGATGTTGCAGAGCGTGCCGGTGTTGAACCACACCGTCTCGAGCCGCTTCAGCGCCACGGAGGCGCGCCGTTCGCCCTTCGCGGTGACGGCGGGATGTTCGAACTTGCCGATGGTCCGGCCGCCGGGCTCTCGCGTGGTCTGCTGCAACAGGCTGCACTCCGTGGGGGTCGCTTCGTCGCCGTTCGCATCCCGGCCGCAAATCGTTACGCGGGGAGCCACCTTTGGTGTCACGATGGCGACCGGTGATTCAAGCGGCGGGGTGGGCGGCGGCGACAACTTCGTGTGAGGGGCGCGAAACGCGGCCGCCCCGACGCCCGAAGGAAACATGCCGGACGCTGAAAGGTTCACACGGATCATGGACACTGCCCCCTCCCCCTCCGCCGCCCGGCGACCGACCCAGAACGGCGACGTCGTCTCCTGCGACATCTGCGTCATCGGCGCGGGCTCGGCCGGCCTCTCGGTTGCGGCGGGCGCGGTGCAGATGGGCGCCTCCGTCGTCCTCATCGAGAAGGGCGAGATGGGCGGCGACTGCCTCAACACGGGCTGCGTGCCCTCGAAGGCGCTGATCGCCGCCGCCCACAAGGCCCATGCCGCGTCCGCAAACCCGGCCTTCGGCGTCACCTTGCCCGCGCCGGAGGTTCGCTTCGACACGGTCCACGACCACGTCCACGGCGTCATCGCGGCCATCGCACCGCACGACAGCGTGGAGCGCTTCGAGGGCCTCGGCGTCATGGTGATCAAGGCGGCGGCACGCTTTCTCGACCCCCGCACGGTGGAGGCGGGCGGCCGACGCATCCGGGCGCGCCGCTTCGTGGTGGCGACGGGCTCGCGCGCATCCGTGCCGCCGGTGCCGGGGCTCGCGGAGAGCGGCCCTCTCACCAACGAGACGATCTTCGGGCTCCGGCAGCGGCCGGACCACCTCGTCGTCATGGGCGGGGGGCCCATCGGCGTCGAAATGGCGCAGGCCTTCCGCCGGCTGGGATCGCAGGTCACCGTGATCGAACAGCAGGCCATCCTCGGCCGGGACGAGCCGGACGCGGTGGCGGTGGTGCGCGCGGCGCTTCTCGCCGACGGCGTCGCCCTGATGGAGGGCCGCAAGGTCGCGTCCGTCCGGCGCACCGCGGACGGCGTCGCGGTCGAGCTCGCCGACGGCGGGCCGGCGGTCTCCGGCAGCCACCTGCTCGTCGCGACGGGGAGGCGGCCCAACGTCGAGGGCCTCGGCCTCGAGGCAGCCGGCATCGCCACGGGCGACAAGGGCATTACCGTGGACGCGCGGCTCCGGACCAGCAACCGATCCGTCTTCGCCATCGGCGACGTCTGCGGCGGGCCGCAGTTCACCCATGTCGCGGGCTACCAGGCGGGCATCGTCATCCGCAACGCGCTGTTCCTGCTGCCGGCGAAGGTGAACTACGCCGCCCTGCCGCGGGTCACCTATACGGACCCCGAACTCGCCCAGGTCGGCCTGACCGAAGCGGAGGCGCGCAAGGCGGGCCACGCGGTGGAGGTCCTCTCCTCGCCCCTGTCGATGAACGACCGGGCGCAGGCGGAGCGGCGCACCGAGGGCTTCGTCCGCATCGTCCTCGGCACGCGGGGCCGCATCCTCGGGGCGACCATCGTCGCCCCCCATGCCGGCGAGATGATCGGCCTCTGGGCCCTCGCCATCAGCTCCGGCGCGAAGATCGGCGCCGTGGCCGGCCTCGTCCTGCCCTATCCGACCCTGTCGGAAGCCTCGAAGCGAGCGGCGGGGAGCCATTTCACGGCGAAGCTCTTCGGCCCGACGACGCGCGCCGTGGTCGGCTTCCTCCAGCGCATCATCCCCTGAGGAGGCCCCATGTCGCCCCGCGCTCTCGCAACGGACCGGCGCGTCTGGATCGCCCTGGCGGCGGTGGTGGTGCTCGTCGGCCTGCGCTGGTCGGGGGTGGCGGACTATCTGTCGCTGGAGACGCTACGGACCCACCGCGGAACCCTCACCGCCTGGGTGGCGGCCAACGGCGTCCTCTCGGCGGCGGCCTTCGTCGCGGTCTACACGCTGGCGGTCGCCTTCTCCGTCCCCGGCGCGGTGTTCCTGACGCTGGGCGGCGGCTTCCTGTTCGGGGCGGTGCTCGGCACGGCGCTGACCGTGACGGCGGCGACCATCGGCGCGACGCTGGTCTTCCTCCTGGCCCGCACGCTGTTCGGCGCCAACGCCCTCGACCGGTTCGGCCAGCCGGCGGCGCGCCTCGCCGCGGGCATCCGCCGCAACGCCGCCTCCTACCTGCTGGTCCTCAGGCTGGTGCCGCTCTTCCCCTTCTTCCTCGTCAACCTGGTGCCGGCCTTCGTCGGCGTGCCGCTCGCCACCTATGTCGCGACCACCTTCGTCGGGGTCATCCCGGCGACGGCGGTCTTCTCGCTGGCGGGCGCGGGCCTCGGCTCGGTTCTCGACCAGGGCGGCACCATCAGCCCGGCGTCGATCCTGACGCCGGAGATTCTCGCCGGTCTCGGCGGCCTCGCCCTCCTCTCGCTGGCGGCGATCCCGTTGCGGCGCTGGCTGGAGCGGCGCGACGGCGGCGAGGCGGGGTGACATGGGCGCTGAGACGATCGGCCTCGGGCTGATGGCGAAGCCGCCGCGGCCCGGCATCGCCAAGACGCGGCTGGCGGCAGCGATCGGTGCGGCGGCGGCAGCCGAGCTCGCAGCCGCCTTCCTCGCGGACGGGGCGGCCACCGTCGCCGCGGCGGCCGGGCCGGCCGACCTCTCCTGCCAGGTCTTCTACCGGCCGGCGGATGCGGAGGAGGAGATCGCAGCCCTCGTCGGGCAGGACTGGCCGCCGGTCTTCTGCGACCGAGGCGAGCTCGGCGCCACCATGTGGGACGTGCTGTCACGGCTCCTCGCGCGTCATCCGGCGGGCGCCATGGTGATGGGGGCCGACCTGCCGCTCGTCCCCGCGGAGGTCCTCGTCGCTGCGGCGCAGGCCCTCCGGCGCGGCGATGGACGGACGGTGGTCGTCATGCCGAGCGCCGACGGCGGCTACGGGCTGATCGGCGTCCGTTCGGCGCGCGCCGCGCCGCTCTTCGCGCCCATGGCCTGGAGCACGCCGGGAGTGCTCCAAGAGACGCTGCGCCGGGCGGAGGCCGCCGGCCTCGCCGTGCATCTCCTGCCGGAGCAGCACGACGTGGACGAGCCGGGCGACCTCGCCTGGCTGCGGCAGGCGCTGGCGGCGGAGCCCGGCGCCGCCCCGGCGACGCGGGCGGCGCTGGCCCGCCTCGACGGAGGCGCCGGTGGCTGACCATCACGTCGTACTCGTCGGGGGAGGCCATACCCATGTCCAGGTGCTCACCGCCTTCCGCGACCGGCCCGAGCCGGGCGTGCGGCTGACCCTCGTCACCGACCGCCGCCTCACCCCCTATTCCGGCATGCTGCCCGGGCACATCGCCGGCCACTATCGGCGCGAGGCGATGCACATCGACCTCGAGGCCCTCGCCCGCCGCTGCGGCGCCGGCTTCCGCCTCGCCGCGGCCACCGGCATCGACCGCGACGGCCGCGCGCTGCTGCTCGCCGACGGCGGATGCCTCGCCTTCGACACGCTCTCCCTCGACGTCGGCATCACGCCGGACCTCACGGGCATCGCGGGGGCCGACGTCCACGCCCTCGCGGTGAAGCCGATCAGCGGCCTCCTCGACCGGCTGGACGCACTCCTCGACGGCCCGCAGGCGCCGCGCCGCATCCTGATGGTCGGCGGCGGCCCGGCCGGCATCGAGCTCGCCCTCGCGCTGCGCACCCGCTTCGCGGCGCGGGAGCAGCGGCCCTGGATCGGGATCGCCGCCGGCGAGGCGCTGGCGCCCGGCCTCAACGCCGGCATGCGCCGGCGCATCCGGGCGGCGCTGGCCCGCCGCGGAGTGACCGTGCTCGAGCCCTGCCGCATCGCGTCGGTGGACGCCGACGGCGCGACCGCATCCGACGGCCGGCGGATCGCCGCCGACGTGGTGATCGTCTCCACCGCCGCGCGGGCGCCGGACTGGCTGGCGACGACGGGCCTTGCGCAGGCCGACGACGGATCGGTGCTGACGGCGGATACGCTCGTGTCCCTCTCGGACCCGGCGATCTTCGCCGTCGGTGACTGCGCCGCCATCGAGGGCCAGCGGCGCGAGAAGGCCGGCGTCTTCGCGGTGCGACAGGGACCGCCGCTCGTCGAGAACCTCCGGCGGCGGGGGCGCGGCGAGCCGCTGGAGCCCTACCGCGCCCAGCGGAACTACCTCGCCATCCTGTCGACGGGGGACGGCGGCGCCATAGCCGGGCGTGGCCGCTGGCTCGCCCTGGAAGGACGCTGGGTCTGGCTGTGGAAGGACTGGCTAGACCGCAGCTTCATGGCCCGCTTCTCGGCGCGGGACTGAGGCTCAGCCCCGCCAGATCTGCCGCCGCGCCCTGACGCGCTCCAGCATCCCGTCCGCCTCGGCCTCGTCGCCGGGCGCGCCGACCGCGAAGCCCTGCGGCTGCGGCGGACGGGACGGCCAGCCATAGGCTTCCACCACGGGGGCGCTGGCGTGATAGAGCGCGGAGACGGCGAGGACGAGGGCCTGGACGGGCGCGGGCGTCCCGCGCTCCGTCTCGGCCAGGAGATGCGCGCGCCGCGCGGGATCCGCCGCGGCGAAGGCCTCGCGTCCGCCGGCAGTGGCGGCGATCGCGTCCAGCACGCCGCCGTGGCGCGCCAGCACGGAGGCGACGTCGAGGCCGGCGCGGCTCGCCGGCGGGATCGCCCCGAGACCGGGGAAGAGCGTGTCGAGAACGGCGTCTTCGAAGGTCGTGGTCATGCGACGAGCCTCGCGAAATCGTCGGCGACCTTGGTCGCCAGCGCGCCGATGGTGGAGCCGGGATTGACCGCCGCCGAGGTGGTGAAGAGGCTGCCGTCGGCGACGAGAAGCCCGCTCACGCCGTGGACGCGGCCGCTGCCGTCGGTGACGGAGGTCAAGGGATCGGTACCCATGCGGGCGGTGCCGAGAAGGTGCCAGCCGGTGAAGGGGGCGAGCGGCACGCGCACCGTCTCGACGGCGCCGGCGGCGCGCAGCATCTCCTCGGCGCGGTCGAGGCCGAAGTCGAGGGCGCGGCGGGAATGATCCGAAAGGCGGTAGACCACCTTCACGCCGGGAAGTCCGTCGGGCGCCGTCTCGCCGGTGAGGCCGACGTGGTTCTCGTGCTCGGGCAGATCCTCGTTGACGACGAGGATGGCCATGGAATGCCGGAACTCGCGCAGCAGGGCCGCATGGGCTTCCTCACCCCAGGGCCGCGGCAGGCGGGCGGCCTGCACGGCGAGCGGGTTCTCGCGCGTCGCCTGCAGGTGGACGCCGCGGACGAAGCCTCGGGAGCGGTCGGTCTCGTAGAATTCGTGGCTGTAGATGGCGCAGCCGGTGGGCCCGACGGGACCGTCGAGATCCTCGGCGAAGAAGCCGCGGACATAGCCGGCGCCGTGATACATGAGGTTGCACCCGAGGGCCGGCGAGGAGACGCCGGAGGCGAGCAGGAGGCGCGCGGTGCCGATGCCGTTGCCGGCGACCACCACCGTCGCCGCCGGCTGGAAGAGGTCGCCCTCCGCCGTGCGGTAGGTGACGCCGGTCACGCGGCCGGCCTCGATCTCCACCTGCAGAACCACCGCGCCCGTGCGCATCTCGACGCCGCGGGCGATGGCCTCGGGCCAGTGGGTCATGTCGGTGGAGGCCTTGGCGCCGGTGACGCATCCCTGCTGGCAGGGGCCGCAATGGTTGCAGCCGGGACGGCCGGCATGCGCGCGGCTGTTGATGGCCGAATCGACCGGCCACCAGTGCCAGCCGAGACGGTCGAAGCCGCGCGCCGCCGTCATGCCGAGCCGCCCGAGGGCGATGGGCGGCATGGGGCGCGCCGGCTTCGGCGGATAGGCGGGGTCGCCGGGCAGCCCCGCGATGCCGAAGCGCGCGTCGTTCAGGTCGTAGAAGGGCTCGAGGTCCCGGTAGGTGAAGGGCCAGTCGTCGCCGACGCCGTCGAGGCTGCGGGTGCGGAAGTCGGAGGGGTGGAAGCGGGGGAAATGCGCCGCCCAGTTGATGGTGGAGCCGCCGACGCCGCTCCACATCAGCGGCTTGAAGTCGGACTGGCTGTCGTCGACGGCATAGTCGGCGGAGGGGGCGATGCCGCCCGCCGCGAGACGCACGTTGGGCGAGGTGGCGTAGGGGCCGAGGACATCGCGCTGGAAATCGGCGCGGAAGGCCGGCAGCGCCGCGCGGTCCACCCAGCCGCCGCGCTCCAGCACGACGACGGACAGGGACGGGGCTTCCTCGACGAGGTGCCGGGTGAAGGCCGCGGCGCCGAGG
The DNA here is from genome assembly GCA_001464235.1 of Rhizobiales bacterium Ga0077556. GTDB lineage: Bacteria > Pseudomonadota > Alphaproteobacteria > Rhizobiales > Phreatobacteraceae > Phreatobacter. The sequence goes on along the minus strand of LNFH01000189.1, from coordinate 17,419 downwards.
CCGGCTCCGACCACGACGACGTCGACAGGCTCGAGACGCTTGACGGACAACAGGCTTCCTCCCCGGATTTTTTTGCCATCCTTCGGGCTCGCGGGCGGCAAGGCAAGAGGGCCTGACGCTGGGGGAGCGGAACCGGGGCCGGCGCCTCGTGGCGGCGTTCGGCGTTGCCGCGTCCGAAGCGACCGGAAACATGACGATACCGGCCCGGGCGGCCCCGCAAAACCGCATTCCCGCGCGAAACGCATTGCGCCCATGCGGACGGCGCGGTGGTCCTGCCGCCGCGGAGCGCCGATGCAGGGACATCCCTCCCAAGGACGAGAACGACCGACATGACACGCGCGATGAGCTGGAGCGAATGGGCCCGTCACGATGCCACCGCGCTCGCCGAGCGGGTGCGGGCGGGGGAGCTCACCGCGGCCGAGCTCGCGGCGCAGACGCGCGAGGCGGTCGCCGCCCTCAACCCCGCGCTCGACGCGGTGGTGGAGATCTTCGACGACGTGGTCGCCGACCCGACGAAGGACGGCATGGACCCCGGCGGCGTCTTCGCCGGCGTACCCTACCTGATGAAGGACCTCGGCCCGACGCTGAAGGGGCGCCTGCAGGAGATGGGCTCGCTGCTGATGCAGGGAAACGTGGCGGCCGCCGACAGCCACCTGACGGCCAAGATCCGCAAGGCCGGGCTCAACATCATCGGCCGGTCGACGACGCCGGAATTCGGCGTCTGCAGCTCGGCCGAGAACACGCTCTGCGTCACCCGCAACCCCTGGGACACGGACTACACGACCTGCGGCTCATCGGCCGGCTCGGCGGCCATGGTGGCGGCCGGCGCCACGCCGATCTCGCACGGCACCGACGGCGGCGGCTCCATCCGCATCCCCGCGGGCGTCAACGGCCTCGTCGGGCTCAAGCCCTCGCGCGGCGTCTTCTCCATCGCGCCGGGCGGATCGGACCTGTCGAGCGTCGTCTCCTCCCAGGGGTGCCTCAGCCGGAGCGTGCGCGACACCGCCGCCTTCGTCGACGCCTGCCGCGGCGGCGCGCCGGGCGAGTTCATGCCCTACTGGACGGCCGACGAGCCCTATACGGCGCTCGTCGCCCGCGATCCGGCCAGGCTGCGCATCGCCATGTCGCATGAATGGGGGCCGTACCGCGCAAACCCCGAGATCGTCGCCGAGCTGGAGCGGGCGGGCCGCTTCCTCGAAGACCTCGGCCACCATGTCGAGTGGGCGCTGCCCCCCATCGACTTCGCCGCCGCCTACCAGGCGCAGACGACCTGCTACATCACCAATTTCGCCCAGACCATCGCCCTCCTCCTCGAGCCGCGCGGCCTGACCAAGCCGCCGGAGGACAAGGTCGAGCCGATGAACGTCAGGCTCTGGGCGGCGGGGATCGACGCGACCTATTCCGAGCGCACCCGCATGCAGCTCGCCTTCAACACGGCGTCGCGCGGCTTCGGCGCCTTCTTCGAGACCTACGACCTGATCCTGACGCCGACCATGGCGAAACCGACGCCGCCGATCGGCACGCGGGAATACCTGACGGTGAGCGACAATCCCTCCGTCCACGACTGGTTCGCCAACCTGTGGGCGATCTTCGCCTATACGCCGCTGTCGAACCTGTGCGGCATCCCCGGCCTGTCCATGCCGTTCGGCCGCCTGCCCGGCGGCCTGCCCATGGGCATCCAGCTGCAGACGCGGCAGGGCGGCGACGGCCTGCTGCTGCAGGTGGCGGCGCAGGTGGAGCGGGCGCTCGGCGGCCAGTGGAACGGCGGCGCTCTGCCGGCCCATCACGTCACGGCCCTCTGAGCGGAACGAAGGGCCGTCGCCGTGCGTTGCGCAGTCAGTGCAACACGAGGAGGCCTCCATGGCTGACGGCAAGACGATGAACCCCGGCGCGAGCGTCACGGATTTCGCCAGTGCGGCGCAGACCCAGCTGAAGGCCGCGGGCGTCGATACCGAGGTGATGGCGAACCGCGCCGGCGACCTGCAGAAGATGCTGCGCGACGAGATCACGTCGCGGCCCTTCCAGGCGCTCGCCATCGCCGCCTTCGTCGGTTTTCTCTACGGCATGCGCCGCTGACCGACGTCCGGTCATCGCTGGAAAAAGGCGGCCCTCCGGGGCCGCCTTTTTTCGTGCCTGAGTGGATGTGACGACATGAAAAAGCCGCCGGGCAGGCCCGGCGGCTTTTTCATGCGTGGATGGATCGATCAGCTCTGGCGCTTCACGTGCGGCGCGGCGACGGTCTGGCTCGGCTGGGCGAGCCAGTAGCCGAGGGCGACCGCCGCACCGACGATCACCAGGGGCGCCAGCACCGAGGGGTGGCGGCCGACGTGCCGAAGGGCCTGGTGGCCGGCAACGGCGGCGGCGTGGGGGTTGATGCCCATGCGGTCGAGGCTGCGTGCGGCGGAGCGGATGTGGTCCGGCGCCGATTCCATGGCCGCCTGGACGTGGCTCCCCTCACGACCGATCCGGCGCGCGAGGGAGGACAGCTGTTCCATGGCCTCGTCGGCGAAGCGCTGGGTGGGCGAACGGTTGTCGAAGAACGAGAACATGCGGGAAGCCTCCATTGGTCATGGCAACAACCAGCGGGCACGCGCGCGGTTCCGCCCGAAAGGGCGTGGGACCGCGGCTCCGCGTCTTTTGCCTAGGAACGACCCGCCCGCCGTGACGTTGGCTGCATACGGCATTCCGCCGCGGCGCGATCCGGCTGGAGCACCGCCGACCGCTGATCCCGACATTGCGAGGAGGCACGACACATGGCCAAGGAAAAGACCCTGGACGACCTGTTCCTGGATACGCTCAAGGACATCTACTACGCCGAGCGCAAGATCCTGAAGACGCTGCCGAAGATGCAGCGGGCGGCGCAGTCCGACAAGCTCAAGGAGGCCTTCGGCAAGCACCGCGACGAGACCGAGGGCCAGATCGAGCGCCTGCAGCAGGTGTTCGAGCTTCTCGGCAAGCCGGCCCGCGGCAAGACCTGCGACGCCATCGAGGGCATCGTCGCCGAGGGCGAGGAGATCATGGACGAGTTCAAGGGCACCGCCGCTCTCGACGCCGGCCTGATCTCGTCGGCCCAGGCGGTCGAGCACTACGAGATGACCCGCTACGGCACGCTGAAGCGCTGGGCCGAGGAACTCGGCATGAAGGAAGCCGCCGACCTCTTCGCCAAGACCCTCGCGGAGGAGGAGAAGACCGACGCGGACCTGACGAAGCTGGCGGATGCCGGCGTCAACGAGCGCGCCAAGGGCAAGAAGGCCGCCTGAGCCAGGCCCGCCTGACGGACAAGCCGGGCCGCCGAGGCGGCCCGGCGTTTCGCCGCCTCAACGCGCCAGGTGCTCGTTCATGATGGCGAGGCGGGCGTCGAGGCCGGTGGGGAGCCAGGTGAGTTCGAGCGCCGTGCGGAACTGCGCCGCCAGGACCTTCTGGATGAGGTCGGTGCCGAAGCCGGCATGGCCCGGCTGGCCGCTGAGCATGCGACCCGCCATCTCGTGCCAGACGATGACATAGCCGTCGGTGCCCCGCATCAGGGTGACGGTGAGCCGCCCTGCGGGGTTCGACAGGGCGCCGTACTTGACCGCATTGGTGGCGAGCTCGTGAACGACGAGCGCGATGGTGGTCGCGGCACGCGGCCCGATCTGCACGCTCTCCCCCTCGCAGACCACGGTATCGGCATTGCCGTTGCGATAGGCCGCCAGCAGCGAGCGCAGGAAGGCGAGGAGATCGACGTTCTCGGTCCGCGCCATGCCGCCGGGGGCGACGAACTGGGTCGCCTGGGCGAGGGCCGTCACCCGGTCGGCCACCTCCCGCGCGAAGGCGAGATGCTCGGGCCTGCTGCGGGCCGAGAGCATGATCAGGCCCTGGACCACGGCGAAGACGTTCTTGATGCGGTGGGCGAGTTCGCGGGCGAGGAGTTCCTTCTCCTCTTCCGCCACCCGGCGCGCCGTCACGTCGATATGGGCGCCGACGAGACGGAGGGGCGAGCCGTCCGGCGCCCGCTCGATCTCCGCCTTGGCGAGGATCCAGCGCGTCGCCCCGTCCGAGGGGCGGATGATGCGATATTCCGCCGAGTATTCCATGTCGCGGCCCGCGACCGAGGCGCGGAAATGATCCACCACCCGCTCGCGATCCTCGGGATGGATGCGCGCGACCCAGGCCTCGTGGGTCTCGTGGGCGTGGGTCGGGGGGAGGCCGTGCAGCCTGAGATATTCCGGCGAGCGCCGGTTCCGGAACGCGCCGCCCGTGAGGTCGACCTCGAGGCCGCCCACCTGGCCGATGCGCTGGACACGCGCGAGCTCGGCCTCGCGACGCCGCAGCCGTTCGGCGATGTCCTCGTCGTGGGGAGGCGGCAGGATGGTCTCGAGCATGGAGTTCCTTCGCGCAACACGCGGGTGGACCTCGGGTAACGCCGCGGGCGCCGGCTCGTTCCATTGATGACGGTGAAAAAGGGCGAATGCGGGCCGGAACAGGCGAGCCGGGAACCTTCGGCGCTTCCGGCGCTTCCCACCCTACCGTCCGGCCAGAAGAGGAGTTGCCGATGTCCCATACCCATGCCCGCCCGCAGGATGTCTACGAACTGATCGAGGCCGTCCGCATCGGGATGCTCGTCACGGTCCGCGAGGATTCGGAAGGCATGCGCGCGCGCCCGATGGCCGCCCACGTCAAGGCGGAGGAGGGCGCGATCTATTTCCTCACCGACGTCGAGGGCCGCAAGGACGACGAGGTGCAGCAGGACCACCACGTCTGCCTCGCCTTCTCCGATCCGAAGAGCGAGCGCTACGCCTCGGTCTCCGGCCGCGCCAGCGTATCCAACGACCGGGCGAAGATCCGCGAGCTGTTCTCCATGGCCGCCAAGGCCTGGTGGGACAGCCCGGACGATCCGTCGATCCGTCTGGTGCGCGTGACGCCGACCGAGGCCGAGATCTGGAAGGGTCCGGGCCGCATCGTGTCGATGATCAAGATGGCGGCCGCCGCTGCGACCGGCGCGCGTCCCGACCTCGGGGAGAACGCCAAGGTGAAGATGGGCTGAGTCCATGCAGAAGGGGCCGCGACGGTGTCGCGGCCCCTCCCGTTCGGGCTCAAGGCAAAGCGGGCATGGGAATGGGCGGCCCGCGGCCGTCCCCCTCGCGGTCGCCGGGAAGGATCGCATCGGGCTCGTCCGCCGGACGCGGTTCGGGAAGAATGACGTCGTGGTCGATCTGGACGTGCCGGTTCGGCAGCCGGACCGGACCGCCGTCCACGGCCGGCGTGGCGGGACCCTTGGGGTCGTCGGGATGGGTGTCGGGCAGATCGGTGGGCATGATCGCGCCTCCATGGTTCGAGGTGGGCCGCAGGTGCGCCGCCCAGGTCTGCGGCGGCGCCCGGTCTCTCCCGGCGCCGGGGGACGGCGGGATCGAGACCCTTCGGGCCGGCTCGGCGAACCCGGCCTCCCAAAGGAAAACCAGCGAAGGGCCCGACCGTTCCCACCCTGCGGGCCCGTGGTGGCGCGATACAGGACCCATCGCCCCGGGAGAAAAGACCGCATGGCGGTAGCCCGTTCTTTAGATTCGATCTAAAACATTGTAATTGCGAGGAAATATCCGACGCCGTATGAACGCAGGCGCGGTCCGCCGGTGACCGCACGACAGCCTGACAGGATTCCCCCATGCGGCGCGCTGGCCTCTTCTTCCGCTCGGCCCTCCTCCTCCTTTCCGCGACGCTGACGGCGTCGCCGCTCGTCGCCCAGCAGGCGCCCCTCGCGCGCCCGGCGACGCCCCTGCCGGCGGGCACCAGCGTCGCCCCGCCCCCCGCCCCTCTCTTCCCCAACGGCGCCAGCAGCATCGTCGAGACCTTCGGCGACTGGACGGTGGATTGCCGGGCGACCGAAGGCCGCAAGGTCTGCCTGCTGGCGCAGTCGCAGGGCGACACCCGCTCGGGGCAGCGGGTCTTCGCCATCGAGCTCAGGGCGCCGCGCGAAGGCCGCAGCGACGGGACGATCCTCATGCCCTTCGGCCTGAAGCTGGAGAACGGCGCCATTCTCAAGCTGGACGACAAGGACCTCGGGCAGGGCGTCAGGTTCTCCACCTGCGTCCCGGCGGGCTGTCTGTTGCCGGTCTCCTTCCCGAAGGTCGCGACCGACGCCATGACGTCGGCGACCAGGCTCACGGTCGCCGCCCTCAGCCTGTCCTCCGGCGAGGCCGTCACCTTCAACGTGACGCTCACCGGGTTCCCGGCGGCGCTGGCACGCGCCGCCCAGCTGTCCGACTGACCGGGCGCGCGCGACGGGGGCCGGGGCGATGCTGGACATCAGGCAACTCTTCATGCGGCACGCGCGGGAGATCCAGCGCTATCTGAGACGCCGTGGCCACAGCCCCGACGCCGCCGCCGACCTGACGCAGGACACCTTCGTGCGCGCGCTCACCCTCGCCCCCGGCGAGGACTACGCCAATCCGCGCGCCTATCTCCACATGATCGCGCGGAACCTGTCGGTGGATCTCCGGCGGCGGGAACGGACGGTTCCCTTCGTCACCGGCTGCGACGAGCACATGATGGCCGTCGCCGATCCCGCGCCGACGCCGGAGGTGGTGGTCTACGACCGGCAGCGGCTCGCCATCGTCGAGGCGGCCATCGCGGAACTCCCCGACAGGACGCGCCGGGCCTTCGAGCTTCACCGGCTGGCGGAGATGACCATCGCCGAGGTCGGCCAGGAGATCGGGCTGTCGACGACGCGGACCTGGGTGCTGGTGCGCGACGCCTACCGGCACCTGCGCCGGCGCCTCAACGAGACCGCGGTCTGAGGCCGGGTGAATGTTGAGACCCGCCGTTCGTCATAGGCCCATGGCCCAGAGGATGCGTCGCGACAAGGCGGGAAGCGGATGACGGCTGACACGACGCCGGAGGACGTGCTCTTCGAGGAGGCGCTCGACATCGTCATCCGGCTGCAGAACGCGCCGGCCAATCCGGTCACGCTGGACCTCATCCGCCACTGGCGCGCCCGCAGCCCCGCCCACGATGCGGCCTGGCGGGAGGCGGCGGAGCTGCACGGCATGGCGGGACAGGTGCTGACCGACCAGTCCTCATCCCTCACGGGCGAGGGCGGAGCGTCGCGACGGGCGATCCTCGGCGGCATGGCCGGCCTGGTGGTGGCCACCGGAGCGGCACTGCACGGTCCGGGCGCCTGGCTGCGCCTCACCGCCGACCGCATGACGGCGGCGGCGGAGGTGACGCGCTTCCAGATGCCCGACGGCACGTCCGTCACCCTGGGGCCTGCCAGCGCGATCCGCCTGGCGGCGGGCGGGGGACGGCTCGACCTGCTGGACGGCGCCGTCTGCTGCGATCGCGCCGGGGCGCCCGGGCGCCCCTTCGAGGCCGCCGTCGGCGACGTCGTGGTGAGCGGCGGCGAGGCGACGTTCAGTCTCTCCCGCGAGTCGGGCATCGTCTCGGTCGGCGTCGAGCGCGGCACCCTCGCCGCGACGCGGGCCGGCCTCCCCGCAGGCGCGGGACGGCTGGCCGCCGGCGACTGGCTGCGCCTCGACGAGGGCTCGGGGCGCGTGGAGCGCGGCAGGCTCCTGCCGGGACAGTTCGCCGCCTGGCGCAGCGGCCAGCTGCTGGCCGAGGACGAGACGGTGGCGGCGGTGATCGCCCAGATCCGCCGGTGGCACACGGGCCGCATCATCCTCGCGGGGTCCGAGCTCGGGCAGCGGCGGATCAGCGGCGTCTTCGACCTGCGCAGCCCCCTCGCCGCGCTCGAGGCGGTGGTCCATCCCTTCGACGCCCGGGTGCGGCACGTTTCCGCGTGGCTGACCGTGGTCTCGACCCTCTGATTTTTTTTCGCGCGCCCATGAGAAAAACGCGCCGCCCCACCCGTCTCACCCTCGGGGGTCGCTAGCCGCAGCCAATCGATCGCCACATCCCACAATCTGTCTGGAGTGGTCGGCCATGAGGCTGCGCAACGCATTGGTCATCGGTGGAAGACGGGGCAGGGGCGCGCTCGCCCTGATGATGATGACGACGACGGCCATCGGCCTCGCCATGCCGGCGGCGGTGCGCCCCGCCGCCGCCCAGGAGGCGCGGCAGATCGCCTTCAGCATCCCGGCAGGGTCGCTGTCGGCGGCGCTCGCCGCCTTCGGCCGGCAGTCGGGCCTGCAGGTGACCTATGTGCCCGCCGTGGTGGCGGGCAAGCGCTCGGCCGGCGTCTCGGGTGCGATGACCGCGAGCGTCGCCCTCGCCCGCCTCCTCCAGGGCAGCGGGCTGACCCATCGCTTCGCCGGCGCGACCACCGTCACCGTGCAGGCCGCCGGCGCCGCGGCGACGGGAGCGGCGCCGGAGGGCGCCATCGCCCTCGACACGATCGACGTCTCCGGTGCCCGCAGCGCCGCCGCCGACGAGCCCTACCGGACGCCGGGGACCAGCGCCTTCATCGGCGGCGAGACGATCCAGCGCTTCCGCGGCACGTCGAGCGGCGAGATCTTCGATTCGACACCGGGCGTCATCGCCGGCAGCAGCCGCAACGGCGCGGCCATGGACGTCAACATCCGCGGCATGCAGGGCATGAACCGCGTCGCCACCGCCATCGACGGCGCGGAGCAGTCGACCTCGACCTATCGCGGCTATTACGGCGTCGACAACCGCGTCTATGTGGATCCGGACCTCCTGTCCGGGGTCGCCATCAACAAGGGCCCGGGCGGCGGCACCGCCGGCCCGACCGCCATCGGCGGCTCGGTCTACATGGAGACGCTGAACGCCAGCGACATCCTGCGGCCCGGGCGCAGCTACGGCGTGCAGCTCAAGGGGAGCCTCGGCACCAACGCGCTCGATCCGCTGAACGGCCTCCTGTCCTCCACCAGCCGCGTTCTCCCCGGCCAGACCACCGGCCGCACCGACGGCGGCGGCATCGGCGGCACGCGCTCTGCTAGCCTCGCCGCGGCCTATCAGGTGGAGAATTTCGAGCTGGTCGGCGCCATCGCGCGGCGCCAGTCCGGCAACTATTTTGCCGGCTCAAACGGTCCACGGACCTACAACACGACCTCCGGGGCGGTGGCGCTGTCGCCCGCCGGGCCGGGGCAGGAGGTGCTGAACACCTCCGAGAACGCCCTCACCCTGCTGCTCAAGGGAACGGTCCGCTTCGGCGACGGCCACCAGCTGCGGCTGAGCTACATCCGCCACACCAACGAGTTCGGCGAGATCATGCCGAACACGATCCGCAGCGGCTATCGCCAGCTGCCGCTCAGCGAGATCGAGACCAACACGCTCAGCGCCCGGTACAACTGGAAGCCCAGCGGCAACGACCTGATCGACCTGTCGCTGAACTCCTCCTACGTCTCGATCAACGAGAACTCGCTGCAGTCGGACAGCATCCAGGTGATCCAGCGGCCGACACGCTCGGTCAATGTCGGGCTGTCCGGCTCCAACACCTCCCGCTTCGCGACCCCGCTCGGCGGCCTCGCCGTGACCTACGGCGGCACCTATGCCCGCGAGGCCGTGGCGCCGCGGCTCCCCAGCACGAACGGCAGCTACATTCCGATGTCCGGTGTTCGTGACCAGTGGAGCGCCTTCGGCAAGACGGAGCTCTCGCCGCTCTCCTGGGTGAAGGTGCATGCCGGCGTCCAGTACATGCGGTTCTCGGTGGACGACACCAGCAACTATGCGGGCACGACGCTGCGCCCCGCCTCGACCGGCTATCGCGGCGATGCGGTGAGCCCGAACGCCGGCATCACGCTGACGCCGATGGAGGGCGTGCAGCTCTTCGCCCGCTACGCCAACGGCTATCGTCCGCCGAGCATCCGGGAATCGACCTGGAACTCCTCGGGATTCCTGTTCAATCCCAACCTGCGGCCGGAGCGTGCCTCGACCTGGGAGATCGGCGCCAACTATCTGCGCAGCGACGTCTGGCAGCCGGGGGACAAGCTGAGGGTGAAGCTCGCCTATTTCGACAACTTCTACCGCGACTATCTGGGACGGGCCTATGGCCGGGTCGGCACCACCTGGAACTACGCCTACCAGGTGGTCAACATCGACAAGGTGGTGATGAAGGGCATCGAGCTCTCCGGCGGCTACGACGCCCGGCGCTACTTCGTCGATCTCGCCCTGAACTACTACACCAACTACGCCTATTGCCGGGTCGGCGTGCCGTGCACCGACGCGCCCTACCAGACCGACTACATGATCAACCAGGCGCCGCCGCGCTTCACGATCACGACGACGGTCGGCGCCCGCTTCTTCGACGAGGCGCTGACGGTGGGGGCGCGGCATCGCTACGTCAGCGGCAGCGTCGCGGGCGTCGGCGGCCTCGACCCGAACGACTTCAGCGCGGGCACCCAGATCCCCTGGCCGGCCTTCCACGTGGTGGACCTCTTCGCCGAGTGGAAGATCGACCAGCACATGACGCTGACGGTGAACATCAACAACCTGTTCGACCGCTACTACCTCGACCCGCTCTCCAACGCGAACCTGCCGGCCCCCGGCCGCAGCGCCCGCGCCGCGCTGACGGCGAGGTTCTGATCGGCCGGAGACACGCCCGGCCCATCCCTTCGCCTCGAACACGATCGCAAGCCCCGAGGCGACCTCCTAGCCAGCCAGCCCCCGACACGGGGCAAGCCAGCCACTCTTTTTCTCCTGCGCCGCCGCCGGGGCGGCAGCCCCTCGCCTCAAGGACGTGGCCCATGCGTGACCGGCTCCTCATCCTCGGCCTGACGGCGGCCCTCGCCTGCGCGGCGGCCGGCGCCGTCGCCCAGGGACTGCCTGCGGCCGACGCGCCGCGGGCCGTGAGCCCAGTTCCGGCCGCCGCGGCCCCGGCGCCGGCATCCACGCCGGACAGTGCGACCGCGCAGGCCGCAGCTCCCCCCTCTGCGCCGGCCGCCGCCCCGTCCGCCGCCCTTCCGCACGACCTGTCCCCCTGGGGCATGTTCATGGCCGCCGACGTGGTGGTGAAGGCGGTGATGGTGGGGCTCGCCTTCGCCTCGGTGGTGACCTGGACGATCTGGCTGGTGAAGGCGCTGGAGCTCTTCCGCGCCCGCCGGCGGGCCGTCTTCGCCACCCGCCTGCTGCGCGAGGCGGCGGATCTCGCCAGCGCCGCGGCCATGGTCGCCGCCCACCGCACCCGGCGCGGCGCGGTCGCGGACCTCGTGCGCGCCGCCATGGTCGAGGACGCCCGCTCGGCGGACCTTCCGGCGGAGGGGACGAAGGAGCGCGTCGCCATCGCCCTGTCGCGGATCGAGGCGCGCGCCGGGCGCGAGGCCGCACGCGGCACGGGCCTCCTCGCCACGATCGGCTCCACCGCCCCCTTCGTCGGCCTGTTCGGCACGGTCTGGGGGATCATGAATTCCTTCATCGGCATCAGCCAGGCGAAGACCACCAATCTCGCGGTGGTGGCGCCGGGTATCGCCGAGGCGCTGCTCGCCACCGCCATCGGTCTCGTCGCGGCGATCCCCGCGGTGATCGTCTACAACGTCTTCGCCCGGTCGGTCGCCGGCTACCGCGCGCTCCTGTCCGACGCATCCGCCGAGGTCCTGAGCCATGTCTCGCGCGACATCGACCGCCGCACCCTCGCCCGCGGCGCACCTCTGCCGGTGGCGCTGCGGGCCGTCGCCGGCGGCCAGGCACAGGGTCCGCACTGATGGGCGTGTCGCTGAAGGACCCCGCGGACGGTGACCTCGCGGAGGTCTCCGACATCAACGTCACGCCCTTCATCGACGTGATCCTGGTGCTCCTGATCATCTTCATGGTGGCGGCACCGCTGTCGACCGTCGACGTGGCGGTGGACCTGCCCGTGTCCAACGCCGCGGTGCAGCCCCGGCCGGAGAAGCCCGTGTTCCTGACGGTCAGGCCCGACCTTTCGCTCGCCCTCGGCAACGACGACGTGCCGCGCGCGGCGCTGCAGGCGCGGCTCGACGCGCAGACCGGCGGCGACCGCGAGCAGCGGGTGTTCCTGCGCGCCGACGGGGCCGTGGCCTATCGCGAGCTGATGGGGGTGATGAACCTGCTGCGCCAGGCCGGATACCTGAAGATCGCGCTCGTCGGCCTCGAGGATACGGGCCAGGCGGCGGGCGCCGCGGCGCGATGACGGCGCCGCCGTCAGTCGGCGCGGGCCGCGGGCTCCCGGGCGCCTGGATGGCCGGCCTGCGCTGGGGCCTCGCGGGCGCGGCCGTGACGGCTACCCACGGCGCCGCGCTCTGGGCGGCCCTGCAGGCGGCTCCCGCGCCGTCGGCGGCCGGCGATCCGCCGCCGGCGGTAATGATCGAGCTCGCCCCGATGGCGGTCGCGCCGGAGGCACCGGCCCAGGACGTCGCGCCTGGACCCCAGATGGTGGAGGCGCAGGCGAGCCCTCAACCCGTGCCGGAGGAGGTGCCGCCGGAGGAGCGTCCCCCCGAGCCGGAGACCGAACCGGAGCCGCCGCGGCCGGAGGTCGAGATCCCCCTTCCCGACCTGCCGCCGCCGCCCCGCGCCGAGCTGTTCCTGCCGCCGAAGGTGGAGCGGCCGCCGCCGCGCACCGAGAGACCGCCGCCACGGGTGGAACGGCCGCGGCCGCGCCGCCCCGAACCGCCGCGCCGGACGCGGCCCAACGACCGCCAGGCGCCGCGCACCACCGCGCCACCGACCGCCCAGGCGCAGCGGTCCGACAGCGCCGCCGCCCCGGCGGCGGGCGCCGCCTCGGCGCCCAGCGTCTCGCCCGCCACCTGGCGCGGCGCGCTCTATGCCCATCTCAACCGGTTCAAGCGGTTTCCCGCGGGCGCCGGCGGCGGCACGGCGCAGGTCGTCTTCACCATCGACCGGTCGGGCCGGGTCATGGCCGCGCGGCTGTCGGGCTCGTCGGGAGACGGCGCCATCGACGCCGAGGCGGTGGCGATGATCCGCCGCGCGAGCCCGGTTCCCGCCCCGCCCCCGACCATCGGGTCCGGCGGCGCCAGCGTCACCCTCGCGGTTCCGATCCGCTTCAACAGGTGATGCGAATCGCCGGGAGCGCGCGGACAGCGTGTTCCGAATTGTGCGGGAAGGACTGGTGCCGCCTATAGGATTCGAACCTACGACCCCCTCATTACGAATGAGGTGCTCTACCAGCTGAGCTAAGGCGGCAATCGCGCTGGCTTTTAGCCGCAGGAGGGCCGGTTGGCAACAGGCAAGGCGCCTCAGCCCAAGAGTTTCAGGCGCGTGATGCGGCTCGGATTGCCCTCCGCGAGGAGAATGTCGCCGGTGGGCGTGCCGTAGAGGCCGTGGGCACCGTTGAGCATGGGGCGGCAGCGGCCGATGCGGGTGCCGTCCGGGGCGATCTTGGTCAGGCTCGGCACCATGTCGGTGATGTAGGCGCAGCCCTCGCCGTCGCCCCAGATGCCCACCGGCTGGTAGAAGTCGTGCCAGGTGTCGAGGTGCTGGCCCGCCCCGTCGAAGACCTGGACGCGGTTCCAGGTGCGGTCCGGCCGTCGGCGAAGGTCCAGAGCGAATGGGGCCAGACGAACTCCCCGTCCTGGGACCCCTGCCCGCCCCAGCTCTGCACGTGCTGGCCGTTGGGCGAGAAGCGGTGGACGAGCGCCGCGCCGTAGCCGTCGGAGACGTAGATGTCGCCCCAGGGGGCGACGGAGACGTCGGTCGGGTGGTTGAAGGGCGAGAAGGGCCGGCCGCGGGTCCCGAGCTGGCCGACGCGCTCGCCCGCGGTGGTGAACCAGATGACCTCGTGCATGTCGCGGTCCACCGCGATGAGATGGCCCGAGGGCGTCGCGGTCAGCATGTGCGAATCGGCGATGGCCTCGCCGCCCCACCCCGCGATGTAGCGGCCCTCCGGATCGAGCTCGATCACCCGGGGATCGGCCGGGTGGACGAGCGGGTCATGGCGCAGCATGACGAAGACATGGCCGCGGCCGTCCACCGTCACGTCGGTGACGAAGCCGGTGTTCTGCGGCCAGGAGCCGAAGGGCCGCTCGACGCGGTAGTGCCTGTCGCCGAGGGCGACGATGAGCTCATGGGGCATGGACGGTCCTCGGCGCGCGGGCTCAGCCCTGGAAGGGATGGGTCTTCGCCCAATGCTGCGCGATGTCGAGGCGTCTTGTCACCCAGACACCCTCGTGGGACTGCACGTAGTCGAGGAAACGGGCGAGGCCCGCCGCCCGCGCCGGGTGGCCGATGAGGCGCATGTGCAGGCCGACCGACATCATCTTCGGCGTGGTGCGGCCCTCGGCATAGAGCATGTCGAAGGCGTCCTTGTGCCATTCGAAATAGTCGCCGGAGGTGGCGAAGAAGCCGGTGCCGAACTTGCCGTCGTTGTTGACGAGCGAATAGGGCACGACGAGGTGCGGCTTGCCGTCGACCTTGGTCCAGTACGGGAGTTCGTCGTCATAGGCGTCGGAGTCGTAGAGGAAGCCGCCCTCCTCGACGACGAGCTTGCGGGTGTTCACGCTGGGTCCATAGCGGCAGTACCAGCCGAGCGGGCGGTCGCCGACGGTGGCCTTGAGGGAGGCGACGGCCTTCCGGATGTGCTCGCGCTCCTCGGCCTCGTCGAGCTCGTAGTGCTTGATCCAGCGCCAGCCGTGGCAGCAGACGTCGAAGCCCGAGGCGCGAACAGCGGCGGCGGCCTCCGGATTGCGCTCGAGGGCGAGGGCGCAGCCGAAGACGGTCATCGGCAGGCCGCGCTCCTGGAACAGGCGCATGAGCCGCCAGAAGCCGACGCGGCTGCCATAGGCGAACATGCCCTCGCCGGCGAGGTCGCGGCCCTTCACTGGCATGTTGAGGCTGCTGGATTCGGTCAGCGCCGTCTCGGTATAGCCCTCGCCGTCCTGCACCGAGGGCTCGGAGCCCTCCTCGTAGTTCATGACGAAGTTGATGGCGATGCGGGCGCCGCCCGGCCATTGCGGGTTGGGCGGATTGGCGCCGTAGCCGATGAGATCGCGGTCGTAGGGCACGGTCATGGAGGGCTCCAGCGGATCAGGCGCTCATGCGGCGGGTGAGGCCGGTGAACCGGTCCATCACCACCATGAGGAGGAGGATGGCGACGATGAGCACGCCGGCGATGGCGGCGATGCGGACGTCGAGGGTCGATTCCATCATGCCCCACATGCGGATGGGCAGCATGGAGGTGCGCGCGGTCGAGAGGAAGAGCGAGACCGGCACGTTGTCCATGGAGGCGATGAAGGCGAGGAAGGCGCCGGCCGCGATGCCCGGGGCGATGAGCGGCAGGGTGATGCGACGGAAGGAATAGAGGCGGCTGGCGCCGAGGTTGGCCGAGGCCTCCAGCAGCGCCGGGTCGAGCTGGGTGAGGCTCGCCAGCGTGGTGCGGAACACGAAGGGCGCTGAGCAGGTTCAGCGAGGGCCGGATGCCGAGCACGGAGAAGAACATCAGCGCCGCGAGGCCGTAGGAGAGGGTCGGCAGCACGAGCGGCGAGAGGAAGCTCGCCTCCAGCGCCCGCGCCGAGGGGCGGCTGACGCGGGTGATGGCGAGCGCCGCGAGGACGGAGAGGACCGAGCCGATGGCGGTGGCCCAGCCGGCGACCCAGACGCTGTTCAGCGCGGCGTTGTGGATGGGGGCGGAGCGGACGGGGTCGAAGAGCTCGCCGTACCAGCGCAGCGACAGGCCCGGCGGCGGGAAGCGCAGCGCCTGCGTCGTGGTGAAGGAGGTTGCGATGACGATGAGGACCGGCGCCACCAGGATGAGGATGGCGACGGCGGCGATGATCCCGACCACCAGGTTGAAGGAGACGTCGGCCGGCGTGGAGCGCTGCGACATGGGCGGCCTCTAGCTGGTCTTCGCGAAGCGGCCGAGCCAGCTCAGCGCCATGATGCCGGTGAGCACCGTGAAGAGGAGGGTGAGGGAGGCCACCGCCGCGAAGGGCCAGTTGTAGACCACCATGGACTGCTGCCAGATCAGCGAGGGCAGGTAGACGAGCCGCGCCCCGCCGATCACCGACTGGGAGATGAAGGCGGTGGTGGCCGAGGCGAAGACCAGGGTCGCGCCGGCGATCCAACCGGGAAGGGTCAAGGGCAGGATCACCCGGAAGAAGGTGCGCCACTTCGAGGCGCCGAGCGCCCGGGAGGCGTCGACGAGGTTCTGGTCCATCTGGTTCATGATGGTCAGCAGCGGCAGCAGCATCAGCGGCATCTCGATCTGCGTCAGGGCGATGACGAGGCCGAGTTCGGTCTGCAAGAGGTTGAGCGGGGTCGCGGTGAGGCCGAGCGCCATCAGCGTCTGGTTCACCACCCCCTCGCGGGCGAGGATGACGATCCAGGCGAAGGTGCGGATGACGACCGAGGTCAGCAGCGGCATCAGGATGATGAAGATCAGTACCCGCTGCATGCGCGGCGAGGCGGTGCGGAACACCAGCGCCAGCGGATAGGCGAGGATCGTCGTCGCCACCACGGCGAGGACGCCGAGCTTCAGCGTGTCGAAGATGACCTTGAGATAGAAGGCGTCGGTGTAGAACTTGAGCCAGCTATCGAAACCGAGGCGCGTCTGCTCGGCATCGGCATAGAAGCTGATGCCGAGCAGGATGAGGAAGGGTGCCGCGAAGAACACCGCATAGGTGAGGCCGAGCGGCGCCGCGAGGCGCCACTCGACAGCGTCACGGACCGGGGAGGCTCCGGGTGCGGCTGCGGCTGCGGACACGGGGAGCGCGCCTTACTTCGTGATCTCCTTGTTGAACCGCTCGATCCAGGCGGCGCGCTGCGGATTGATCTTGGTCCAGTCGTGCGTGACCATCTTGGAGAGGTCGTCGATGGACTTGACGTCCAGCGTGTCGACGAAGGTCACGTCCTTGTTGATCGGGATCATGTTGTAGGGGCTGCGCTGCAGCAGGTTCTGCACTTCGGCGGAGATCGCCGTGTCGATGTACTTGTAGGCGTTGGCGACGTTCTCGGCGCCCTTCACGATGTGCAGCGTCGTCTGGAAGGTAATGGCGCCGGAGGCGGGGGTCGCGAAGGCGATGTCGACGCCGCGGCCCTTCAGGATCGCGACCGTGTTGGTGTTGGTGTACATCACGTCGATCTGGCCCTGCTGGAACAGGCCGGGCATGGCGGCGGGCGCGGCGACGGCGGCGGCCTTGGACACCGCCTTCTTCAGCTCGGCGAAGATCGGCTCCATGTTGGCCTCGGAACCACCGAAGGCCTTGCACATCTCGATGAGCGAGACGGTGCCGAAGGTGGTCTGGAAGCCGGTGAGGCCGAGGCGCTCGACGTAGGGCGCGGTGAAGAGGTCGGTCCAGGCCTTCGGCGGCGTCGGGAACTTCTTCGGATTGTAGGCGATGCCGACGACCTGGGCGTTGCAGGTGACGCCGTGCGACTTGATGAGGCCGGCGGGGACCTTGGCGGCATTGGTCAGCTTGGAGGGATCGATCGGCTCGAAGAGACCGGCGGCCTGGGCGGCGGCGGCCGGGCCCGGATCCAGCACGAAGCAGTCGAAGGGCGGCACGCCGCGGGCGGCGCGGACCTTGGCGACCTGGTCGACGGCGAAGAGCGAGTCGAAGGCGAT
>LNFH01000188.1 GCA_001464235.1 Rhizobiales bacterium Ga0077556 | reverse complement strand
GGCGTCGCGGGCAGGGCGGCGGGGGCGGGGGTCTCGGCCATGGCTCAGCCCTTGGCCGGGAAGAGGCCGGTCGGCCGGAAGAACAGCACGGCGGCCATGAGGATGTAGATGGACATGGAGGCGATGGCCGGACCGATGGTGCGCGCATCCGAGGGCGAGAGGCCGGAGAGGCGCAGCAGGTCGACCGAGAAGGAGCGCAGCAGCGTGTCGACGAGGCCGACCAGCAGGGCGCCGACGAAGGCGCCGCGGATAGAGCCGATGCCTCCGATGACGATGACGACGAAGGCGAGGATGAGCAGGTTGTCACCCATGCCCGGCTCCACCGAGAAGACCGGGGCGGCCATGCAGCCGGCAAAGCCCGCCAGCATGGCGCCGAAGCCGAAGACGATCATGAACAGGCGGCGGATGTCGACGCCGAGCGCCGAGACCATCGGCGCGTTGGTGGCGCCCGCCCGGATCAGCATGCCGACCCGCGTCTTGGCGACGATCAGGTAGAGGCCGAGGGCAACCGCCAGGCCCGAGCCGATGATGGCGAGACGCCAGACGGGATAGAGCACGCCGTCGGCGATGCGGATCGTCCCCGACAGCGAGGGCGGGATCGGCACCTGCAGCGGCGCCGCGCCCCATACGATCTTCACCCCCTCGTTGAGGAACAGGATGAGTCCGAAGGTCGCCAGCACCTGTTCGAGATGGTCGCGGTCGTAGAGGTGGCGCATCACCACCACCTCGAGGATCAGGCCGCAGGCGAGCGCCGTGATCAGGGCGAGGGCGATGCCGAGGAAGAAGCTGCCCGTCCAGGCGACGAACATGGCGGCGAGATAGGCGCCCAGCATGTACTGCACGCCGTGGGCGAGGTTGATGAAGTCCATCACGCCGAAGACCAGGGTGAGGCCTGCGGCGATGAGGAACAGCAGCACGCCGAGCTGCAGCCCGTTCAACGTCTGGATGATGAGGAGCGTGGAGGACATGGGGCCTTGGCGATCGGCTGCGCGGACGACGGCCCTGCATCAGGGAAGTGCGTCCTTCGAGGCTCGCTTCGCTCGCACCTCAGGATGAGGGCGGTGGAGCGTTGCAACAGCAGGGTTAGGCCGCACCGGCGAGGCCGCCGATGCGCGAAGTGCCGGTCTCCCACCTCCTCATCCTGAGGTGCGAGCGTGAGCGAGCCTCGAGGGACGCACTCAGCAGATGCAGGGCTTCAGGCCCTCACCAGCGCATCTGGCACTGGGCGGCGTAGACGTCCGTGTAGTTCTCGAAGATGCGGTCCACGATCTCCGTCTGGAACTTGCCGTCCGGCCGCTTGGCGGCGCGCACGGTGTAGAAGTCCTGGATCGGATAGTGGTTGTTGGCGAAGCGGAAGCGGCCGCGCAGCGAGGTGAAGTCGGCCTTGCGCAGGGCGGTGCGCACCGCGGCGCGGTCGGTGAGGTTGCCGCCGGTGGCGACCACGGCGCTGTTGATCAGCATGGCCGCGTCATAGGCCTGCATGGCGTAGGAGCCGGGCACCGAGCCGAAGGCCGCCTCGTAGTCCGCGACGAACTTCTTGTTCTGCGGATTGTCCATGTTCGGCGCCCAGGTCATGCCGGCGAGCATGCCGATGGCGGCGTCCTGCTGGGCCGGCAGCGTCGACTCGTCGACGGTGAAGGCCGAGAGGAACGGCACCCGCTGGGTCAGGCCGGCCTGGCCGTACTGGCGGACCAGGTTCACGCCCATGCCGCCGGGCATGAAGGTGAAGAGGCCGTCGGCGCCGGAGGAGCCGATGCGGGCGAGCTCGGAGGAGAAGTCCAGCGTGTTCAGCGGGACATAGACCTCGTCGACGATCTCGCCGCGGAAGTGGCGTTTGAAGCCGGCCATGGCGTCGCGGCCGGCCTGGTAGTTCGGGGTCAGCAGGAACACCTTCTTCATGTTCTGCCGCTGGGCATAGGCGCCGAGCACCTCGTGCACCTGGTCGTTCTGGTAGGAGGTGACGAAGAAGTTCTCGTGGCAGCCGCGGCCGGCATAGCTCGACGGGCCGGCATTGGCGCTGATCAGGAAGGCGCGCGGCGAATTCACAACCGGCGCGTGGATCGCCTGCAGGATGTTGGAGAAGATCGGGCCGACGACGAAGTCGACACGGTCGCGGTCGATGAGGGCCTGGACGCGCTGCACGGCGACGTCCGGCTTCAGCTCGTCGTCGACGACGATGACCTGGACCTCGCGCCCGCCCATGCGGCCGCCGAGCTGGCGGACGGCGAGCTGGAGGCCGTCGCGCGCCTGCTGACCGAGGACGGCAGCAGGGCCGGATAGCGTCTGGATCACGCCGATGCGGATCGGCTCCTGGGCCTGGGCCGGACCGGCGAGCGTCGCCGCCCCCAGCGCCAGAGAGAGAAGGATGCGCTTCATCGAAAACCTCCCACCCCGAGCCTTGCTCGGGTCGAAGACCGCTCCCGGGCTTGTCCGTGGTCGCGGCCAATGCGAAGGCATTATCGCCGTGGAATTTTCGCGAACAACCCCACCCGCCAAAAATATTTTAAGTGTAAAATAATTCGGCAGGAGATCCGAATGTTGCTCACCGATCATGCAGACGGCAAGCCGCGGTGCTGGTGGCCCGGCCATGATCCGCTCTACGTCGCCTATCACGACACCGACTGGGGCGTGCCCGAACGTGACGACCGCGCCCTGTTCGAGAAGCTCATCCTCGACGGTTTCCAGGCCGGGCTCTCGTGGATCACCATCCTGCGCAAGCGCGACCATTTCCGGAAGGTCTTCGACGGCTTCCGCCCGGACGTCGTCGCCGGCTACGGACCGGACAAGGTGGCGGCGCTGCTGGAGGACCCCGGCATCATCCGCAACCGCGCCAAGATCGTCGGTACGGTGAAGGCGGCCGGCATCTACTGCGACATGATGGGCCGCGGCGAGGGCTTCTCCGACTATCTCTGGAAGTTCGTCGACGGCCGGCCGCTCCAGCCGGATTTCAGGGACCGCAGCCAGGTGCCGACCGAGACCGAGGTGGCGCAGAAACTCTCGAAGGACCTGAAGGCGAGAGGCTTCTCCTTCGTCGGCCCGACCATCGTCTACGCCTTCATGCAGGCGGTCGGCATGACCAACGACCACATGGTCGGCTGCTTCCGCCACGAGGAGGTCAAGGCACTGGGGTGAGGGGGCTGGGTGCCCGGCATCGGTGAAGTGCGTCCTTCGAGGCTCGCCGCCGGATGATGCCGACGCATCGCCGACAGCTCACACCTCAGGATGAGGAAGGGGGAGACCTGCACGGCGGGCAGGCTCAAGCGCCATCGTAAAGCTGCCTTCGGCGCTGATGCCCAGCACCAACCTCCTCATCCTGAGGTGCGAGCCCCCGCGATGCGTCGGCATCGTCGGGCGGCGAGCCTCGAAGGACCCACTCCCGACGTGCAGGGCATCCTGACAAAAGTCCCTCAAGGAGCCACCACCGTCATGCTCGGGCTTTGCCCGGGTATCCACGAATTCCCTTCCCGCTGCGGGGTTCAAGTCGTGGATGCCCGGCACGAGTGTTCGTACCGGAGACATACCTGACACCTGTTCGGAGAGATGCCTGACACTTTCGTCGTTGGGGCGGAGGTTATGTCGATGGCATGGCGGGAGCTGC
>LNFH01000187.1 GCA_001464235.1 Rhizobiales bacterium Ga0077556 | reverse complement strand
AGCGTCAGCGGGAAGAAGCTGCGCGCCAGTTCCTTGAACACGGCCTTGCCGAGGATCAGAAGCAGGACGAAGCCGATGGCGCCGGCGCCGAGGATCACGTGGGGCAGCTTGTCCGGGACGGTGTAGTCGATCTCCCGCGGAGTCACGCCGGCCGGCGTCGTCAGGATGCGGATCATGTTGAGCATCCATTCGAGGCCGTAGACCACCGCATAGGCGACCGGCACGGCCAGCAGAACGATGGCCACGTACTTCACCAGGGACATCTTGTCCTTGTCGAAGTCGAAACCGAGCGGCATCCGCTGTTCCTTCGGCAGCTTGGGCGCCAGCGACGGGTTCAGCATGCAGCGGACGATGACGTAGATCATGTACATGCTGGCGAGCAGCAGGCCGGGCAGGAAGGCGCCGGCATAGAGCTTCGGCACGGAGACGCCGGCCGTGGCGCCGTAGAGGATGAGCATGACGCTCGGCGGGATGAGGATGCCGAGACAGCCGCCCGCGCAGACGGTAGCCGGCGCGCAGCATGGCGGGAAAGGCGAGCAGGCCCATCAGCGTGACCACGGCGCCGACGATGCCGGTGGCGGTGGCGAAGATGGTGCAGGTGACGAGGGTGGTGACGGCGAGGGAGCCGGGGAGACCGCCGATGGCGAGCTGCACCGAGTTGAACAGCCGGTCGAGGATGTTCGCCCGCTCGATGATGTAGCCCATGAAGATGAAGAGCGGGATGGCGACGAGGACATCGTTGGTCATCACCGAATAGGTGCGCTGGACCACGAGGGCGAAGACGATGTCGCCCTGGGCCACGTAGCCGAACATCACGCCGAGCGCCATCAGGGTGAAGGCGATGGGGAAGCCGAGCATGATGAAGACCACGAACAGGACGAGCATGAGCACGCCCAGTTCGGGATTGCCGATGGTGATGCCGAACATCAGGCGGCTCCTTTTGCCTTGGCCGCCTCGGCCTGTTCCAGAATGATCTTTTCAGTTTCCTCCACGTCGTGGAGGCGCTGCGGCCACTCGCCGTTGCGCAGGCACAGCACGCAGCGCACCACCTCCGAGGCGCCCTGGATCACCATGAGGCCGCCGACCAGCGGGATGAGCGACTTGAACGGGAACACGTAGGGCCCGTTCGGCGAGTTCGCCGAGCGCTCGAAGATGAACCAGGAGAAATTGGCGAAGGTGAAGCCGGCGTAGCAGAGGGCGAGGATGCCGGGGAAGAAGAAGACGAAGTAGAGGACGAGGTCGAGCCGCGCCTGCGTCACCGGGGCCCATTCGCGGTAGAGAAAGTCGCCGCGGACGTGGCCGTTGCGGGCGAGGGCATAGGGTCCGGCCAAGAGGAAGAGGACCCCGTAGAGCATGTAGCTGACATCGAAGGCCCAGCTGGTGGGCGACTGCAGGATGTAACGGGAGAAGACCTCGTAGCAGATGGCCAGCGTCAGGGCGACGATGGCCCAGGCTCCGGCCTTGCCGATGGCCGTGGAAACCTCGTCGACCGAGAGGAGCAGCGCCAGCAAACGGTCCTTGGTCGTGCGACGGAACATCACGACGAGGATGGCGGCGATGGTCAACGCGTAGGCGCCGAGCAGCAGCGAAAGAAACAGCGGATTGGGCGCCATCGGGATGTCCAGGCACGTATCAGACGGAACGACGGCCAATGCCGCCGGCGGCAGGAAGGCGGCGGGGGTGCCGCCGCCTTCGTTCGCTCAGGATCAGGAGCCGCCGAAGAAGTGGGTGTAGGACATCTCGCGCGAGGGGGTGTTGATCCGCTCGTAGCCGACGGTGCGCTGGGCCCAGGCGCGCTGGCTGTCGATGACCTTCTTGAAGAAGGGGTTTTCGGCCGACAGACGAGCCACCACCTTGTCCCAGGCCTCGAGCTGGGCCTTCAGGATGGCGTCCGGCGTCTTGATGATGTTGACGCCGCGGCCGCGCAGGGCGGCCAGATCCTTGGAGTAGCGGTCGAGCGCCTTCCAGTACATGTCGGACGAGGCGGACTCGGCGGCGAACTTCAGGATCGCCTTCTGTTCGGCGCCCATCGCGTCGTACTTGCCCTTGTTGAAGATCACCTCGAAGGCCTCGGCCGACTGGTGATAGCTCTGCAACATGTAGGTCTTCGAGACGTCCGGGAAGCCGAGGATCGAGTCCGAGGTCGGGTTGTTGAACTCGGCACCGTCGATGAGGCCGCGCTCCAGGGCAGGCACGATCTCGCCGCCGGCGAGGATGGTGACGGCCGAGCCGAGCTCGTTGAAGAGGTCGGCCGCGAGGCCCACCGTGCGGTACTTCAGACCGCGCAGGTCGCTCGCCTGGGTCAGCTCGCGCTTGAACCAGCCGAGCGGCTGGCACGGCATCGGTCCGGTGAGGAAGCCGACGACGTTGACGCGGGTGATCTGGGTCAGCAGCTCGTTGTAGAGGTCGTAGCCGCCGCCGTAGTTCATCCAGCCGAGGAAGTTGTGGGCGTCCCAGCCATAGGCGGGCGGGGTGCCGAACAGCGAATAGGCCTTGTTCTTGCCGAACCAGTAGGCGGTGACGCCGTGGCCGCCGTCGAGAATGCCGGCATGGACGGCGTCCTGGAGCTGGAAGGCGGGAACGACGGCGCCGGCGGCCAGCACCTCGAGGCGCAGGCGACCGCCGGAGATGGCGTTCACACGGGCGGCGTAGTCGTTGCAGAACTCGTGGAAGATGTCGCGCTGCGGCCAGGTCGACTGGAATCGCAGGGTGACGGTCTGGGCGTTCGACACGCTGGGCGCGGCGACCGTGGCGGCTGCGGTGGCGCCGGCGAGGGCGAGAAAGCGGCGGCGGTCGGACTTCGGCGTCGCCGAAGCAGGGGTATCAGTCATGGGGCGTCTCCTCTTGCGACGTCATGCCCTTATGAGCGGGCTCGTTAATGTCGCTGGGAGAAGACACTGATGCACTGCGTCAAAAGGTCAAGTGCAAGCTTCGCCGCAGCCGTCCCTGTCTTGTGTCCCGCCCGCACAGGACTTTCTCCCAGCCGGACATGAAACGGCAGGACCGCGGGATGCTCCGGTATCGTGGTGGTGGGTGGATGAACAACGGAAAGTGGCGCCGCGCGGCGGTGCTTCCGTAACTGAACCCGGGTGACGGGGATCGGAGGTCCA
>LNFH01000186.1 GCA_001464235.1 Rhizobiales bacterium Ga0077556 | reverse complement strand
CTCCTCGCGGGTGGGGCGGCGGCGGCGCGGTGCCTCCGTGCCCTTCTGGAGGGGAAGGGACGTGACGACGGCATCCATCAGACTCAACTCCGGTCTTGGAAACGTTTCCAGCTACGCCTCGTGACAACGTTTCGGACCGGCTCCCGGGATCGGGACACCTATGCGACAGATTGTCGCGATCCTGCGCCGCCCATCGATGACCCGGTCTCGCGCCGGGCTTTAATGCCTCGATGCGACGCATATATGATGAGCAGGCCTGAACGCGCCATGAACAGCCGTTCATCTTGGCCCTGGGAGCGCCCGCCGTGCTGGATGACGTCTACAACAAGCGCATTCTCGAACTCGCGGCGACGATCCCGCGGCTCGGCCGCCTCGCGGCGCCCGACGGCTCGGCCACCGCCCATTCCAGGCTGTGCGGCTCCACCGTGACGGTCGATCTCGCCCTCGACGGGGACGTGGTGGTCGATTTCGCCCATGACGTGAAGGCCTGCGCCCTGGGCCAGGCCTCGTCCGCGCTGATGGCCCAGCATGTGGTGGGCTCGACGACCGACGAGTTGCGCAGGCTGCGCGAGGACGTCCGTCGCATGCTGAAGGAGAACGGCCCGGCGCCGTCGGGCAAGTGGGCCGACATCGCCGTGCTGGAGCCGGTGCGCGACTTCAAGGCGCGCCACGCCTCGACGCTCCTCACCTTCGATGCCGTCGTGGACGCCATCGCCCGCGCCGAGGCGGCCCGCGTTCCCGCCGCCGCCCAGTGAGCGCAGGGGGCGAACTCGACCGCCTGTTCGGCGATCTCAGGCCGCGGCGCTGGCCGCGCCTCCTGGGCCACGGGCTCATCCGCACCTATCAGCTGACGATTTCCATGCTGGTCGGCCGCTGGTGCCGGCACATGCCGACCTGCTCGGCCTATATGGACGAGGCCATGCTCAGGCACGGCCTGTGGGCCGGGGGCTGGATGGGGCTGGCCCGTCTTTGCCGCTGCCATCCCTACGGGACGTCAGGCATCGACAATCCGCCGGTGGAGCGGCCGGCTGGCGGCCGCTGGTTTGCGCCCTGGCGCTATGGCCGTTGGCGCTGGCGGCGCGGCGGCCCCGTCTGCGAGGCGGTCGCGCCGCAAGAGAGCTGAGCGGCCGGACGACGCCGCTAGAGGCGCCTCCGGCCTCCCGGACCTACAGGCGTCCCATCAGCACCAGGATGAGCACGATCACCAGCACGACGCCGAGGCCGCCGCCGCCGTAGTAGCCCGTGCCGTAGAAGGGCCCGCCGCCGATTCCGCTGAAGCCGCCCAGCAGGGCGAGGACGAGAAGGATGAGAAGGATGGTGCCGAGTGACATGGTGGTGCCTCCGTGTTGCCGGCATCAACCCACCATTTGGCCTGCTTGTTCCCCGCTCCCGCGGTAAGCCGGTCCTGCCGATGGGCGGCGCGGGGCCCCGGGGGAGGTTTTGCAATCGCACCGCGGCTCGGCTATCTCCGGTTCGCGCCCGGCTGATGCCGCCCTGTGACGGCAAATCCGCCGGCGCCTTCGTCCCCACCACCAGCCCCTTACCTGCTCCGTCGGCAGGAGTGAGCGGAGAGAACCATGCCTGTCCTGACCTTCCCCGATGGCGCCCAGCGGTCCTATGACGCCGGCGTCTCCAGCCTCGACGTCGCCAAGGCCATCGCGCCCTCGCTCGCCAAGCGCTCCATCGCCGCCAAGCTCGACGGCGTCGTCGTCGATCTCTCCGATCCCATTCCCGGCGACGCGCGGATCGAGTTCGTCACCCGCGACAGCCCCGAGGCGCTGGAACTCATCCGCCACGACGCCGCCCACGTGATGGCGGAAGCCGTGCAGAGGCTCTGGCCGGGCACCCAGGTCACCATCGGTCCGGTGATCGAGAACGGCTTCTATTACGACTTCTTCCGCAACGAGCCCTTCACCCCCGAGGACTTCGCGGCGATCGAGGCGGAGATGCGCAAGATCATCGCCGCCAACAAGCCGTTCACCAAGCGCGTCGTCTCGCGCGAGGAGGCGGCGCAGATCTTCCGCGACAAGGGCGAGGCCTTCAAGGTCGAGCTGGTCGAGGCGATCCCCGCCGGCCAGGACATCAAGCTCTACGACCAGGGCGGCTGGTTCGACCTCTGCCGCGGCCCGCACATGGCCTCCACCGGCCAGATCGGCAATTCGTTCAAGCTCATGAAGGTGGCCGGCGCCTACTGGCGCGGCGATTCCACCAAGACCGCCTTCCGCACCGACGAGGAGCTGAAGGCGTACCTGACCATGCTCGAGGAGGCGGAGAAGCGCGACCATCGCCGGCTCGGCCGCGAGATGGACCTCTTCCACTTCCAGGAGGAGGGGCCGGGCGTCGTCTTCTGGCACCCCAAGGGCTGGTCGATGTTCCAGACCCTCGTCGCCTACATGCGCCGGCGCCTCGCCGAGCACGGCTATGACGAGGTCAACGCGCCGCAGCTCCTCGACAAGTCGCTGTGGGAGACCTCGGGACACTGGGGCTGGTACCGCGAAAACATGTTCGCGGCCCAGTCCGCCGGCGACGAGGCCGAGGACAAGCGCTGGTTCGCCATCAAGCCGATGAACTGCCCAGGCCACGTGCAGATCTTCAAGCACGGCTTGAAGTCCTACCGTGATCTACCGATGAAACTTGCGGAATTCGGCGTCGTCCATCGCTACGAGCCCTCCGGCGCGCTGCACGGCCTGATGCGCGTCCGCGGCTTCACCCAGGACGATGCCCACGTCTTCTGCACCGACGAGCAGCTCGAGGCCGAGTGCATCCGCATCAACGACCTCATCCTCACCACCTATGCCGATTTCGGCTTCGACGAGATCGTCGTGAAGCTCTCCACCCGTCCCGAGAAGCGCGTCGGCGCCGACGCCCTGTGGGACCGCGCCGAGAGCGTCATGGGCAAGGTGCTGGCCAAGATCGCCGACCAGTCCGGCGGCCGCATCAAGACCGCCATCAACCCGGGCGAGGGCGCCTTCTACGGGCCGAAGTTCGAATATGTGCTGCGCGACGCCATCGGCCGCGACTGGCAGTGCGGCACCACCCAGGTCGACTTCAACCTCCCAGAACGGTTCGGCGCCTTCTACATCGGCGCCGACGGCGAGAAGACCCCGCCGGTCATGGTCCACCGCGCCATCTGCGGCTCGATGGAGCGCTTTATCGGCATCCTCATCGAGAACTACGCGGGGGCCTTCCCCTTCTGGTTCGCGCCCAAGCAGGTGGTGATCGCCCCGATCACCTCCGAGGCCGACGACTACGCGCTGGAGGTGCTCGCCGCCTGCCGCAAGGCGGGGCTCCGGGCCGATGCCGACCTGCGCAACGAGAAGATCTCCTACAAGGTGCGCGAGCACTCGCTGCAGAAGATCCCGGTCATCCTCGCCGTCGGCAAGAAGGAGGCGGCCGAGCGCACCGTCTCGGTCCGCCGCTTCGGCAGCCAGGCGCAGGAGACCCTCGGCCTCGCCGACCTCGTGGCGCAGCTCAGGGACGAGGCGACCCCGCCGGACGTGCGGCGCGCCCAGGCGGCGGAGTAGGGCGGGCATTGAGCCGCCACGTCCGACCTTGTCGTCAAGCCGGGCTTGTCCCGGGTATCCACAATTGTCCTGAGGCGTCGTGTTCAAGTCGTGGATGGCCGGGTCAAGCCCGGCCATGACGCATGCAGCGGTGACTCGGTCCGTCTACCGCGCGACGACCTCGATGTTCTGGTCCTTGCCGGCCTCCACCGTGAAGCGGCGGTTGAACACCCGGCCCTCGTGGCGGGCGATGGCGAGATACTCGCCCTCCTGCAGCACCATGGAGGGGAAGGCGCCGATCGATTCCTTGATCACGTCGCCGCCCGGGGTCAGCACCGTCCAGGCGGCATTGCCGATGGGCTCGCCCCCCTCGCGCTGCTGCACGAGCTTCAGCGCCACGTTGGCCGCCCGGTGCTGGATCGTCGCGTCCGTCACCTGCCCGGCACGGAT
>LNFH01000185.1 GCA_001464235.1 Rhizobiales bacterium Ga0077556 | reverse complement strand
ATCCGCCTCGGCCTGGCGCGCGAGAAGGACGCGAAGCCCGCCATGGCGGTGGGCATCGAGTCGCGCGGCGAGAGCTATGGCCTGCTGATCGACTCGGTCGGCGAGGTGCTCAAGCTCTCTCCCGACAGCCGCGAGCAGAACCCGATCAACCTCGATCCCCGCTGGTCCCGCGTGTCGGCCGGCGTTCACCGCCTCGATGGCCAGCTCATGGTCATCCTGGACGTCGATTCCGTGCTCGCCATGGGCGGCGAGCAGATGGCCGCATGATTGTGTTCAAAGCGTAGGACCCAAGCCGATGAAAACCTGCCTCGTGGTCGACGACAGCTCGGTGATCCGCAAGGTCGCCCGGCGAATCCTGGAAGGCCTCGGCTTCGCCATCGAGGAGGCTGAAGACGGGCAGAAGGCGCTCGAGTTCTGCTACGGCACCATGCCGGAGGCGATCCTGCTCGACTGGAACATGCCGGTCATGGACGGCTACGAGTTCCTGAGGGAACTGCGCAAGCTGCCCGGCGGCCAGGCGCCCAAGGTGGTCTTCTGCACCACCGAGAACGACGTCGCCCACATCGCCCGGGCGATGCACGCGGGGGCGAACGAATACATCATGAAGCCCTTCGACAAGGACATCGTCGAAGCGAAGTTCGCCGAAGTCGGCCTGATCTGATCCGTCGCGGCGCAAGCCGCCCTGTCCTGCGTTCAAGTTCCGAGTACCGGCGTATGAGTCTCGCGTCTTTCAAGGCCGCCCCCGGCGGGGCCGTGCCCACTGCCAGCGACCCCATCAAGGTGATGGTGGTCGACGATGCGGTCGTCGTCCGCGGCCTGGTCGGCCGCTGGATCGCCGACGAGAGCGACATGACGCTCGTCGCCTCGCACCGCTCCGGGCGTGAAGCCGTCGCCGACATCGCGAAGAAAAACCCCGACGTCGTCATCCTCGACATCGAGATGCCGGACATGGACGGCATCACGGCCCTGCCGCTGATCATCCAGGCCAAGCGCGACGTCATGGTGCTGATGGCCTCGACCCTCACCCGCCGCAACGCCGAAATCTCGCTGAAGTGCCTGTCGCTGGGTGCCGCCGACTACGTGCCGAAGCCGGAGACCAATGCCGGCGTCACCACCTCGCCGGCCTTCAAGCGCGAGATCCTCGACAAGGTCCGTGCGCTCGGCCGCCGCCGCAAGATCGCCGGCAAGGTGTTCCGCGCCGCCTCCGCCGGCGGCAGCACCCCGGCCGCCCCGGGCCGCGTCGCCGCGCCCTCGATCGCTCCCCAGTCGATCGGCTTCAACGAGCCGAGCTTCAAGCTCCGCCCCTTCGGCACGACCATCCCGAAGGTCCTCACCATCGGTTCGTCCACGGGCGGGCCGCAGGCGCTGACGACCGTGCTCAAGGCGCTCGGCTCGTTCATCGACCGGGTGCCGGTGCTCATCACCCAGCACATGCCGCCGACCTTCACCACCATCCTCGCCGAGCACGCGGCCAAGGCCTCGGGTCGTCCCGCCGCCGAGGGGCGCGACGGCGAGCCGGTGCTCGCCGGCCGCATCTACGTGGCGCCCGGCGGCAAGCACATGGTGGTCAAGAAGACCGGTGGCACCACCGTCATCCATCTCGAGGACGGACCGCCGGTGAACTTCTGCAAGCCGGCCGTCGATCCGCTGTTCACCTCGGTCGCCCAGGCCTGGGGCGCCCAGACCTTCGGCTGCGTGCTCACCGGAATGGGCCATGACGGCGCCCACGGGGCCGGCGACATCGTCGCGGCCGGGGGCAGCGTCATCGCCCAGGACGAGGCGACCAGCGTCGTATGGGGCATGCCGGGAGCGGTCGCCCAGGGTGGCCACGCCGCGGCGGTGCTGCCCATCGATCAGATCGCCCCGAAGATCATGCGTGTTTTCTCCGGAGACCGGTCGTGACGCCACTCGATTACGATTTCCTGCGTGGTTTCCTGAAGACCCGCTCCGGCCTCGTCCTGTCCAACGACAAGCAGTATCTCATCGAGAGCCGCCTGATGCCGATCGTGCGCAAGCACGGGATGACCGGCATCAGCGAGCTCGTGCAGAAGCTCAAGGCGCCGGGCGCGGAATCGCTGGCGGCCAAGGTCACCGAGGCGATGACCACGAACGAGAGCTTCTTCTTCCGCGACAAGACCCCCTTCGACCACTTCAAGGAGGTCATGCTGCCGGCGATGCTGAAGGCGCGGGCGGCCAAGCGCCACGTGCGCATCTGGTGCGCCGCGGCCTCCACCGGCCAGGAGCCCTATTCGCTGGCCATGATCCTCAAGGAAATGGGCCCGCAGCTCGCCGGCTGGCGCTTCGAGATCATCGGCACCGACCTGTCCGGGGAGGTGCTGGAGCGCGCCAAGGCCGGCATCTACAGCCAGTTCGAGGTCCAGCGCGGCCTGCCGATCCAGATGCTGCTGAAGTACTTCATACAGAACGGCGACCAGTGGACCATCTCGCCGGAGATCCGGTCGATGGTGCACTACCGGACGCTGAACCTGCTCAACGACTTCTCGGCGCTCGGCCAGTTCGACATCGTCTATTGCCGCAACGTGCTGATCTATTTCGACCAGCCGACCAAAATCGACGTGCTGAACCGCACCGCCAAGCTGACCGCGCCCGACGGCTACCTGCTGCTCGGGGCTGCCGAGACGGTGGTGGGCCTGACCGACTCCTTCAAGCCGATCGCCGACCGCCGTGGCCTCTATGCGCCGACGGTGAAGGCTCCGGCGGGTGCGGCGGCGGCGCCGGCCAAGGTCTTCGCCGTGGCGGGCGGCCGGCCGCTCTGATCGGCCCATCCGCACGAACGTGATCGAGGGCGCCGCGAGGCGCCCTTCTTCTTGGCGGCGCCCGGTGTTAGGGGCTGGCCCGCCGCGCCCGCGGCGTCCCCAGCCAGTCAGGCCCCATGATCAGCGATCCGTTCTTCTACGTCGTCGCCGTGCCCGCGGTGATTCTCTACGGCCTGTCCAAGGGCGGGTTCGGCGGCGTCGCCATCCTGTCGATGCCGCTGCTGTCGCTGGCGATCTCGCCCATCCAGGCGGCGGCGATCATGCTGCCGGTGCTGATGGTGCAGGACGTGGTGACCGTCTGGAGCTACCGGCGGACCTGGGATCCGGCGACGCTGCTCCACCTGGCGCCGGGCGCGCTCGCCGGCATCGTCGCCGGCTATCTCTTCGCCTCCCATGTATCGGAGCCGGCCGTGCGCATCATCGTCGGGGTGATCGCCGTCGCCTTCTGTCTCGACCGCTGGCTGCGTCCGCCGCCGTCCGGGGACGGACGACCGCAGAACTGGCTGTCGGGGACGATCCTCGGCACCCTCTGCGGCTATACGAGCTTCGTCATTCACGTGGGCGGGCCGCCCTTCAACATGTACGCCATGCCGCGAGGCCTGCCGCGCGACGTCTTCGTGGGGTCGGCGGCGCTGTTCTTCGCGGCGGTCAACCTCGTCAAGGTGACCCCCTTCATCGCACTGGGGCAGCTGACCGTGGGCAATCTCGCCACGGCCGCGACGCTCTTCCCGCTGGCGGTGCTCGCCAATATGGGCGGCATCTGGCTCGTCAGGCGGATGCCGACGGGCCTGTTCTACCGCATCATCTACATCCTCACCTTCATCGTCGGCTGCGTGCTGCTCGCCGGCGGGGTGAGGGCGGTTCTCTGACGCGGGTCACATCGGCAGAGCCAACGAAAAAGGGCCGCCCGAAGGCGGCCCTTTCCGTGATCGGTCCTGACGGACCGGATGATCAGTAGCGGGCGACGACGGCCGACGGGCCGGTCGAGAACAGGTAGTTGATGCCGAGCTTCACCGTGTGGATGTCGGTGCGGACGCGGTCGCCAGCGACCACGATGTTCCGGCGATCGCCGAAGCCGTAGTACATGTACTCGGCCTTGGCGGTCCAGTTCGGGGTGAAGGCGTACTCGATACCAGCGCCCAGGGCGTAGCCGGCGCGGGTCGACGAGGCCGTGGTGACCACGCCGCCGAGGTTCCAGCGATCCTGGAAGGTGGCGACGCCGAGACCGCCGGTCACGTAGAAGAGGGCGCGGTCGGCAGCGAAGCCGGCGCGGGCACGGACCGTCGACAGGAACGGAACCGAGGCGCGGTAGCTGTCGGCGCCGTTCACGAAGGTGCGACGCAGGCCGCCGGCAGCGATGTCGGCCTCTAGACCGAACACGAACTGGTTCATCTGCCAGTTGTAGCCGCCCTGGATACCGCCGAACACGCCGTTGGCGCTGACGCTCGAGTTGTTGGCGACGACCGGGCTGGTGTAGCGGGCCTGGGCCCAGCCGTAGCCGACGTGGCCACCGAGGTAGAAGCCGGTCCAGGAGAAGGCAGGAGCGTAGACGGCGGCGGCAACCGGAGCGCGCGGGGCACCGAGGTCGGCAGCCTGGGCGCCGGTTGCGAGGGCGGCGACAGCGGCGCTCGCAAGGAGGAATTTCTTCATGGGGTAGTTCCTTGTCTCATTATTGCGGCCGTGGCCGAGCCACTGCCATGCCTCTCGATGCCGTTCAGCCCGATGCCCCGGAGACCCCCTCCTTCGCCGCGACATCGATCGAACGATGGCCCCGGGATACAGGGCAATGGTTACAAATCAACTCCCATGGCCGTGATGAGGGACGCTTCCGACGGGTTCCCATGCATGCCGCCGTTGCCTGTGGCCGCGGTGCAACAAGTGTCCCTAGGGAAAGCGGTATCATGATGCAACCCGTTGAGAATGTGGCGAAAATGAGTCAGGTGCGGCGACGGTATCGGGGGCCGGAAGAGGGGCGTTGAACCCCGGCGAGTCGGGGCCTACCGTCGGTGGCGGAAACGCCTTGCATGAGGACGCCGCCATGAGCGCCTACGATCGCGATCTCGACAAGAACCCGGCGAACTATCAGCCGCTGACGCCGCTCAGTTTCCTCGAGCGGTCGGCGCGCGTCTTCCCCGACCATCCCGCCATCGTCCACGGCCGCATTCGCCGCAACTACAGCGAGTTCTACGCGCGCGCCCGGCGCCTCGCCTCGGCCCTGGCGCGGGCAGGGGTGGGCAAGAACGACACGGTCGCCGTCATCTGCGCCAACACGCCGGCCATGCTGGAGGCCCATTACGGGGTGCCCATGTGCGGGGGCGTGCTCAACACGCTGAACACCCGGCTCGACGCGCCCATCATCGCCTTCTCCCTCGACCACGGCGAGGCCAAGGTGTTCATCGTCGACCGCGAGTTCTCGAAGCTCGCGAAGGAGGCCCTGGCCCTCGCCAAGGTGAAGCCGCTCGTCATCGACTACGACGATCCCGAATATGACGGCCCGGGCGAGCGCATCGGCACGGTGGAATACGAGGATTTCATCGCCGGCGGCGATCCGGCCTATGCCTGGCAGCGCCCCGGTGACGAGTGGGACGCCATCGCGCTGAACTACACGTCCGGCACCACGGGCAATCCGAAGGGCGTCGTCTATCACCACCGCGGCGCCTATCTCCTCGCTCTCGGCAACGTCGTCACCTGCGGCATGGCCAAGCACCCGGTCTATCTGTGGACGCTGCCGATGTTCCACTGCAACGGCTGGTGCTTTCCCTGGTCGATCTCGGCGGTGGCCGGTACCCACGTCTGCCTGCGCTGGGTGCGCGCGAAGGCCATGTACGACGCCATCGCCGACCTCGGCGTGACCCATCTGTGCGGGGCGCCCATCGTCATGAGCTTGCTGCTCAATGCGCCGGCGGAGGAGAAGCGCGCGGTCGGGCGCACGGTGTCCTTCTTCACCGCGGCGGCGCCGCCGCCGGAGGCGGTGCTCGCGGCGATGAAGACGGCGGGCTTCGACGTCACCCACCTCTATGGCCTCACCGAGACCTACGGGCCCTCCGTCATCAACGACTGGAACCGCGACTGGGACGGTCTGTCGAGCGCCGACTACGCGGCGAAGAAGGCGCGGCAGGGCGTCCCCTATCCCGTGCTCGAGGGCATGACGGTGATGAACCCCGAGACGATGGAGCCGGTGCCGGCCGACGGCGTCACCCTCGGCGAGGTGATGATGCGCGGCAACGTGGTGATGAAGGGTTATCTCAAGAACCGGAAGGCCTCGGACGAGGCCTTCGCCGGCGGCTGGTTCCATTCCGGCGACCTCGGCGTGCTCTATCCCGACGGCTACATCCAGCTGAAGGACCGCTCCAAGGACATCATCATCTCGGGCGGCGAGAACATCTCCTCCATCGAGGTGGAGGACGTGCTGTTCAAGCACCCCGCCGTGCAGGCGGCGGCCGTCGTCGCCAAGCCCGACGACAAGTGGGGCGAGACGCCCTGCGCCTTCGTCGAGCTGAAGCCGGGCATGAGCGCGACGGCCGAGGAGATCATCGCCTGGTGCCGGCAGAACCTCGCGGCCTTCAAGTGCCCGCGCACCGTGGTCTTCACCGAGCTGCCGAAGACGTCGACCGGCAAGATCCAGAAGTTCGTGCTCCGGGAGATGGCGAAGGGGGCGTGAGAGGCGTCAGGGGACCGGGAGTGGCCGGTTCACCGCATCGTGGAAGCTCGCCACGACCTCGGCCGGGTCGATGCCCTTCAGGATGAGGACGATGCGGGTGCGCCGGTCCTCGTCCGGCCATTCCGCCAGGGCGACGGGCGGATGAAATGTCGCGTGGATGCCGTGGACGACCAGGGGACCCGGCTCCTCCTCCACGGCCAGCAGGCCCTTCATGCGCAGGAGGCCGTCAGACCAGGTTGCCCTGACGCCGCGGAACCAGAAGTTCAGCAGGTCCCAGGGCAGGGGACGGTCGTGGACGATGGTCACCGCGCGGATCCCTGAGCCATGGCGCGAACCGTGTTCGGGATGGTCGCAGGCGGGATCGTCGCAGCGGGACGCATGGCCCGCGGCCGCGGTGTCCTCGACGGGGGCGAGGCGGTGTCCGGTGCCGCCGAACAGGAACTCCGGCGGGATGTCACCGGCCAGCGCGCGCTCCCGCCGCGCACCGGGCGCCAGGCGCCGGAGGCGGATGTCGAGATCGGCCGCGACCTCCGCCGGGGCGATGTCCGTCTTGGTCATCACGACGATGTCGGCGATCGCCACCTGGGCCGTGGCCTCGGCCTGGTCGTCGAGCTGGCGGGCGCCGTTGACGGCGTCGACCAGGGTCACGATCCGGTCCAGCCGGAAATCATGCATCACCATGGGGTGGCTGAAGAACAGCGCCGCGATGGGGGCCGGGTCGGCGAGACCCGTCGTCTCGATCAGCACGCGGTCGAATGGCGGCAGATCGCCGTCCTGCCGGCGCGCCGCCATGTCGCGGAGCGTCAGTTCGAGGTCGCCGCGCACGGTGCAGCAGATGCACCCCGACGACAGCATGACCAGATCGGTGTCGCGGCTCTCGATGAAGAGATGGTCGAGAGCGATGGTACCGAACTCGTTGACGATGACCAGCGAGCGCTCCATGCCGGGCTGCGACAGAAGGCGGTTGATCAGCGTCGTCTTGCCGGCGCCGAGGAAGCCGGTGACCAGGGTAACCGGCGTGCGCTCGCTGGAACGGTCCGTATCGAACAGGCTCATCCGTGATGAATAGCGACCGCGGCGCGTCACTGCAAAGTCTCAATCGCGTCATTATTGCTGTCGTTATTGAGTAACGTCATGAACACTGACGTTTATGTGGCCGTTCGGCGGTCTGTCGATCGGCCGATGTTGCACTAGACTTGGGTCCGCGGCCCGAGAGGCGGGCGCCAACAGAATGATCGGCACGGAGGAACCCCATGACAGTGCGTGATCCCAACGAGCTTCCGCAGCATCCCGATGCGCCCGCACGCCGCAACTTCCTGAAGGGGGCGGCTGTCGGCGGCGTCGTCGCTGCGGCCACGGCGCATGTCGCGCAGGTCGCCATATCGCCCGCGCAGGCGCAGGCGCAGGCCCCGGCCGTCCAGCCCTGGTGGCCGTCGCGCTGGGGCGCCGACGACCAGGCCGGCGCCTCCAACCACATCACCCCGGCCAAGGTGCTGGAGGCGGCGAAGTGGATCCGCGACGGCAAGATCCACCGGATCGGGCGCGTGTCGGAATCCGCCATGCCGAAGTTCGGCGACCGCGCCTTCACACTGCGCATTCCCGGAAATCCGACCGGAGGCCCGTTCGGAAACAACAAGCTCGTCTACAACGACGAGTATCTCGCCACCGAGATCGGCCAGACGGGCACGCAGTTCGACGGGCTGGCCCATATCGGCCTGCAGACGGGCCGCGACGGCGATACCCACGACATGATCTACTACAACGGGGTGCGCGGTTCCGAGCTCGCCGGCTCCACCGGCGTGAAGAAGCTCGGAATCGAGCACATCAAGCCGATCTTCACCCGCGGCCATCTCGTCGACGTCATGGCCCAGCGCGGTGCGATGATGGACGCCGGCCAGGAGGTGACCATGGCCGACGTGCGGGGGGCGCTCGCCAAGCAGAACATGAACGAGAACGACATCCAGCCCGGAGACGCGGTGTTCTTCCACACCGGCTGGGGTTCGCTGTGGCTGCGCAACAACGAGCGCTACGCTTCCGGCGAGCCGGGCCCGGGGCTGGAAGTGGCGCGCTGGCTGATCGAGAAGCAGGTCGTCGTCATGGGCGGCGACAGTTGGGGCGTCGAATGCGTGCCCAACCCGGACCGGAACCTCGCCTTCCCGGTGCATGCCGAACTGATCACCAAGAACGGCATCTTCATCCACGAGAACCTGCAGTTCGACAGCCTGCTGGCCGATCGCAAGTACCAGTTCGTCTATGTGATGTGCCCGATCCCGATCAAGGGCGCGACCGGGTCTCCGGGCGGCCCCATCGCCCTCACCTGACGACCACCCGTTGCGCGTCCTGGCCGCGGCGGTGATGATCGCCGCGGTCATTGCATGACGGTGCCGCGATCGCCGGGGGGCGACGACGGGACCGCGACGGGGGAAACGCATGGATGCCGACGTCATCGTCGTGGGGGCGGGGCTCGCCGGCCTCGTCGCGACAGCCGAACTCGCCGATGCCGGCAAGCGGGTCATCCTCCTCGACCAGGAGGGCGAGCAGAACATCGGCGGCCAGGCCTTCTGGTCCTTCGGCGGCCTGTTCTTCGTCGACAGTCCCGAGCAGCGGCGCATGGGCATCCGCGACAGCCTCGACCTCGCCCGGCAGGACTGGGAGGGGTCGGCCGGGTTCGACCGGCCGGAGGACGACTGGGGGCGGCGCTGGGCGGAGGCCTATCTCCACTTCGCCAACGGCGAGAAGCGCGCCTGGCTCCACGCCCAGGGCATGCGCTGGTTCCCGCTGGTGGGCTGGGCCGAGCGCGGCGGAGGGCTCGCCACCGGCCACGGCAATTCGGTGCCGCGCTTCCACGTCACCTGGGGCACGGGCCCGGCGGTCGTCGCGCCCTTCGAGCGGCGGGTGCGGGAGGCGCAAGCGCGCGGCCTCGTCGACATGCGCTTCCGCCACAAGGTGGACGCGCTGACGACCAGCGGCGGCGTGCCGGACGGGGTCGCGGGCGAAATCCTGGCGCCGACGACCGTGGCGCGAGGGGTGGCGAGTTCCCGCGAGCCGGTCGGCTCCTTCGCGCTGAGGGCGCAGGCGATCCTCGTCACCTCGGGCGGCATCGGCGGCAATTTCGACCTCGTGCGCAAGAACTGGCCGGCCCGCCTCGGCACGCTGCCGGACTTCCTCGTCTCGGGCGTGCCCGCCCATGTCGACGGGCGGATGCAGATGATCACGGAAGCCGCCGGCGGGCGCATCGTGAACCGCGACCGCATGTGGCACTATGTGGAGGGCATCCGGAACTACGATCCGATCTGGCCGCACCACGGCATCCGCATCCTCCCCGGTCCTTCCTCCGTCTGGCTCGATGCGACGGGCCGGCGCCTGCCTGCGCCGAACTTCCCCGGCTTCGACACGCTCTCCAGTCTCGAGCACATCGTGAAGACCGGCCACGGCTATTCGTGGTTCGTGCTGTCGCGCGCCATCATCAAGAAGGAGTTCGCCCTCTCGGGCTCGGAGCAGAACCCGGATATCACCAACAAGTCGATCACCGGCATCCTGTCGCGGCTCGGCAAGGGCCTGCCGCCACCGGTGAAGGCCTTCATGGAGAAGGGCGCCGACTTCATCGTCGACACCGACATCCGCGCCCTCGGCCGGCGGATGAACGCGCTGGTGGGCTCGGACCTCATCGATCCGGAGGCGCTCGAGCGGGAGATCGCGGCGCGCGACCGCGAGATCGACAACCCCTTCGCCAAGGACTTGCAGGTCATCGCCATCCGCGGCATGCGCGGCTATCGCGGCGACAGGCTGATGCGCACGGCCCCGCCCCACAAGATCCTCGACCCGAAGAACGGGCCGCTGATCGCGGTGAAGCTCAACATCCTCACCCGCAAGACCCTGGGCGGCCTGCAGACCGACCTCGACGGCCGGGTGCTCACCGCGGCGGGGACGCCGCTCGGCAATGTCTATGCCGCCGGCGAGGTGGCGGGGTTCGGCGGGGGAGGGGTCCACGGCTACCGCGCGCTGGAGGGCACGTTCCTCGGCGGCTGCCTGTTCTCGGGACGCTCGGCGGGGCGGGCGATCGCGAAGGCGGTGGGGTAGGGGTCAGCGTGTGCGGGACGTGCCGCGCGCCTTGGCATAGGCCTTCAGCACATTCTGCATCCGGGTGATGTGCCCACGGCCGCCGGCCTCCTGCCGGAAGAACTCGAAGACGTCTGCGTCGAGCTTCAGATGGACCGAGCGGCGCCGCAGTGGCTGCTCGATGACGGCGGCCTGCCAGAAGTCCGCGCCGAGATCCTCGCCGTCCGGGGCCGCCGGGTCGTGTGCCAGTTGCCCTGCTTCATTCATGCGGCGGATCTCGGCCAGAGATGCGCGCTTCATAGATGCCTCGGTCATGACGTCCTCCCTTCCAGGCGGTGATGAGCCGCGTGCGTCCGTCCCGCGCGGTATGCATCACGACGAAACATTCGTCGGCGACGAGGCCGATGGAGATCCAGCGGGGCTCCCCGTAAGGCCGCCGGTCATCGACCCGTGTCAGGACCGGACCCTCGAAGATCAGGGCCGCATAGAGAAGATCGACCTTGCGTTCGCGGAGAACGCTCTGCCGCTTGTCCTCGTCCCACTCGAAATCCATCGCGTGACGATCGCTCCGATGCCGCGACCCATGAGCTGAGTGTACACTTAAATTGTACATCAGCCAAGGTGGGCCGCTTGCCCACGGGTGCGGTGCCTCCCAACGCAAAAAGGCCCTCCCGCGGGGGAGGGCCTTTCCGTGTCGTCAGGGCCCGTCGATCAGGCGGCGCGGACGGTCGACAGGAACTTGTCGAGCTCGATCTTGAGCGCTCCGGCCTGGGCCGACAGGGTGTCGGCAGCCGAGAGGACCTGGCTCGCCGCCGCTCCGGTCTCCGACACCGCATGGGAGACGCCGACGATGTTGGTGGAAACCTCGCCGGTGCCGGCCGAGGCCTGCTGGACGTTGCGGGCGATCTCCTGGGTGGCGGCGTTCTGCTCCTCCACCGCGCTGGCGATGCTCGCCGAGACCGAGCTGATCTCACGGATGACGCTGGCGATGCCGTTCATCGCATCGGCGGACTGGCCGGTGGCCTGCTGGATGCCGCTGATCTGAGAGGCGATCTCGGTGGTGGCCTTGGCCGTCTGGTCGGCGAGGCTCTTAACCTCGGCGGCGACCACCGCGAAGCCCTTGCCGGCCTCGCCCGCCCGCGCCGCCTCGATGGTGGCGTTGAGGGCGAGCAGGTTGGTCTGCGAGGCGATGTTGTTGATGAGCTCGACGATCTCGCCGATCTTCTGCGACTTGGCGGCGAGTTCCTGGATCATCTGGGCCGAGGAGTCGGCCTTGGCGACCGCCTGGTTGGCCATGGAGGCGGACTGCTCGACGCGGCTGCCGATCTCGCGGACCGAGGCCGAGAGCTCCTCGGTGGCGGAGGCCACCGTCTGGACGTTGGTGGAAGCCTCCTCGGAGGCGGCAGCCACGGCGCCGGCCTGGCCGGAGGCTTCCTCGGCGGCGTTGGACAGGGTCTGGGCCGCGCCCTTCAGCTGTGCCGAGGCGGAGGAGACGTGGGTGACGATGCCGCCGACGGCGCGGTCGAAGTCATCGGCCATGCGGTGCATCAGCTCCTTCTGCTCGCGCTCGCTGCGGGCCTTGGCCGCCTCCTGCTCCTGGCGCAGGTGGATCGCCTCGAGGCCGTTGGCCTTGAAGGTCTCGGCGGCGCGGGCGATGTCGCCGACCTCGTCCTTGCGCTGGGTGCCGGGAATGGCGACCTCGAAGCGCGCGTTGGCGAGGTCGTCGAGGCAGGCGGTGAGCTGGCGGATCGGCGAGGAGATGCCCATGCGGCCGATCAGGAGGCCGAAGGCGACGCCGAGGACGAGGGCGCCGACGGAAAAGCCGATGAGAACGAGCTGCATCTGGTCGGCCATCGCGTAGGCGCTCTTGGAGGTCTCCTCGGCGCGGGCCTGCTGCAGCTGGGTGAGCTCACGCAGGGCGATGCGCGCGGCCATGTAGGCGTCCGCCGAGGCGAGGGCCGAGCGGGCGATATCGTCCTGCTGCTCGAGGGTCGGCATGCCGGTCACGCGGGCGGCGAGCGCCATGGTCTGCTGCACCATGGGCAGGTAATTCTGCAGCGCCGCCTCGGCCTTGGCGAGGGATGCGACGATGGCCGGGTGCTGGGCCTGCCGGAGAGAGACGAGGCGGGTCTGGATCGCCTTCATGTCCTCCTCGACGATCGCGGCATTGGTGGCGATGGTCTCGCGCTTCGGATCGGTGGCGATGAGGAACTGGGCGCGGGACAGGGCGGCAAGGCCGCGGTTCACCACGACCGCATCGAAGGCGCGGCTGGAGACGGTCGCCGCGCGGGCACTCTCCGTCTGCAGCTCTTCGACGGCATAGTAACCGAGCGCCCCGATGGCCAGGGTGATGACATTGAGCGACATCACCAGGCCGAGAACCTTGGCCGAGATGCTGAAACGTCCGAGTATCGACATTGGAATTGGCCCTGTGGCGCAGATGAGACGACTGGTGAGACATGGGGCCAGCAGGGTTAACGTTTCCATACGGAATGGTGCGTTGCGGTATCCCGTGGTTGCATGGCTGGATTCTGCAATCGCCTTGACTCTGCGGCAGCGAGCCCGTTCCGCTTGGGCGCGCCGCCGTCAGACGAAAGTCTGCCGCCGCCTGTATCCCTCGTCCGGGGGAAGGGCTGTTGCGTCCCCCGTCCCGGCGGTGGCAAATGCGCGAACCCCCGAGACAACAGCGGCCACCGGATCCCAAGGTCCGGGCAAGGTCGCCCCGAGGCGAGGAGATGCCCCATGGATGCCCGAGCCCCCTCCCGCTACGGCGAGGTCTATGCCGCCTGGAAGGCCGACCCCACCGGCTTCTGGGGTGAACAGGCGCAGGCCATCGACTGGGTGACGCCACCGCAGGCGGTGTTCGATCCGGCCCAGGGCGCCTATGGCCGCTGGTTCGTCGGCGGCGTGTGCAACACCTGCCACAACGCCGTGGACCGCCACGCGGCCTCCCGGCCCGACCAGGCCGCGATCATCTACGATTCACCGGTCGCCGGCACGCAGCGCCGCATCACCTATGCCGAGCTGAAGGAGGAGGTGGCGACGTTTGCCGCCGTGCTGCAGGACCTCGGCGTGGAGAAGGGCGACCGCGTCATCGTCTACATGCCGATGGTGCCGGAGGCGGCGATCGCCATGCTCGCCTGCGCCCGCATCGGCGCCATCCATTCGGTGGTCTTCGGCGGTTTCGCCGCCAAGGAGCTCGCCACCCGCATCGACGACTGCCACCCGAAGGTCATCGTCTCCGCCTCCTGCGGCATCGAGGGCGCGAAGATCGTCGCCTACAAGCCGCTGCTGGACGGCGCCATCGACCTGTCCGTCGCCAAGCCGCAAGCCTGCGTGATCCTGCAGCGGCCGCAGGCGGACGCCACCCTGGTGCCCGGCCGCGACCACGACTGGGCCGGGCTCGTCGCCCATGCGCGGGCCGCCGGCCGGCAGGCGGATTGCGTGCCGGTGGCCGCCACCGATCCGCTCTACGTGCTCTACACCTCGGGCACCACGGGCAAGCCGAAGGGCGTGGTGCGCGACAATGGCGGGCACATGGTGGCGCTCGCCTGGTCGATGGAGAACCTCTACGGCATGCGGCCGGGCGACGTGTTCTGGGCGGCGTCCGACGTGGGCTGGGTCGTCGGCCATTCCTACATCGTCTACGCGCCGCTGATCGCCGGCGTCACCTCGATCCTCTACGAGGGCAAGCCGGTCGGCACGCCCGATCCCGGCGCCTACTGGCGCGTGATCTCCGAGCACGGCGTCAACGCCCTGTTCACGGCGCCCACCGCCTTCCGCGCCATCAAGAAGGAAGACCCGAACGCCGAGCACCTCAAGCGCTACCAGCTGCCGACGTTCCGTACCCTGTTCCTCGCCGGCGAGCGGGCCGATCCCGACACCGTGCTGTGGGCGGAGAAGATCCTCGGGGTGCCGGTCATCGACCACTGGTGGCAGACGGAGACCGGCTGGTGCATCGTCGGCAATCCGGTCGGGCTCGGCGCCCTGCCGGTGAAGCCGGGCTCGCCCACGGTGCCCATGCCGGGCTACGACGTGCGCATCGTCGACGAGGGCGGGCGCGACCTGCCCGCGAACACCATGGGCTCCATCGTGGTGAGGCTGCCGCTGCCACCCGGGTCCTTCCCGACGCTGTGGCAGCAGGACGACCGCTTCCGCGAGAGCTACCTCGCCCAGTTCCCGGGCTTCTACTCGACCTCGGACGCGGGCTTCGTCGACGACGACGGCTATCTTTACATCATGGGTCGCACCGACGACATCATCAACGTCGCCGGCCACCGCCTTTCCACCGGCGGCATGGAGGAGGTGCTCTCCTCCCATCCGGACGTCGCCGAATGCGCCGTCATCGGCATGGCAGACCAGCTCAAGGGCGAGGTGCCCTGCGGCTTCGTGGTGCTGAAGGCGGGCGTCAACAAGCGGCCGGACGAGGTGGAGAGGGAACTCGTGGCCCTCGTGCGCGAGAAGATCGGCCCGGTCGCCGCCTTCAAGCTCGCCATCGCCGTCTCGCGGCTGCCGAAGACGCGCTCTGGCAAGATCCTGCGTGGCACGATGAAGAAGATCGCCGACGGCGGCGAATGGTCGATGCCGGCGACGATCGATGATCCCGCGGTTCTGGCCGAGATCGAGGAGGCGCTGAAGGACAGGCGCTGAGGGCGCGGCATTGGAGCAGATGACAAAGGCGGGTGGCTGCTGCACCTTCGATGGTATTTCGAATCGGAGGGTTGCATGCGGTGGTCTCTGCGCGGCGCGGTCACGGCAGCCGTCCTGTTCGCCGCCGCCCCCGCCGCGGGGCAGGCGACGTCTCGGCCCGTGCCGTCGAGCGGCAGCTTCGCCTATGACCGCCTCGACCTGAAGACGCCGGAATCGGCGCTGCGCACCTTCCTCACCGCCTACCGCCGCGGCGACTACGTCACCGCCTTCTGGGTGCTGACGCCGGCGAGCCAGACGGCCTTCTACACGCATCTCGGGCGGTTCGACCTCCGCCGGGTCGCGCGGGTGCCGGCCTCCAGCGCCTTCATGCATGCGGCGGAGATGCTCCCCGCCATCAACCAGATGGACCAGACGGACATCAGCTTCATCTTCGCCCATGCCATGACCGTGGCGCGGCGGCTCGACCTCATGCCGCTCAATCTCGCGGGAATGCCGGAGGACATGTCGCCTGCCAACATGCCGCGGCTCGGCAACCGCATCCAGCTCACCGACGGCAAGGTGGAGTTCTCGGTGCCGCTGCAGGCCTACCGGTCGCCCGTGGTGTTCCGCATGGTACAGGCGGCCCACGGCCGCTGGCGGCTGGAACAGGTCCTGCCGCCGGGCGGCGCCGTGGACTCGCTGCCCTTCGGCCTGCCGACCGAATAGCCGGCAGGGCAGAGCAGGATCAGAGCCCCTCGAACAGCGCCGTGGAGAGGTAGCGCTCGGCGAAGCTCGGGATGATCACCACGATGGTCTTGCCGGCGTTCTCCGGCCGCTTGCCGAGCTGCAGCGCCGCGTGGACGGCGGCGCCGGCGGAGATGCCCGTCGGGATGCCCTCGGTGCGGGCAAGTTCGCGGGCGAGGGTGAAAGCCTGGTCGTTC
Organism: Rhizobiales bacterium Ga0077556; assembly: GCA_001464235.1. Classification (GTDB taxonomy): domain Bacteria; phylum Pseudomonadota; class Alphaproteobacteria; order Rhizobiales; family Phreatobacteraceae; genus Phreatobacter. The sequence continues at coordinate 959 of LNFH01000185.1, read as the reverse complement.
GAGACCTGCACCACCTCGTCGATGACGGAACGGTCGAGGATGTCGGGCACGAAGCCCGCGCCGATGCCCTGGATCTTGTGCGGGCCGGGCGCGCCGCCGGAGAGGACGGGCGAATCCGTCGGTTCGACCGCGACGATCTTCACCGCGGGCTTGCGCCCCTTCAGAACCTGGCCGACGCCGGTGATGGTGCCGCCGGTGCCGACGCCGGAGACGAAGATGTCGACCCCGCCCGCCGTGTCGTTCCAGATCTCCTCGGCGGTGGTGTGGCGGTGGATCTCCGGATTGGCCGGGTTCTTGAACTGCTGGGGGATGATGGCGTTGGGGTTCTCGGCCGCCAGCTCCTCGGCCTTCGCGACGGCGCCCTTCATGCCCTTGGGGCCTTCGGTCAGCACCAGTTCGGCGCCGAGGAGCGCGAGCATCTTGCGACGTTCCACGGACATGGTCTCGGGCATCACCAGAACGAGGCGGATGCCGCGGGCCGCGGCGACGAAGGCGAGGGCGATGCCGGTATTGCCGGAGGTCGGCTCGATGAGCACCGTGTCCGGGGTGATCTTCCCCGCAGCCTCGAGGGCGTCGATCATGGCGACGCCGATGCGGTCCTTCACCGAGGCGATGGGATTGAAGAACTCCAGCTTGGCGAGGATGGTCGCCCCGGCGCCGTGGGCCTTGGCCAGCCGGTCGAGGCGGACGAGCGGCGTGTCGCCGACGGTCTCGGTGATGGAGGAATAGATGCGCCCGCGGCCGGGTTTGCGGGTATTGTCGGGCGAGACGTGGGCGGTCATGGAACGCTCCTTTGCTGCCTGAAAGCTAGTCCTGCTGGGAAGGAAATTCTACGATTGGTCCGAAAACTGAATAAATAAGGACGTTCGTTCCTTCATTCGGTTCAAAGACGAACGATCTTCCTGCCTCGTGGCAGAGGCGGAGTACGTCCGTCTCCGGCATGGGTGGTCTTCCGCGCC
>LNFH01000184.1 GCA_001464235.1 Rhizobiales bacterium Ga0077556 | reverse complement strand
TCGGGCGACAGCAGGCGCTGGTAACCCCCCTCCCCGAGCGGCGGATCGAAGGTGAGGCCGCCGAGATGGTCGGCGAGCGTCAGGCTCACCATGGTCTCGAACATCGGCACGTCGACCCGCTGGCCCTCGCCGGTCTTCTGGCGATGGTAGAGCGCCGCATTGATGGCGCCGACGGCGGCGAGGCCGACGATGCGGTCGGCTATGGCGGCAGGCACGTAGCGCGGCGTTCCGTCGCCGGCGCGGGCGATGAGGAAGGGCAGCAGCGCCGCGCCCTGGATCAGGTCGTCATAGGCCGGCCGCGCGGCATAGGGCCCGTCCTGCCCATAGCCGAACATGCCGGCATAGATGATGTCGGGCCGGACGGCGCGGACGTCCTCGTAGCCGAGGCCGAGGCGGGCCATGGCCTGCGGCCGGATGTTGTAGGCGAGGATGTCGGCGCCCTCACAGAGCGTCAGGAGGGCGCGACGCCCCCCCTCGCTCTTCAGGTCGATGACGATGGAGCGCTTGGAGCCGTTGGCATTGAGGAACAGCGCGCCCATGCCGTGGTGGCGGGCGGGACCGATGTAGCGGACGGGATCGCCACCGGGCGCCTCGACCTTGATGACGTCGGCCCCCATCTCGGCGAGCACCTGCGTCGCCGAGGGGCCCATCATGACGGTGGTCAGGTCGAGGATGCGGACGCCCGCCAGCGGTCCCACGGCGCGGCTCCCGCTCAGCTCTTCGGCGAGTAGTCGCGGCCCTTGACGAGGCGCGTCGGGCTGTAGGTCATCACCGTCTCGCCGCGCTGGTTGACGACGCGGTTGATGGTCTTGACGATGCCGCGGCCGGGCTTGCGGGTGGCGCGGGACTCCACCACCTCGCATTCGACGTGGATCGTGTCGCCGGCGAAGGTCGGGCCCTCGACGTTGAGCTCCATGCCGAGGAAGGACAGGCCGACGCCCTGCACCACCGTCTGCATCAGCAGGCCCTCGGCGAAGGAATAGACCAGGGCGCCCGGGCTGAGCCGCTTGCCGGCGAAGAGCGATTCCTCCTCGAGATATTCGAGATTGGTGAAGAGCACCTCGACCATGCCGGTGACGCCGACGAAGAGCGTGATGTCGGCTTCCGTGATGGTGCGCCCGATGGTGCGGAACTTCATTCCGACCGGGGTGTCCTCCCAACGCAGGCCGAGGCCCACCGTCTGCATCGTCTCCGCCATGGTCATCTCCCGTTCTTTCTCAAAGCTTGGTTCGGTGCTAGTTCACGGCCTGGAATTCGTCAATACGATTAACTTCATCACATCTGTGATGATGTGAGGTCCATCATGCCCGCCTGCATCACCGTCTCCCGCGAGGGCCCGGCGGCCATCCTCACCTTCGACCGCCCGGACGCCCTCAATGCCTGGCACGCGGCGATGCGGGCCGAGATCGTTGACGCGCTCGCCGCCTTCGATGCCGATCCCGCCGTCCGGGTGGTCATCGTCACGGGGGCAGGCGCGCGCGCCTTCGGCGCCGGGCAGGACCGGGACGAGCCGCCGCCCGCTGACGAGGCGATCGAGGCCTGGGTCGCGGACTGGGGCCGGTTCTTCGGCGCCTTCCGCAGCCTGTCCAAGCCCATCGTCGCGGCGCTGAACGGGGTTGCCGCCGGGTCCGCCTTCCAGGTGGCGCTGCTCTGCGACTTCCGCATCGGCCATGCGGGGGTCCGCATGGGCCAGCCGGAGATCCGGGCCGGCATCGCCTCCAGCTCGGGACCGTGGATCATCTCCTCGGCCCTCGGGCTGACGGTCGCGACCGACCTCTGCCTCACCGGCCGCATGATGGACGCCGACGAATGCCGCCGGCTCGGCCTGTTCAGCCGCGAGGCCGAACCCGGCGCGGTGATGGCCGAAGCGCTGCGCCTCGCCGACGACCTCGCCCGGCTGTCGCCGGTGGCGCTCGACCTCACCCGCCAGCGGCTGAAGCGGTTCGACGAAGCGTCCTTCGCCGAGACGCTGGCGCTCTGGCCCGCCATGCTGCGTGCGGTGCGCGACCGGCCGACCTGAGCCCGCCGGTCGGCCGTCACCGAAGGCCTCAGTTCATGGTGATGCCGTTCTCCTTCACCACCTTGTCCCAGCGGGCGAGCTCCGCGAGGATGTACTTGCCGTACTCCTCCGGCGTGCTGCCGAGCGGCGTCGTCTGCTGGGTCTCCAGCCGCGACAGGAACTCCGGGTTCTTCAGGGCCGTCATCATCGCTGCGTTGACCTTCTGCACCACCTCGGGCGGCGTGCCCGCCGGGGCGACGATGCCCTGCCAGGCGCCGATCTCGAGGTCCTGCAGACCGAGCTCGGTGAGGGTCGGGATGTTCGGCAGGGCAGCGAGGCGCCTGGTGCTGGTGACGGCGAGCGGCTTCAGGCGGCCGTCCTGGATGAAGGGCAGAGACGAGTTGATCGTGTCCGTCATGAAGTGAACGCGGCCGCCGGCGAGGTCGACCAGCGCCGGGGCACTGCCGCGATAGGGCACGTGCGTGACCTTGGCGCCGATGCGGCCGAGGAGGAGCGCGCTGCCGAGATGGGTGATCGAGCCGTTGCCGGTGGAGGCGTAGGACAGCTTGTCGGCGTTGGCCTTCACGTAGTCCATGAACTCCTTGACGTTGTTCACCGGCATCTGCGGGTGCACCTCGAGGACCATCGGGACGGTCGCGGTCAACCCGATCGGCACGAAGGCCTTGGCGTCGTAGCCGAGGCGCGGATAGAGCGCCGGGCTGATGGCGATGGCGGAGGTGTTGTAGAAGAGGTTGTAGCCGTCGGGCTGGGACTGGGCGATCTCCTGCGCCGCGATGTTGCCGTTGGCGCCGCCGCGGTTCTCGATGACGACGGGCTGCCCCATGGACTCGGCCATGTACTGGGCCAGCTGGCGGGCGACGATGTCGGTTGGGCCGCCGGCGGCAAAGCCGACGAGCATGCGGACGGGGCGGTTCGGGTAGCCGGCCTGGGCGCGGGCGACCGCAGGCGCCGCCAGCGACAGGCTGAGGGCCGCCGTTCCGAAGCCGAATGTGCGACGATCGATCATGAACTTCCTCCCTTGGATGGCCGGTTCGGAACGCCGCCGGAGCGGCTCATCCCTCGCCTGAGCCGGATACCACGCCCCCATGACGCGGCTCGATCCGCCTCTCGGCGGAGGCCATGTCGTGCACGCGGGCATCGACATAGGCGATCTTGTGGCGCTGGACCTTCTCCGTCTCGGTCTTCGGCACCGAGGCGGCGAATTCGACGTAGCGCGGGATCATGAAGGACGGCACGCGGCCGTCGAGGAAGGCGACGACGTCGGCGGGGGCGAGCGGCGCCTCCTCCGGGACGACGAGGACCTTGATCTCCTGGCCGAGCACGGCGTCGTCGACGCCGACCACGGCGCAGTCGGCGACGCCAGGCATCTTGCGCAGCGCCGTCTCCACCTCGACGGGCGAGACCATCTCGCCGCCGCGGCGGATCAGTTCCTTGATGCGGCCGTGGAAGTGGAGATAGCCGTCGGCGTCGATATGGCCGCGGTCACCGGTGTGGAACCACAGATTGCGGCAGGCCTCGGCCATCTTGTCGGGCTGGCGCCAGTAGCCGGAGAGGATGACGCCGGGCTTCAGTGGCCGCACAACGATCTCTCCCTGCGCGCCGGCGGGCAGTTCCTCGTCGTCGGCATCGACGATGCGCACGTCCATGTCCGGGCGCAGGCGGCCGCAGGAGCCGATGCGCGTCGCGCCCTCGGTGTTGAGGGAGACGAAGCCGCCGATCTCGGTCATGCCGTAGAGCTCGCGCACCTTCACGCCAAAGCGCTGCTCGACCTCGCGCCAGACCTTTTCCGGGGCGCCGCCGCCGGTGCAGAAGCGCAGGGCGTGGTCGCGGTCCTCGTCGTGGCGCGCCACGAGGATCGACAGGATGGTGCCGACATAGGTGAAGCAGGTGGCGCGGAAGCGGCGCGCGTCGTCGAAGAACGAGGTGGCAGAGAATTTTTCGCGCAGCACCAGGGCGTAGCCGACCTCGAGCGCCGACATCACCGCATACATCTGCGGATTGGCGTGGAAGAGCGGCAGCACCACCATGCAGCGGTCCTGGGGGCTGAAGCCCAGCGCCGCGACGATCTCGGCGCCGGCGGCCTCGTAGGCGGCGTGGCTGTTGACGACGCCCTTGGGCAGTCCCGTCGTGCCGGACGTGTACATCATGGTGGCGGGGGCGAGCGGCGGCAGGCGGACGGGGCGGAGTTCCACGCCGACGTCACCGCCGGCCAAGAGATCGGCCAAGAGGTCGGCGTCGGGCGCGAGTTCGATGAGCGGAATGCCCTGGAAGGCGCCCTGCCCCACCGCGCCCTGGGCCGCCAGGAAGGCGCGATCGGCGACGACGAGCTTCGCCTCCGACTGCGCGACGACATAGGCGAGGCCCTCGCCGACGAGCTGGGTGTTGACGGTGACCGCCACGGCGCCGGCGAGGTTGATGCCGAACCAGGCGACGAGGAAGCCGGCGCTGTTGCCGGCGATGAGCGCCACGTGGTCGCCGGGGGCGATGCCGCGCGCCTGCAGCATCGCTCCGAAGCGGCGGGCTGCCGCATCCACCGCACCGAACGACCACTCCGCCGCATCCGTCACCACGAAGACGCGGTCGGGATGGGCCTCGGCGTGGCGGGCGAGGAGGTCCGTGATCATGAGGCGGCGAGGACGCGGGTGAGATATTTGCCGATGGTGTTCTTCAGGATCTCCGCGGAGCCGCCGGCGATCTCATAGGCCTTGGCGTCGCGCAGGAAGCGGCCGAAGGGGGCGTTTTCCATGACGCCGTAGGCACCGCACACCTGGACCGCGAGAGAGGCGACGTCGGTCGCGACCTTGGCGGCCTTCAGCTTGGCGGCGCTGGCATAGCGGTCCTGGTCGACGCCGGAATCGAGCGCCTCGGCGGCGCGATAGACGAGCAGGCGCGCTGCCTCGATCTCCGCCAGCATGTCGGCGAAGTACCACTGGATCCCCTGGAACTCGATGACGCGCTGGTCGAAGGCCTTGCGCTTGCCGACGAAGGCGAGCGCGGCGTCGAAGGCGGCGCGGGCGATGCCGATGCTGATGGCGCCGGCGAGTGTGCGGGAATAGTTGAGCGTGCCGACCGCCTGGCGCACGCCCTTGCCCTCGACGCCGATCAGCGCATGGCCGGGCAGCCGGACCTTGTCGAGCACGAGGTTGACGTGCGGGCCGTTGCGCAGGCCGAAGGTCGCGGAATTGGTGCCGACATAGGAGGACAGCCCGTCGAGCCCCGCCGGCACGGCGAAGGTGGAGACGCCCACGGGGGTCTCGGCGAGGATGATGAAGAACTCGGCGGCCGAGCCCGAGGTGATGAAGGACTTCTCCCCCGTCAGCACCCAGCCCTCGCCGTCGCGCACCGCCTTGGTGTCGAGGCTGCGGATGTCGCTGCCGTGGTTCGCCTCGGTGAGGGCGTAGGACGACAGCAGCCCCCGTCCGAACTGCGGCAGCCATTCCTGCTTCAGCGTCTCGTTGCCGAAGGTGCGGATGATGGTCTGCGCCTGGAAGATGGTGATCAGCGAGATGCCGACGGCGGCGCTGGCATAGGAGACCTCCTCGAAGACCGCCGCCGCATGGCCGTAGGTGAGGCCGGCGCCGCCGTCCGCCACCGGCAGGGCGACGGCGTTGTAGCCGGCCCTCGCCATGGCCTTGAGGATGTCGCGCGGATAGACGTCGCGGCGGTCGATGTCGTCGGCCTGGGGGATGATCTCACGACGCGCGAAGTCACGGATTCCCGCGACATAGTCCGCGTCGATACAGGCCGGCCAGAGTTCCATCCGCTCTCGTTTCCCCGTTTTTTGGTGTTGCGGGCAAACTGGCAGCATCCCCCATATTCGTCAATTTGATTTTATTTATCACATATGCGATGTAATTCGACTGGAGGTGCCGATGCCGAGGCCGCGGAGATCGTTCGACACGGGCGGGGTGAAATCCGCCACACGGGTGCTGGCGCTGTTCGAGCTCTTCGACCGGCTGGAGCGCCCGGCGAGCGTCACAGAGATCGCCCGCGAGATGGGCATCCCGCAATCCTCGACCTCCATGCTGGTCAACGGCCTCATCGACCTCGGCTATCTCACCGCCCTGCCCGACCGGCGCGTGCAGCCGACGCCGCGGGTCTCCATGCTCGGGCGCTGGATCGACGGGCGCGTCACCGACGGACGGGTGACCCGGCTGATGCGCGAGCTCGGCGAGGAGACCGGCGAGACCATCCTGCTCGGCATCGCCAGCGACATCCACGTCGTCTACATCGCCGTCATTCCCGCCACCCGGGCCATGCGCCTGCACATTCCCGCCGGCACGCGCCGCCCCATCGCCGGCTCCGGCATGGGGCTGATGCTGCTCTCGGCCATGGACGACGCGGAGATCGCCCGGCGCATCGCGCGGGTGAACCTCGCCCGCGAAGCGGAGGCGCCCGCCGTCGACCTCGCGGCGGTGATGGCCGAGGTTCGCGCCATCCGCGCCGAGGGCCATGCCGTCTCGGCGAGCCGCATCGTGCCCGGCGCCGGCATCGTCTGCACGCTGCTGCCGACCGCCGACCCATCGCCGCCCATGGCGGTGGGCATCGGCGGCCAGGCCTTCGAAGTGGTTCAGAAGGAGGCGGCCTTCGCCGCGCTGCTGCGGGGCAAGATCGCCCGCCATTTCGGCGCGGGCGACTGAGAAACTGGTGCCGGCGGAGAGGATCGAACTCCCGACCTTCGGTTTACAAAACCGCTGCACTACCGCTGTGCTACGCCGGCTCGGGGACAGGCCTTCGCGCCATGTCCCGCAAGCGGCCTTCTACCCGCTGGCGCCGGCGATTTCAAATCACACGGCGCCGCGTCGGCATCGGTAGCGGGATGGGGAAACGGCCGTGTTCCGCCCTTTGCCACCCTCGCACGGCGACCCGCTTCACCGGCCGTTAACCCAATCGGCGCCTTATGGTCGCCCAAGTTCTTTGGCTCATGCGTCGCCAACGTCCGGTCGGTCGGGCCCGCGTCGAACCCTTCAGGGGTTGCGCTGGTCGGGCTCTCTGGCACATCTTCGGGGGACCATGTGCCAGGCGTATCAAGGCTCTTGCGTATGCGTGACCTGACCCGCGGCCGTTCCGGCAAGCCTGCCCGCCCCGCCCGGCAGGACGGACCCCGTTTTCCCTGGCTGACCGTTCTCGCGGTGTCCGCAGGCCTCGCAGGTCTCGCGACCTATTCGCTGCGCGGCGACAAGGGCACCGTCGCGCTCGCCGCCATTGCCGCGGTTGAGACCGGCTCGCTCGCCGACCCCAGGCCCTCCTTCGCGGCGCTCGGTTCCTTCGCCCCGCTGCTCGACCCGGCGCTGGCGCTCGGCCATCCGCCCGCGACGCTCGCCGAGAGCCGTCCGCTCGGCGCCCACTGGCAGCCGGCGACGCCCGTTGCCGTCGCCCGTGCCGTGCCCGAGTCCGCCCCCGCGGCGCGCCCGAACGTCCTGGCGCTCGCCAGCCTGCCCGGGCGCGAAGCCGGACTTCCCGCGGTCAGCAGCCTGATCCAGCCGGCGCCCCTGCCCCCGGCGCGGCCGCAGACCCAGGCCGAGGCCGAAGCCGACGGCCCCGACACCACCATGGTCGCGCCGCTGCCGCTGCGCCGCCCCGCGCAGGCTTCCGCCCCCGCGACCCCCGAGACGCCGCGCGTCGCCGGCCGACGCCCCGCCGGCGAGACGCAGGCCGCGGCACCTGCCGCCCAGCCCGACGGGCGCAACTTCTTCGAACGCATCTTCGGCCAGCGCCGCGAGGCCGACGGCCCGCAGCTCGCCTACGCTCCGTCCGGCGGCGGCGCGGTGGACGGCGGCAGCGCCGGCACCGGCGGCGGTTTCGGCGGCAGCCTCGGCCTGAGCTTCCCCGGCATGGCGGCGCCGAAGCCCCCGATGGGCCTCGCAATCTACGACATCGGCTCGCGCATGGTGTACCTGCCCAACGGCGAGCGGCTGGAGGCCCAGTCCGGCCTCGGCGAGATGCGCAACGATCCGCGCTATGCGCATGTGCGCATGCGCGGCCCGACGCCGCCCCACACCTACGACCTGACCGAGCGCGAGGCGCTGTTCCACGGCGTGCGCGCCATCCGCCTCAATCCGGTGGGCGGATCCCAGGCGATCCACGGCCGCGCCGGCCTCCTCGCCCATACCTACCTGCTGGGGCCGAACGGCGATTCCAACGGCTGCATCTCGATCAAGGACTACAACCGCTTCCTGCAGGCCTTCCTGCGCGGCGAGATCCGCCGGCTGATCGTCGTGCGCACGCGGTCCGAGGCGGTCGCGGCGGTGGCGCGGGCCAATCTCCAGGTGTCCCAGCGCTCGGACGCATCGCAGCGCTCCGACGTGTCGCAGCGCTGACCCGGCCGTCAGCGGTCACATTCATGTGACAAGGCTGGACGACACCTCTATTCCGGCAATGTAATCGCCTGCGCGTGACGGCTGCCACGGTCGTCGTGCGTCCTGCTGCCGGAGGAGCTCCCATGACCACGATCGACCGCCGCACCGCCCTTGCCGCGGGCGCCGCAACGCTTGCCGCCCCCGCCTTCCTGACCGGCGCGACGACGCCGCTCTTCGCCCAGGCGGCCGCTGCCGCCGCCCAGGCGCCCGGCTTCTACAAGTACAAGGTCGGCGACATCACCGTCACCGCCATCAACGACGGCTTCTTCGCCCGCCCGATCGAGGGCTTCATCCGCAACGCCGAGCTGCCGGCGGTCCAGGCGGCGCTCGGCGCGGCCTTCCTGCCGACCAACGCCGTGCCGATCCCCTTCAACACCCTGGTGGTCGAGACCGGCGGCAAGGTGGTCCTGCTCGACACCGGCAACGGCAATGTCGGCGCGCCCACCTCGGGCACCTGGATGGCCAACTTCAAGGCCGCCGGCTTCGACCCGGCCAAGGTCGACTCGGTCGTCATCAGCCACTTCCACGGCGACCACATCAA
>LNFH01000183.1 GCA_001464235.1 Rhizobiales bacterium Ga0077556 | reverse complement strand
AGCCGGTTGGCGAGGCGGCTGCGGAAGATGAGGTTGTGGGTGGCGTCGTGGACGACGACGTAGAGCCCGTGGTTGAGGAAGGCGCCGAACCCGTAGGCGACGATCAGCGCCAGCCACCAGTACGACGCGCCGGCCCAGCCGAAGGCGACGGCGACGGCGATCTGTACGCCGACATAGGCGGCGGTAATCGCCGCGGTCCAGGGATTGCGGCCGATCAGCCCGCGGATCTCGGGATGGGCCTTGAGGATCTGCTTCGCCCGCGTCGAATGGGTTTCGCCCAGCGCCGGGACGAAGGTCTCCTCGTCGTCGACGTCGAACTCCACCGCCTGCGGGATGCTGGTCATGTCGTGAGCCTCGTGGCCGGCGTCGCCGCGGCCTTGCTGCGCCGCGTCAATCGCCGGCCCGAGCGATGCCCCATGCGGCGAAGGGGGTCAAGATCACGGCTCCCTCTCGCCGTTCACGATTGATGTAGGCGCCACACGCGAGAGCCCCCGACGCGAGGCGAAATCTCTCCACAGCGGGTCTTCAACCACCGCGTGCCCGGATTGATTTTTCTCGGATGCTTGTATTTGTTTGTGTCTTTCAATCACGTTCCGTATCGCGGCAGGTTCATCCATGTTCTCCTGGTCAACCGACGACCTTCCACCGGCCGATCGGTTCGACCAATGGCGCGAGGAGCGCGGGCGCCACCTCTTCGGCGTCACCATCGAATTGCCCCCGGAGCGCCGGTACCACTTCCGCGGCAGGTTCTCAGCCCGCCAGGCCGGCGGCGCCGTGCTGGCCGCGCTCGGCGCCTCGGCCTATCGGGTCAGCCGCACCGCCGCCGACATCGCGAGGGTGCCGAAGGACAGCCTCGTCGTCGGCCTCCAGATGGCGGGACCCGGCTGGTGCGACACGCCGTCCGGTCAGACCTATGTCGGCGCCGGCAGCGTCGCCGTCGGTCACACCGACATCGCCTCGCGGGCGACGCCCGAGACGAGCGGTGATTTTCTCGCCCACATCGTGACGATCCCCCTCGCCCGCATCGGGGTGGATGGCGAGGCGGCCCGCCGGCTGCATATGGCGGCCATAGCGGACCCCCGCCTGTCACTTCTGCTGGATGCCGCGACCCACGCCCTGTTCGACACGGCGGACGACCTGGCGCCGGACGAGGCCGATGCGGCCGTCGATCATGTCGCCCGCCTCGCCCTCCTCGCCCGCGGCGCCGTCCCGGCCCGCTCGCCCGAGAGCCGGCTCGCCCTGCATGCCGGCTATCGGCAGGCCGCGCTGCGGCTCATGCGGCGCAACATCCATCGCCCCGGCCTGACGCCCGAAGACGTCGCGCGGATGCTCGCCATCTCGCCCCGACAGCTCCACGTCGTCTTCGAACCGACCGGCAGCAGCTTCCACCGCACGCTCACCGCGATGCGCATCGCCATGGCGCGGCGCCGGCTCGCCGCGAGGCCCGACGAGGCGGTGATCGACCTCGCCTTCGCCTGCGGCTTCGACAGCCTGGCCACCTTCTACCGCGCGTTTCGGCGCGAGACCGGCGGCACCCCCCGCGACTTCCGCTGACCCGTCCGCCGTCCGGCCCACGCCGCGGGACAGCCGACCCATCCCGGCGAAGCCGCCGCTCCGCGTCTCATCCCGCGCGTCGATCGACGATCGCGTCCACGTCCGCTCCCGCCGGCAGCACGCCGAAGCTGCGGCCGCCCTCGCCCCCGAGCCGCGTCGCGATGAAGGCGTCGGCAACCGCCGCCGGCGCGCCCTGCACCAGCAGCGCCGCCTGCAGCACCAGCGCCATGCGCTCGGCGACACGGCGGGCGTCCGCCTCCGCCGGCACCCGGCGGAGCAGGCCGAAGAGATCGTCGATCGCCGCATCCAGCACCGGCCTCTGCCCCCGCGCCGCCGCGAGCTCTGCCGCGAAGGCCTCGCGCGCCGCCGGTTCGCGGCCGAGGGTCCTGAGGATGTCGAGCGCGATGACGTTGCCCGAGCCCTCCCAGATGGCGTTGAGCGGGCTTTCGCGGAACAGCCGCGGCAGCGGGCTTTCCTCGACGTAGCCGGCGCCGCCGTGGCACTCCATGCACTCGTAGACGAAGTTCGGGTTGCGTTTCGTGAGCCAGTATTTCGCCACCGCCACCGCGAGGCGCGCGAAGGCCCGCTCGCCCTCCCCCGTGCCGGAGAAGGCCCGCGCCACCCGCATCGTCAACGCCACCGCCGCCTCATATTCGAGGGCGAGGTCGGCCACCACCGCCCGCATCGCCGGCTGGTCGATCAGCGTCTTCTGGAAGGCCCGCCGGTGGCCGACGTGGTGCCGTGCCTGCGCCAGCGCCATGCCCATGATGCCGACCGTGCCGGCGATGGTGTCGAGCCGGGTGTGGTGCACCATCTCGATGATGGTCGAGACGCCGCGCCCCTCCTCCCCGAGCAGCACGGCATGGGTGTCGTGATACTCGATCTCCGAGGAGGCATTGGACTTGTTGCCGAGCTTGTCCTTCAGCCGCATGACGTGGAGGCTGTTGCGCTCGCCGTCCGGGGTGATGCGGGGCACCAGGAAGCACGAGAGCCCCTTCTCCGTCTGCGCCAGCGTCAGGAAGGCGTCGCACATGGGCGCCGAGCAGAACCACTTATGGCCGACGAGCCGGTACGCCTCGCCGTCGCGGGTGGCGCGTGTCGTGTTGGCGCGCACGTCGCTGCCGCCCTGCTTCTCCGTCATCGCCATGCCGATGGTGACGCCGCGCTTCTCCGCGATGGGCCTCAGCGGCGCATCATAGGTTCCGCCGACGATCTTCGGCACCCAGGCGGCGGCGACGTCGGGCTGGTGGCGCAGCGCCGGCACGCTCGCATAGGTCATGGAGATCGGGCACATCGTGCCCTGCTCGGCCTCGGTGAACAGGGCGAGCAGCGCGGCATGGGCGACGTGATTGCCCGACCGCTCCTCCGCCCAGGCGATGGAATGGATCCGGTGCGCCATGGCGAGGTCCATGAGCCGGTGGTAGCTCGGGTGGAAGCGCACCTCGTCGATGCGCCGGCCATAGCGGTCGAAGACCGTCAGCTCCGGCGGATAGCGGTTCGCCTCATCGCCCCAGGCCAGCACCTCCTCCGAGCCGACGGCGGCGCCGAGCGCGGTGAGCGGCCCGTCCACCCAGTCGCCGCCCTCCCGCAGCGCCCAGTGGCGCAGCACGGGATCGGCGGTGAAGAGGTTGCGGCCGGCGAACTCCGGC
>LNFH01000182.1 GCA_001464235.1 Rhizobiales bacterium Ga0077556 | reverse complement strand
GCGCATGGTCTCGATGAGGATGGCGAGCTGGAGTTCACCGCGGCCGGAGACGAAGAACGTATCCTTGTCCGGGCTCTCCTCGATTTTCAGCGTCACGTTGCCCTCGGCCTCCTTCAGGAGGCGGTCACGGATCATGCGGCTGGTGACCTTGTCGCCCTCGGTGCCGGCGAGCGGCGAGTCGTTGACGATGAAGCCCATCATGACGGTCGGCGGATCGATCGGCTGGGCCTGGATCGGGGTTTCGACCGAGGGATCGCAGAAGGTGTCGGCGACCGAGCCCTTGGACAGGCCGGCAATGGCGACGATGTCGCCGGCGATGCCCTCCTCGATCGGCTGGCGCTCGATGCCGCGGAAAGCCAGGATCTTGGAGACGCGGCCGGTCTCGACGACCTGACCGTCGCGCGAAAGGACCTTGATCGACTGGTTCGGCTTCACCGTGCCGGAGGAGATGCGGCCGGTGATCATGCGGCCGAGGAAGGGATTGGCCTCGAGAAGGGTGCCGAGCATGCGGAACGGGCCGTCGCCGATGTCCGGCTCGGGAACGTGGCGCAGCACGAGGTCGAAGAGGGGAGCGAGGCCCTGGTCGATCGGACCCTCCGGCTTTTCCGCCATCCAGCCCTCGCGGCCGGACCCGTAGAGGATCGGGAAGTCGAGCTGCTCGTCGGTGGCGTCAAGGGCTGCGAAGAGGTCGAAGACCTCGTTGATGACCTCGACATGGCGGGCGTCCGGGCGGTCGATCTTGTTGATGGCGACGATCGGCTTCAGGCCGATCTTCAGCGCCTTGCCGACCACGAACTTGGTCTGCGGCATCGGGCCTTCGGCCGCATCCACCAGCACGATGGCGCCGTCGACCATGGACAGGATGCGCTCCACCTCGCCGCCGAAGTCGGCGTGGCCAGGGGTGTCGACGATGTTGATGCGCGTGTCCTTCCAGACGACCGAGGTCGCCTTGGCGAGGATGGTGATGCCGCGCTCCTTCTCGAGGTCGTTGGAGTCCATCACGCGCTCGGCGACGCGCTGGTTTTCGCGGAACGAGCCCGACTGTTGCAGGAGCTTGTCGACGAGGGTGGTCTTGCCATGATCGACGTGGGCGATGATGGCGATGTTGCGCATAGACATGGCAGGGGCGTCCGGTCGGGCGAATACGAAAAAGCGGGCTCCGTCGATTTGGCGGCCCGCGTGAACTCTGTTGCGGTGCATCTATAGGAGACGGCTCTCCTGCGCAACGGAAACCGGCCGGACGCGGGGCGGTGGAGCGAGCCCGACCCGGTCTCGCAATTTGGGAGGCTCTCGCGGAATGCAAGGCGCAATTGGCGAGACCGTCGCTGCTGCCGGCCGTGGTTGCGCTACAGTTAGTAGTCGGAGTTTTGCGCGGCTACTTCATCTTGTGAGTTGACAGCCGGTCGGGTCTTGGCATCGACCCTGCAAGATCCATCACGACCCGGCATCAGGTGTATGCGTCGCCGGTTCACTGGCTCGGACGGGAGGGGACCGCAATCTGCGACCCCTTGAGCGTGGTCTCCTCCCTTCCACTCCGTAGCCCCTTCACAAAATCCTCTCCCGAGCGGCGCACCTACGTCAAACCACGCATGACGTATCGGAAGTTTGCCGCTAGCTTCCAGATTAGAAGCATTCGCAGCTGGTGGTTGACGCTGGCGCCGAGAAGGGGAGTTTCGACACCATGACCGACGACACACCCGTTCCGTCCGCCGATAGCGACACCACCCCCGCGTCCCGTCCGCTCGACCGGCGCCTCTTCGTGTTCAAGACGCTGGCGGGCGCCGCGACCCTGGTGGTCCCCGGTGCCGTCGTCACCGCGCAGCCGGCCGAGGCCCAGCGCCTGCGGGTGACGGACAGCGACCCGTACGACCGCGAGGGCCGTGGCCGTGGCCGCTTCGTCCGCCGCCGCGGCACCGACAGCGACCCCTACGACGATCCGGGCCGTGGCCGGGTGCGGGTCATCCGTCGCCGCGTCCGCGTCACCGACAACGATCCTCGCGATCCCCGCGGCCGCGGCCGCGGCTGGTAGGCCTGCGCCGCCGCCATGACGCTCGCAGCGGATGCCTTCGGGCTGGCCTTCGGTCCGATGACCGTGCCCGAGGCGCTCGCCCTGCGCGAGGACGCGCAGGCGCGACACCTGCCTGCTGCCGATCGCCGCCGCTTCGCGCCGCTCCTCTCGATCGCCGATCTCGACGCCTTCCTGCGAACCGACGCGGCCCGCACGCCCCGGGTCTCCATGGCCGACAGCTCCCGGAACGGCAGTGCCGCCGTCCCCGACGATCTCTACGCCGACGAGGAGGGCCGGATTGATCCGGTCGGCCTGTTCCAGCTCTTCGACGGTGGCGCCACCCTCGTCGTCTCCCAGTTCCATGAGATGCACCCGCCGCTGGCGCGCTTCTGCCGCGGGCTCGAAAAGCTCTTCCTCCATGCCGTCCAGGCCAACATCTACCTGACGCCGCCGGGTGCCCAGGGCTTCCGGACGCATTTCGACACCCACGACGTGTTGGTCCTCCAGGTCGCGGGCACGAAGAAGTGGCGTGTCTGGGGCGACATGCTGATGCCCCATGCGACGCGCAACACGCCCTGGGACGGCGCGGTGCATCGGGCCGACCCGGCCGGCGCGCGCGATGTCCTGCTGGAGGCCGGCGACGTGCTCTTCGTGCCGCGCGGCGTGGCCCATGATGCCTCCGTGCAGGAGGGGAGCGAGCCTTCGCTGCACGTGACCGTCGGGCTGCTTGAGCCCAGCTGGGCGGATGCGCTGAAGGCGGCCATCGACCAGATGGAGCAGGCGCAGCCGGCGCTGCGGCAGTCCTTCCGCACTTGGCGGCTCGCCGACGAGGCGGCACGGGCCGGGCTCGTCACCGCCGCCCGCGAGCGGCTTGCCGCTGTCGCCACCGAGGAATCCCTCGACCTCGTCGCCATGCGTTTCCTCCAGCAGCTCGGCACCGACCGCATGGTCATGCCGGGCCGTGGCCTGCTCGCGCCAAAGCCCGGCCTCGACGACCGCCTCGTGCTCGCCGATTCCGTCCACCACTATGTCGTCCCGGTGGGCGAGGGCGCGGAGCTGCGTTGGGCAGGCCCCGCAGAACCCCTGGGCCCGACCGAGCTCGGCTGGATCGAGCGGCTGGCCGAGGGCACCACGCCGCGTGATCTCGGTGGCGAGGCGGCTCTCGCCTTCTGCTCCCGCCTCGTGGCGCTGGGGCTGCTCGAGCGGGCCTGAGTCCCACCGGCTTACGCTTCCTTAAGCACGACCATGGCATGACAGCGAGGTTGCATGACCCAAGGTCAGGTCGCGTGTCCAAGAGTGTCCCGGTCAATCTCCACCGCCCCGCCAATACCACCATTCTGGTGGCGGACGAGCAGGCCTTCTCCCGGCGGATCATCCGCTCGGTGCTGGCGGGTCTCGGGAGGGTGCTGGAGTGCCGGACGGGCTTCGACGCCGTCGAGGCCGCCGAGCAGCAGCGCCCCAGCCTCATCGTGCTCGGCATGAACCTGTCGGGTCTCGATGGGCTCGAGGTCACGCAATTGCTCCGCCGTGCCGACGGCGGCCTTCAGTACACGCCGATCATCATGATTTCCGGCGCGCCGACCCGCTCCTCCGTCCTCGGCGCCGTCACCGCCGGCGTGCACGAATACGTCGCCCGCCCCTTCAGCATGAAGACGCTGAGGACGAGGGCGGAGTCGGTGCTGGCCATGCCGCGCCCCTTCGTGCGCACACGGGTCTATTTCGGGCCGGTTCCGCGCGCCAAGACCGTCCGGCGCGAGGTGCTCGGCGGGGCCGGCGGAGAATCCTCGGCCAGCATGATCTGCGGGGTCCACCATTCCCGCGCCGACCAGATGCTGTGTCCGCTCGGCGTGAACTGCCTGTGCCAGGCCTATATCCGGCCGCTGCACAAGGACGTCGTCGAGCTGTGAGTGCGGACCGTCAGGCGACCGCGGCGACGGCGGCTGCCGCCGTCGGCGGAGACTGCCGTTCCAGCCAGGAGACGAAGGCCTCCGGCGCGAGCGCGGCGGCGAACAGGTAGCCCTGCATCACGTCGCAGCCGAGGCCCTGCAGGAAGCGCCGCTGCGGCTCGGTCTCGACGCCCTCGGCGACGACGGTCAGCCCCAGGCTCTGGCCGATGCGCACGACCGCCGAGGCGACGGTCCTCGCATTCGTGTCGCTCTGCAGGTCTCGGACGAAGCTCTGGTCCAGTTTGATCTCCGCGATCGGCAGCGTCGAGACCGAGGAGAGGCTCGAATAGCCGGTGCCGAAATCGTCGAGCGACAGCCTGACGCCGAGCCCGGCGACCGCCTCCACCGTCCTCATCGTATTCTCGCACCGGTCCATCATGACGCCCTCGGTGATCTCCAGCGTCAGGGCCTCCGGCGGCAGGCCCGCCGCCTCCAGGGCGGCGGCGACGATGGCGGGCAGGTGGTGGTTGCGGAAGTGGAGCGGGGAGAGGTTGACCGATACGGTGGGAATCTCCAGTCCCTGCGCCCGCCAGGCAGCGAGCTGGCGGCAGGCCTCGCACAGCGCCCATTCGCCGATGGCCTCGATCAGTCCGGAGTCCTCCGCCAACGCGATGAAGCGCGACGGCGGCACCTGGCCGAACTGCGGGTGGCTCCAGCGAGCCAGGGCCTCGACACCGTGCAGTCCCCCCGTCTCGCCAAGAATCTGCGGCTGATAGTGCAGCTCCAGATGACCGGCCCTGAGCGATTCCTTCAGGGCATTGACCATCACGAGGCGCTCGTGAATCTGCTCGTTCATGCCCGGGCTGTAGAAGCGGAAGGCGCCGCGGCCGGCGTTCTTGGCCTCGTACATCGCGGTGTCGGCGTGCTTGAGCAGCTCTTCGCGATTCCGGCTGTCGCTCGGGTAGAGGCTGATGCCGATGCTGACGGAGGCCGACAGCCCCATGCCGTCGACGTCGACGGGCACGGCCAGCGCCTTGACGACCCGGTCGGCCACCTGGGCCGCCTGTTCGCTGTCGCAGTTGCCGAGCACGATGACGAACTCGTCGCCACCGAGGCGGCTGACGACGTCGTGCGGCCGCACCTGGTCCTTGAGGCGCCGGCCGATCTCCACCAGCAGGGCGTCGCCGGCCGAATGGCCCAGCGTGTCGTTGACGTCCTTGAACCCGTCGAGGTCGAGGAACAGGAGCGCGATCTCGCAGGAGGGGTCACCCTGCGCCGTGGCGATGCGCTGGTCGATAGCCTGCGCCAGCTGGCTGCGGTTGGGCAGGCCCGTCAGCGTGTCGAAATAGGCGAGCTGCGCGATGTGGGCCTTGGCCTCGTGGCGCTCGATGGCCAGCGCGCAGAGATGGATGCAGGCCTCGACCAAGCGCTCGTGCCAAGCGGTCGGGCCGCATTTCTCGGTGTAGTAGAAGGCGAAGGTTCCCGCGACGCGGCCGTCCTTGAGCTTGATCGGGCTCGACCAGCAGGCCTTGAGGCCGATGGGAAGCGGCAGCTCCTTGTAGGGCGCCCACAGCGGATCGGTCTCGATGTCCTCGACGATCACCGGTTCCCCGCGCCAGGCGGCCGTGCCGCACGACCCGACGGAGGGTCCGATCGGGACGCCGTCGAGCGCCTCGCAGTAATAGGCGGGGAGGCTCGGGCTGGCGAGCGGGCGCAGCTTCTTCTCGCGGTCGACCATCAGGATCGAGCAGACGACGCCTGGTGCGATCGCTTCCACCTCCTTGCAAACGAGAGCAGCGACGGCGTCGAGCTCCTCCTCGCGCGCGACGGCCTCCAGCACCCGCTGCTGGAGGGCCTGGATCTGTCGCGTCTCGGTGATGTTGGAGATCACGCAAACCGCGTTGCACATCTCGCCCGCCGCATCCAGGACCGGATTGACGGTCGCGGACACCCAGATCTCCCGGCCGTCCTTGTGGTAGGCGATGAACTCCATCATGTCGGTGCGCATGCCGCGCGACAGGTTGTCGAGCGACGTCAGCGACTGTGGGTTCGTGTGGCGGCCCTCGAGCAGCTGGGAGGGTTCGGCGCCGATGAGTTCCTCGCGGGAATAGCCGAAGAGGTCGACGAAGGCGCGGTTGGCATAGACGATCCGCCGGTCGCGCCCCGAGATGAGGACCGCCTGGTCGGTCTCGTTCGCCACCAGCGACAGGAGGTAGAGCTCCTCTCGCCGCCGCACGTCCTCGGTGACGTCCTTGACGAAGGCGGCATAGTAGAGCGTGTCGCCGATGCGCGTACGCGACAGCGACAGTGCTCCCCAGACGAGGGAGCCGTCTGGACGATGGATCGGCACCTCGACCGTCCTGCCGACCAGCCGGTCATCGCCGCCGAGCCGGTTGCGGTCGATCTGCTCGTCGTGGTCGGCGCGGGCATGGTGGGGCACGAGGGCGCGCACGTTCCCTCCGATGACCTCGCTGCGGTCGATGCACCACAGTCGCTCGGCAGCCGCGTTGAACAGGACCACGTTGTTGCAGCCGTCGATGACAACGACGCCGTCGATGGCCTGTTCGATGATGGGCCCGAAGAAACCGATTTCCGCGATGGGCGCGCGCGGTCCTGCCGACATGGATCCGTCCTGCCTGCGCGGCGCCGGAAGAAGGCCGCGAATTTGACAGATCGTATCGGGGATTGGTTGCCGAGGCGGTAAATGCCGCCGCGCTGCGCCGGCGCGGGCGGCTTTGCGACGGTAATTTCGTCCCGTGTGGTAAACGGTTGGTCGCGGGACGGAAGGAGCCGGCAGTCAGCCCTCACCACCGAGGAAGGCCCTGTAGGCGGGGTTTCCGGTCTCTTCCCAGTAGGGATAGCCGAGATCGTCGAGGCGCACCTGCAACTTAGCGTGCTCGCCCTCCGGTACCTGGATGCCCGCCAGCACCCGGCCATAGTCGGCGCCGTGGTTGCGGTAGTGGAACAGCGAGATGTTCCACCCCTCGGAGAGCGAGGTGAGGAACTTCAGCAACGCGCCGGGCCGTTCGGGGAACTGGAAGCGGAAGATCCGCTCGCCGGCCATGCCGCGCGTCTTGCCGCCGACCATGTAGCGGACATGGAGTTTGGCGAGCTCGTTGTCGCTCATGTCGAGCACCGGATAGCCGTGCTCGCCCAGCATGGCGAGAATGGCGCGCTTCTCCTCGCCGCCGGCATCGAGCTGGACGCCCACGAAGATCTCGGCGCGTTCGGGATCGGCGTAGCGGTAGTTGAACTCGGTGATGGCGCGTTTCCCCAGCAGCTGGATGAAGCGCCGGTAGCTGCCCGGCTGTTCGGGAATGGTGACCGCCAGCAGCGCCTCCCGCTTCTCGCCGATCTCCGCCCGCTCGGCGATGTGGCGCAGCCGGTCGAAGTTCATGTTGGCGCCTGAATTGATGGCGACGAGGGCGCCACCTCTCGCGTGCCCCTGCTCGACATAGGTCTTGAGCCCGGCCAGGCTGACGGCCCCCGATGGCTCGGCGACCGCGCGCGTGTCCTCGAAGATATCCTTCACCGCGGCACAGATCTCGTCGGTGCTGACCCTGATCACGCCGTCCAGCAGATCCTTGCACAGGCGGAAGGTCTCCTCGCCCGCCTGACGCACGGCGACGCCGTCGGCGAAGAGCCCCACCTGATTGAGAATGACCCGTGAGCCCGCCGCGATCGCCTCCGCCATGGATGCCGCATCGTCGGGCTCGACGCCGAAGACCTTCACGTCGGGCCGCAGGAACTTGACGAAGACGGCGATGCCGGCCGCGAGCCCGCCGCCGCCGATGGGCACGAAAATCGCGTCGATGGGGTCGGGATGCTGTCGCAGGATCTCCATGCCCACCGTCCCCTGGCCGGCGATGACCTCGGCATCGTCATAGGGATGGATGAAGGTCTGCCCCTTCTCCGCCTCGATCTGGCGGGCATGGCCATAGGCCTCGTCGAAGCTCTCGCCGTGCAGGACGACGCGGCCTCCGCGGCTCCTGACCGCCTGCACCTTGATGTCGGGGGTGGTCTTCGGCATCACGATGGTGGCCTTGACGCCGAGTTTCTGCGCGGCGAGTGCCACGCCCTGGGCGTGATTGCCGGCCGAAGCGCAGATCACGCCGCGGTCCAGCGCCTCACGCGGCAGGCCCGCCATCTTGTTGTAGGCGCCGCGCAGCTTGAAGGAGAAGACCGGCTGCAGGTCCTCTCGCTTCAGCCGCACCGCGGCGCCGAGCCGCTGCGCCAGCCGCGGCATCGGGTCGAGCGGGCTCTCGATGGCGACGTCGTAGACGCGGGCCGAGAGAATGGCGCGGATGTAGTCCTGCATGGCGGGCCGGTCCTCCGGCGCCGCTCCTACCGCGCCGCGGCGCGCGAGGGAACAGCCGCGGCGGCGCATGGCAGGTCGGACGGAGGCGAGATGCCGCCGTCGCGCCGGCCTCAGCGCGGCGTGACGCTGGCGGGCGCCGGTGCGGCAGGGGCCGCGGGGGCCGGCTGGGCGTCCGCCCGCGGTGCCTGTTCCGCCGGAGCCGTCGCCATGGCCGGCGGGGCCTCCTGGCGCGGCAACTCGGCCGTCAGCGCCCGCACCGGGTCGGCGACGCCCGCCCCGAGCTTGGGGTCGGGAATGTCGGCCTGCCGCGCGGTGGCCTGGAGGAGGCGGCGCAGCGTCGCCGGGTCGGCGTCGGGGTGACGCTCGAGGATCAGCGCGGCGATGCCGCTGACATGGGCCGCGGCCACCGACGTGCCCGAGGAGATCTGATAGCCGCCGCGCGGGGCGGGGAGGATGATCTCGACGCCCGGCGCGGCCACGGCCACGTGGTCGCCCTGGGTTGCGGCGTTGAACAGCCGTCCCTCCCGGTCCGTCGCCGTCACGGCGATGACGTTCGGATCGGCGGCGGGGAAGGCGATCGGCGCCTCCGGCCCGCCGTTGCCCATGGCGGCGATCATGGCGATGCGGCGGTCCGCCGCCACCTGGATGGCGCGGGCGATCATCGGGTCGCGCGGGCCGGCGAAGCTCATGTTGATGACCTTGGCGCCGTTGCGGATGGCCCAATCCATCGCCTTGACGATGTGGAAGCTGGTGCCGGTGGAACCCTGGGCCTGGCCGGGAGCGAAGGCGCGCACGGCGAAGATGTCGGCTCCCGGCGAGACACCGAGGAGCTGCCGCTGGGCGACGATGGCGCCGGCCATGCCGGTGCCGTGCTCGTGGGCGCGGAACTGCCCGCCCACCGCGTCGAAGCTCTGGGTGATGCGGCCTGCGAGTTCGGGATGGGCGGCGTCGACGCCGGAATCGATGACGGCGATGGCGACGCGCTGCCCGCGTGCGATCTGGTGCGCCTCCGAGAGGCGCAGCGCCTCCACCACGTATTGCAGGCGCTGGTCACGGCCGGCGCGCATCGCTTGGGCCGACTGCAGGCGGACGCGGAATTCCGGCCGTTCGAACACGTAGTTCGGCTGGATATAGGCGAAGCCCACCGCCTGCTGCATGGCGCGGATCGCCGCCGGCACGGTCTGCCGGTTCGGCACGCGGTAGCGGTGCATGACGGCGCCCACCACCTCGGCGGTCTCGCGCTGCAGGAGCCGGAGATTGAAGCGGCGTTCGACCTGGCGGATGGCGTCCCGCGGCGCGTCGGGCGCCATGATGAACAGCACCTCGCCGGCGACGAAGCGGCGCTCTTCCGCCGGCGGCAGGCCCGGAGGCTCGTTCGCCGCCGTGGAGCCCGCACGCTCGTTCGCCCGCGCCTGCTCGATGATCGACAGGATGGCCGGCACGGCGATGGCCGCCGCCGCCGCGCCGATGAGCGCATTGCGCCCGCCGCCACCGCCGCCGAAGCCGCCGCCACCGGGAAGGCCGGGGGGAATGATGCCTCCGGGACCTCCGGGAACGCCCGGAATTCCACCGCCACCGACCGCCGCGCCGATCATCGGCGCGATGACGCCGAGCGCTGCCGCGGCTCCGGCGCCCTGATCCTGCTGCTCCACCTGCGGCCGTCGATCACGGGCGTTGCGCCGCGCATTGGCGCGGCCCGGCTGCTGCTGCGGCTCGGCCTGGGTCGGGGCCACGCCCATCAGGGCTCCAATGCCGCCGAGGGCCCCGGGAAGCCCGCCCGGCTGGGGGGCAGGGGCGGCCTGCTGGCCGCGGCGCGTCGCGCGAGGTGCCTGTGAGGTCGGCTGCCCGCGCCGGGGTGCCGCGGCGCCCGGACGGGCCCGCTCGCCGCCCCGGCCGGCGTTCTGGGCGCCGCCGAGGGCGCGCAGGCCGGCTCCGAGATCGAACTGCGCGGCGGCGCTCCGCACGTCGACCGCAGTCAGTGTCGCGGTCCCGAACAGGGCGGCGACGAGGCCGGCGAGGACGCGGCTCCTGGGCGTGCGGGCAGTGGACATGGGGGACCCCTCGAGGCAGATCGGCAGCTTGGCCATAAGGGGCGTTTGTTTCCAACCGGCGTCGGAACGTCCCTGCGGATGTTGCCGGACCGGGAGGCTGGCCCGGCTTACAGGTAGGGCGGCGTGCAGGCGCTCACGACCTCGCAGGGTTCGTCTCCGGGATTGCGGAACCGGTGCGGTCGCGTGCTGTCGAAGAGATAGGCCTCTCCCGCCTTCAGAAGCCGCACCTCGTCGCCGACCGTCAGTTCCAGCGTGCCGGAGATGACGATCCCGCCCTCGCGGGAGTGGTGGGACAGCATGTCCGCCCCGGTGTCGGCGCCCGGTTCGTAGCGTTCGTGCAGGATCTGCAGGTGATGGGCGTGGGCGTCGCCGATCTGCCGGAACACCATCCGTCCCGCCCCCTGCTGCATCGCCCCCGGCAGGATGGAGGTGAGGTCCACCAGTTCGTCCGCGGCGAAGAACACCTTGTCGGCGCTCGGCCGCGGCGGCGTGAAGAAATCGACGAAGCTGATCTCCAGTCCGTCCAGCACCTTGCGCAGGGAAGCGACGGAGGGGCTCGACTTGTTCTGCTCGATGGTGGCGATCAGCCCATGCGGCACCGAGGCCCTGGCCGCGAGTTCGCGTTGCGACAGCCCCGCCCCGAGCCTGAGTTCCCGCAGCCGTGCTCCGACGTCGAAATCCACAGCGCCCTGCCTCCCCGATCTCGCCCGGCCAACATAGTTGCCCTGCATTTTCCCGTCTGCTCAAAATTTTGAGCAAAGGGTACTCATCCGCCATCCCTCGTCGGACCGAACCGGAGAGCCGTCATGTCCAGGAACACCGCCCTCGCGACCCGCCAGCACGAGGCCGTCCCGCGCGGCGTCGCCACCAAGGGCATTTACGCCACCCGCGCCGAGAACGCGACGCTGTGGGATGCGGACGGCAAGGAATACATCGATTTCGCGGCCGGCATCGCCGTGCTCAACACCGGCCACCGCCACCCGGCGATCATGCAGGCGGTGCGTGACCAGCTCGAGTCCTTCACCCACACGAGCTTCAACGTCGCGCCTTACGAGAGCTACATCGCCCTCGCCGAGCGCCTGAACAAGATCACGCCCGGCGACTTCGCCAAGAAGACCCTCCTCGTCACCACCGGCGTCGAGGCTGTCGAGAACGCCGTCAAGGCAGCGCGCCACTTCACCGGCCGCTCGGCCATCGTCGCCTTCTCCGGCGCCTTCCACGGCCGGACGATGATGGGCATGGCGCTGACCGGCAAGGTGCAGCCCTACAAGAAGGGCTTCGGGCCGATGCCGGCCGACGTCTATCACGTCGCCTTCCCCAAGACCTATCACGGCCTCGACACGGCGGCCGCCATGGCCAACCTGAAGCAGCTCTTCGCCGCCGACGTCGAGCCGGCGCGCGTCGCCGCCATCATCGTCGAGCCGGTGCAGGGCGAGGGCGGTTTCTACGTCGCGCCCTTCGACTTCCTGCGCGAGCTGCGCACCCTCTGCGACCAGCACGGCATCCTGCTCATCGTCGACGAGATCCAGACCGGCATCGCCCGCACCGGCCGGATGTTCGCGATGGAACATGCCGGCGTCGTCCCGGACCTCGTCACCATGGCCAAGGGCCTCGGCGGCGGCTTCCCGCTCTCCGCCGTCACCGGTCGCGCCGACGTGATGGATTCCGCCCAGGTCGGCGGCCTCGGCGGTACCTATGCCGGCTCGCCCGTCGCGGTGGCGGCGGCCCATGCCGTCCTCGACGTCATCGAGAAGGAAGACCTCTGCGCGCGTGCCGCGAAGATCGGCGACATGATGCAGTCGCGCCTGAAGGACATGGCCAAGCGCAACACCTTCACCTGCATCGGCGACGTCCGCGGCCTCGGCGCCATGGTCGCCTTCGAGCTGGTCAAGGATCGCGAGACCCGCGAGCCGGATGCGGCACTCACCAATGCGCTGATCGCCAAGGCGGAGGAGCACGGCCTCATCCTCCTGTCCTGCGGCCCCGACGCCAACGTCATCCGCCTGCTCGCCCCGCTCACGATTCCCGAGGAGCAGGTGCAGAAGGGCCTCGACATCATCGAGCAGTCGCTCGCCGCCGTGGTCGCCGCCTGATCCATCTCTCCTGGTATCCGGGGCCCTCGCGTCCCCGGATACCACTTATCCTTTGCGTGTTTTGTGTCGGGCCGTTAACCGGATGTTCTCCGCGCCCGCTGTAGCAAGGCGTGTTGGCCTTGGGAGCGGCGAGTGGGCTTGGCGCGCAGTGAAGTAGCCCTTCGGGCGGAACGCGGGCGAACAGCAGGTTCCCGGCCCTCCGTCGACTACCGGGACATCGCGCTCGAATCCGTCGCGCATGGCTTCTGCGTCTTCGATGCCGACCTGACCATCCGCCTCTCCAACCGCCGCATGATCGACCTCTTCGGCATGCCGGAGGAGGTGGCTGGCGTCGGCGCCTCCATGTATGGGCTGCTGCGCTACAGCGCCGAGCAGGACCGCCTCGACGGCGTTCCCCTGCACGAGGCCTGGGCCGAGCGCCTCGCCCTTCTGGCGAAACGGGAGCCCTTCTCGCGTCGGGAGCGCTTCTCCGACGGTCGCACCGTGCTGATCAGCTACCAGCCGGCGCCTGAGGGCTGCTGGGTCGCCATCCATCACGACATCACCGCCCAGCAGAGGCTCGAGGACGAACTGCGGGACCAGGCCGGCATCTTCCGGGAGGCCCTGGAGAACATGTCGCATGCGCTGGCGGTCTTCGATTCATCGAAGCGCCTCGTCGTGTGCAACAGCCGCTATCCCGCCATGTACGGCTACAACGCGGGCGAAATCGGTCCCGGCACCCACCTGCACCAGATCTTCGCCCTGGGGCTGGAGCGGGGCATCTTCACCGGGGTCACCCTGGAGCAGCTGATCGAGGAGGCCGACCGGCATATCGCCGTGGGCAAGGAGGTCACGCGCCGTCGGCGCCTGCCGAACGGGCGCTGGATCCATACCCGCTCGCGGCTGACCCCGGACGGCGGCTGGATCTTCACCTCCGAGGACGTCACCGAGCGCGAGCTCGCGGTGCAGGCCCTCAATGAGCAGCACCAGCGTTTCAACGCGGCCCTCAATGCCATGCCGCAGGCGCTGTGCATGTTCGATGCCGACCATCGCCTGATCGTCTGCAACACCAACTACGTCACGCTCTTCCGCGCCGACCCCGACGTCGTGAAGCCCGGCATCACGCTGCGCGAAATCTTCGACCACGGCGTACAGCTCGGCAATTATCCCGGCATGACCGCCGACGACCTCGTCGAGCGGCGTCTGGAGGCCCTCGCACGCGCTGACGGCAGGGCCTACGACCAGCCGATGTCCGACGGTCGCATCATCGCCAACTCCATCGAGACCATGGAGGGCGGGGGCTGGCTCGGCATGTTTGAGGACGTCACCGACCGGCGGCGCGCCGAGCGCGAGCGTGCCCTGGCGGTCGCGGGCATGCTCGAGCAGAACCTCCTGATGGACGCGACGCTCGAGAGCATGGCGCAAGGCCTTTGCGTCTACGACCGCGACTTCCGCATCGTCGTCCTCAACCGTCGCTATCGCGAGATCTATGGCCTCGACGAGGAGGACATCCAGCCCGGCATGTCGATGCGCGAGGTCATCGGCCGCAGCGTCGCCAAGGGAGCCCACCTCGCCGGCAAGTCCGCCGACGTCGTCTATGACGAGTTCTGCCGTACGCTCATCGAGAACCAGGAGCCCGTGCTCCAGCGCCACCTTGCAGACGGGCGCATCATCGCCGTCAAGGCGCAGCCCATGACGAACGGCGGCTGGGTCGCCACCTTCGAGGACATCACCGCACGAGAACGCGCCGCCCTCGCCCTGCGCGAGCAGCACCGGCGCTTCGATGCGGCGCTCAACAACATGGCCCACGGCCTGTGCATGCTCGACGAGGACCTCAACCTCATCGTCTGCAACACCCGCTACCTCGACATGTACGGCATGTCCCCGGACGTGGTGCGTCCCGGCGTCACCATGCGCACGATCGTCGAGCACAGCATCGCGCTGGGCAACTACACCGAGGCGACGCCGGACGAGCTCCTGCACAGCTATTTCGAGCGGCTCAGGAACGGTGACTTTCTCTCGCATCGGCAACTCGCCGACGGCCGCATCTTCAAGGTCCTCTACCACCCCATGCCCCATGGCGGCTGGGTGGCCATCCACGAGGATGTGACCGAGCGCCGGAAGGCCGAGGAACACATCGTCCACCTCGCCCATCACGATTCGCTCACCGGCCTGCCGAACCGCGTCCTGTTTCGTCAGCGTATGGCCGAGGGCCTGGCCGATGTCGGCCGCTCCGGCGCGCCCCTGGCGCTGCTCTGCCTCGACCTCGACCACTTCAAATCGGTCAACGACACCCTCGGACACCCCGTTGGCGACGGGCTCCTCACCCTGGTCGCTGATCGACTGGGGCAGGCGGTCGGAAGCGCCGATACCATCGCCAGACTCGGCGGTGACGAGTTCGCCATCCTGCTGCACCGTGCCGGCCGAGACGAGGCCGAGGCCCTGGCGCGACGCCTTGTTCGGGACATGGCTGAGCCCTTCGTCGTCGAGGGACACCTCATCAATTCGGGGATCAGCGTCGGGATCGCGCTCGCCCCCCAGGACGCGGTTGCAGGCGACCACCTGATGAAGGCGGCAGATCTCGCGCTGTACCGCGCGAAGTCGGAGGGGCGGGCCATGTTCCGCTTCTTCGAGCCGCAGATGAGCGAACATCTGGAGGCTCGCCGCCACCTCGAGCTCGACCTTCGGCAGGCGCTGCAGACCAACGAGTTCCATCTCGTCTTCCAGCCCCAGGTGTCGAGCCCCGACCTTCGCCTCGCGGGCTTCGAGGCGCTCATCCGCTGGAACCACGCCTTCCGCGGTGCCGTGCCTCCGGCGGACTTCATCCCGCTGGCCGAGGAGACGGGCCTGATCTGC
The DNA here is from genome assembly GCA_001464235.1 of Rhizobiales bacterium Ga0077556. Lineage (GTDB taxonomy): Bacteria > Pseudomonadota > Alphaproteobacteria > Rhizobiales > Phreatobacteraceae > Phreatobacter. The sequence continues at coordinate 11,786 of LNFH01000182.1, read as the reverse complement.
GCGCTGGGCGAGTGGGTGCTGGTCGAGGCCTGCGCCGAGGCCGCGCGCTGGCCGGACCACATCCAGGTCGCCGTCAATCTCTCGCCGATCCAGTTCAAGGACCGCTCGCTGGTCGCGACCGTCCGCCGGGCGCTCGTCGAAACCGGACTGAGGCCCGGCCGGCTGGAGCTCGAGATCACCGAGGCCGTGCTCCTGCAACGCGACGACGTGACCATCGCGATGTTGCACGAGCTGCGAGCCCTCGGCGTTCGCATCGCCATGGACGACTTCGGCGTCGGCTATTCCTCGCTGAGCTATTTGCGAAGCTTCCCCTTCGACAAGATCAAGATCGACCGGTCTTTCATCGCCGATCTCGGACAGAGCCGCGACAACGTCGCCATCGTCCGCGCCATGGCCGATCTCGGCGCCAGCCTGGGGATCGAGACCACGGCAGAGGGTGTGGAAACCGAGGATCAGCTCGCCATCGTGCGCGGCTGCGGCTGCACCCACGTCCAGGGCTATCTCGTCAGCGCGCCGCGGCCGGCCGCGGACCTGCCGGCCATCATCGCCTCGCTCGGGCCCGGCCGTCCCGCGGGCTGACGACGGTCACAGACCGGCGGGACGCTTGCCCGCCGCCCAGGCGGCGTGATCGATGCGCTCGAGCCCGAAGACCTCGTGCTGGCGCGCATAGAGATTGCCGAACAGGCGGCCCACCGGCCGGTAACGCGCCATGTCGACGTTGAAGCGCTCGTCCATCACGTCCTCGCGCACGTGGACATGCAGCACCCGTCCGATCAGCAGTTCGCGCTGCGGCCCGAAATTCAGCGACAGCTCGCGCACGCATTCGAGGGCGGCAGGGGCCTCGGCGATGCGGGGCGGGCCGACCTTCTCCGAGGCGGCCGTGGTCAGGCCGACGGCGCTGACCTCGGAGACACCGGCGGGAAAGTCGGTGGCACAGGCGTTCATCGCGTCCGCCAGCGGTTCGTCGACGAGATTGACCACGAATTCGCCGGTCGCGGCGATGTTGCGCGTCGTGTCCTTCGGCGAATGGTCCGCCTTGTGCTGCAGGCCGAGCACGACGAGGGGCGGCGCCTCCGAGAAGACGTTGAAGAACGAGAAGGGCGCAGCATTGACCACGCCCTCCCGGCTCATGGTGGAGACCAGCGCGATCGGTCGCGGCACGACCAGCGAGCAGAGGATCTTGTAGACCCGGTCGTCGGCCAGGCTGTCGAGGGCGATGGAGCGCATGGGCTGTGTCCGGAAGGCGCGAGGGGCTCAGCTGGAATAGGGCGATCGCTCGACCCAGACCTCCACCTCCTTAGGGCCGTTGCGCTCGAACACCAAGGTCAGCGGGAAGCGGTCGCGGACCTTCAGCGGCCGCTTCAGGCCGGTGAGCAGGATGTGGGGGCCGTCGACGCGCATGCCGATTGGCCGGCGCGGGATGATGTCCCAGCGGGGCGCCGGCGCCTGGCTGGCCACCGGCACGAACTGGACCCCCTCCGCGACGGGCGACTGCGCGCCGGTCAGGGCATCCGGCTGCCCCTGGACGACGGCGAGCGGCATGAAGGCCTTCGTGGTGGACGCCTCCGAGGGCAGGCACCAGGCATGGCCGATCATCAGGTCGCCGTGGCGATAGGAATGGGCGAGGGCCTCGCCCGCGACCAGAAGCGCGGGCATGGCCAGAATGGAGCGGCGGCTGATCGTCGACATCAGTGCCTCGGGGCGCCGTGGCCGTGGCCCCCGGCGGGACCGGGCGCACCGATGGGGGCGACGCTGTAGTCGATGGTGACAGTCCCCGCCTTCTCGAAGACCAGCGTCCCGCGCAGCGGCGCGCCGGTCCGGATCTGCTCGGCGAGGTCCATGAACATCATGTGGTAGCCGCCGGGGCGCAGCTCGACGGTCCCGCCTGCGGGAATCTCGATGCCGCCGCGCACCTCGCGCATGCGCATGACGCCGTCCACCGTCGCCATCTCGTGCACCTCCACCCGGGGGGCGCCGGGAAAGGTGCCGCCGGTGAGCCGGTCCGCCGCGGTGCCGGTGTTACGGATCACCATGAAGCCGCCGGCGACCCGCGCGCCGCCGGGTGTCGCGCGCGTCCAGGGCGCCTCGACGACGATGGGCCCGGCGCGAAAGGTGGCGGTCCCGTGGGTCAGGGCGCGTGCATGGCCGAGGGGAAGGATGGCGGCCGCAGCCGCAAGGAGAGAGCGTCGGTTCATCGATCATGTCCTGATGGAAGGAGAGGGCAGGGCGGCGTCAGGCGGCCGGCGGCGCTCTCGGGGCATGATCGAAGGTCGGGCGATGCGGGACCCGGGCAGCCGAGGCCGCCGATGCGTCCCGCATGGCCGCCTCGGTCACCACCGCCCTTGCCGCGGTCGAGGCGGGAGCGGCGCCGTCGCCGGAAGCCGTGGCCAGGCAATGGTCGGCACAGACGGCGAGGTGAGCAGGTGCCCCCTTGTCCGTCCCGGTCGTGCAGAGGCCCCGATCCGCGGCGGCCGTGGCGATGTGATGGGCGCGCGCGGCATGCGACAGCAGGCCGTCCGCCGGCAGGGCGAAGGCGAGCAGGAGGGCGATGGCGAGGCGCAGCTGGCGCATGGGGCCTTGTACGAGCCCCTGCGATGCGGATCAATGCGGCGCCGTGGCCGCGCGCGTCAGCGGCGCTGGGGTGCCGCGGCGGGCGGCGCAGTCGCCGGTGCGGCGGGGGCGGGAGCCTGGCCCTGGACGACGGGCGCGGACTGCTTGCAGTCGGTGAGCCAGACGTCATAGACCGCATGCTCGACGCCCGAGAGCCCGGGGCTCGCGGCGAACATCCAGCCGCCGTAGATGCGGCGGACCTCGCCGGCCAGCGTCACCTCCTCCACCTCGACGAAGGAGGTGGTCTGGGGAGTCTCGGTCGGTGGCCGAGTGTAGCAGACGCGGGGCGTCACCTGCAGCGCGCCGAACTGGACCGTCTCGTCGATCGCGACGTCGAAGCTGATGATGCGGCCGGTGATCTTGTCGAGCCCCGAGAAGACGGCGGTCGGGTTGGCGATTCGCTGCCGCGGCGGGGCGATCACCGTCTCGTCCGGGGCCGGGGCCACCGTCTCGCCGGGAAGCGCCTGCCGGCGGTCGCGCGGTGCATCCGGCTGCTGGGAGGGAGGCGTGTCGGAAGGCGCCGCCTGGCGCGCCGGGCGGGGCGGCCGCTGTGGCGTGCCGGGCTGGCCCGGAGCCGCCGGGGGACGCTGCTGCGTCGTCGGCGGCGGGCCGAGCTGGAGCTGGGCCAAGGCGGGAGCGCCGGCGGGCGGGACCGCGGAGGGGGCGAGGACGGCGAGCCCCGTCAGCGCCGAGAGGATCCAGAACGTTTTCGCCAAGGCCTGATCTACTGTCCCTGTTGCGGGCCGGTCCCGCATGGGCCGGACCGATCCGGCGTCCGGCGCTCACTATGGCCGCGAAAATGGCGGAACCGTGCCGCCCTGGCGGTCGGGCCGGGGCCTTACGGTCCGGGCGTCCAGGCCTGGTAGTCGCCCGTCGCCTTCGGACGGCGGCCGGCCGCGAGCGTCGAGCCCGGCGGACGATAGGCCTCCGATGTTCCGGTGCCGTTCGGCTTGTGCGGCTGCTGCCACGGGCGGGGCTGGTAGGAGCCCGCCGTCGGCGGCTCCGCGGTGCGGTGGTGCATCCAGCCGTACCAGCCCGGCGGAATGGCCGAGGCGTCGGCGTAGCCGTTGTATACGACCCAGCGCCGCTCGTGGCCGAGCGCCGGATCCTTGGCGAAGCGGGAGCGGTAGTACTTGTTGCCGAACTCGTCCTCGCCGACGAACACGCCCACCCGCCAGATGGTGAACTGGGTTCCGAAGGTCTGGCTGTTCCACCAGGTGAAGAACTTGAGGAAGAAGGACTTCATCGCCTGCCCGCGCGCGCACGTCGATCAGACCGGTTCATGCCACCCGCCTCCCGGAATGTCCAGCACGGACCGGCCGCAACGCGAACGGCCGCCCCGGAGGGCGGCCGTCGGATCGTTCGGATCGTGGCGGCGTCAGACGTCGTCGCCGCCGAAATCGTCGTAGCCGCCACCGTCGTCGTAGCTGGTGTCGTAGCCGGCGTGGCTGTCGGCGCCCTGGTCGCCGTAGCCGCCCTTCTCGGCGGCCTGCTGGCTGCCGTCACCGCCGGTGTAGCTGTCCTGCGGCGCCGCCTTCTCGGCGGACTGCTGTGCGTCGGCTCCCGGCGTCGAGGCGGGCGAGGCCGAGGCGGTGCGCGAGCCGCCGCCCATCATGCTGGAGATGGCGCTGGCCGCCAGCATGCCGCCGGCGACGCCGACCGCAGCGGTCGCGGCCGTCGCCAGGAAGCCGCCTCCACCGCCGCCCTGCTGGGCGGGAGCAGCCTGCTGGCCCCAGGGACCGCCGGCCGGACCGCCAGGCGGGCCGCCCATGGGCGCACCCATCGGCCGGCCCCACGGGCCACCCTGCTGCGGGGCACCGAAGCCGCCCTGCGGCGGGCCGCCGAACTGCCCCGGAGGCGGAGCGCCGTACTGTCCCTGCGGCGGCGCGCCGTAACCCGGGGGCGGGCCGCCCTGGGGCTGGCCGAAACCGGGAGGGGGCGGCGCCATGCCGGTGTTGAGCGGACGGGGCGGCATCGGGGGCGGAGCCGCCGGCTTGGAGCCGAAGATGCTCGACAGGAAGCCGCCGCTCTGCTGCTGCTCGGCCTGCCGCTGCACGTACTGCAACTGCTGCTGAACCTGGTCGACCTGGCCCTGCAGGGACGCCACCTGGCCCTGGAGCGCCTCGTTCTGCTTCGACAGGTCGTTGAGTGCCTGGTCGGAGACGTACATCGTCTGCAGCAGGGCATAGACCGCGCCCGGCTGCTGGACGAGACGCTCCTTGATGAAGGCGTCGACCGCAGGGTCGCGCTGCTGGCTCTCCGCCGACTTCAGGCGGTCGAACAGTCCGGCGATGATATCGCGTTCCTGTTGGTTCATGGGGAAAGATCCTCCGGAAGAACGTTCGTGGCGGGTCGCCCCCGCGTAGTGCCTGTCTGGCACCGTCTCGTTGCGATCTGATGTCGCGCTGGCGAGCCGGGCCATGGAGGCCCGACGAAGATGGTATATGCCTTTGCGGCGCGCCAGAGGCGGCCGGGGGGCGTGGCGGCAAGTCGCAGCCCCCCGGAGGTCGCGGCCAGGACGATGCGGTGGCGAGTCTGGTCGTCGGGCAAAGAAAAAGGCCGGGGCGAACCCCGGCCTCGTGTCGTCGCCCGGCGCGCCGGACCTACTTGTAGGGCAGCTTCGACCACTGCAGGTCGACCGAGAGCGTGGCGACCACGCTGTGGCCGCACCAGTTGGACCGGCCCGAACCCGTGAAGATGCCGCGGTAGTCACCCGTGGTGGTGAAGCACTGCTGCGAGGTCAGGTTGGTGCCGTGGTAGCGCAGGTCGAGCGTGAGGAAATCCTTGTAGGTCCACGACACGCCGGCGTTCCAGTACACGTAGTCCTGAAGGTTGATGCCGCCGAGATAGCCGTAGGTGGTGCCGAGCCAGTAGTGGCCGACGGCGCCGGAAATGGCGAAGTCGTTCGGCAGCTTGTACTTGGCGTTGACCTCGCCGTAGGTGCCGTAGGCGCCGGTGCCGAGCCAGTTCGGCGCGTAATAGAGCGCGGCTCCGACGTTGAGCTGCGGGGTGATGTCGTAGCCGACCTTGCCGTAGACCTCGACGAAGTTGGAGCGGTTGGCGGTCCACGTGCCGGCGAAGCCGAGAGGTGCCGGCGGGGTCGTGGTGATGAACTGCGTCTCGTTGGGATAGAGGTAGTACATCACGCCGAAGTCGAAGGTCGCGTCGCCGAGGACGGGACGGATGCCGGCATAGAGGTCGACCTCGCCGATGGGACGATTCGGCAGCTTCGTGGTCCAGTAGGCCGCGCCGGCGTAGAGCCAGCCGTAGCGCGCCTCGCCGTAGACGTTGATGGCCGGGCCGCGGGCCGACTGCGAAATGCCACGGAAGTTGTAGTCCGACATCACCTTGCCGCCGAAGGCGAAGTCGAAGGCCCAGGGAGCGGGCGCCGCGATCGGAGCCGGCGCAGCAACGTCGGCCGCAAAGGCCTGGCTTCCCAGCGTCGCGGCCAGAAGGCCCGTCAGCATCGTCTTGCGAAACATCTGCGTCTCCTGCCTGCAGAGCACGTCGGGCGCGCCCCAAATCACCATAACTTCGTCACAATGACGTCACGCGGAAGCCGCGCAGGACAAGACGAAAAAGCGGGCAATCCCGGGTATTATGCCCAAAGAGAATGCAAACAATTCCAATGAAAAACCCCTGTGGCGCGACGGCCACAGGGGTTCTGTTAACACTTCAGACCTTCGTCCTATGCCGAAAGGTCAGGCGAGCATGCGGTAGGCCGGCAGCGTGAGGAATTCTTCGAACTCCGCGGCGAGCGACAGCCTGGCGAAGAGGGCGATGGCTTCGGCGAATCGGCCCTTCTCGAAGGCCTCGGCGCCGACTTCCGCCTTCACCACCTCCATCTCCTCCTTCAGCGCCTTGTCGAAGAAGGCGGGGGTGCAGGCGACGCCGCCTTCGAGGGCGACCCCATAGGTCGTCCACTGCCAGATCTGGGCCCGCGAGATTTCGGCGGTCGCCGCGTCCTCCATCAGGTTGTAGATCGGCACGGCGCCGCGGCCGCGCAGCCAGGCCTCGATGTACTGGACGCCGACGCGGATGTTCTCGCGATAGCCGGCCTCGCTGCGGGTCCCCTGATGGATCTGACGTCGTCGCGCTGGCGCGAGACCTGGTTCGGCGTCGGCATCAGCCGATCGAAGGCCTCCATCGCCACCGGCACGAGGTCCGGATGGGCCACCCATGTGCCGTCATGGCCGATGGTGGCCTCGCGCTCCTTGTCGGCCTTCACCTTGGCGAAGGCGGCCGCATTGGCCTCGGGGTTGTTCTTGATCGGAATCTGCGCCGCCATGCCGCCCATCGCGAAAGCGCCGCGCTTGTGGCAGGTCTTCACCAGGAGCTCGGCATAGGCCTTCAGGAAGGCCTTGCTCATCACCACCTGGCCGCGGTCGGGGAGGACATAGGCCTGGTTGCGGGCGAGCTTCTTGATGAAGGAGAAGATGTAGTCCCAGCGACCGGCATTGAGGCCGGCCATGTGGTCCTTCAACTCGAACAGGATCTCGTCCATCTCGAAGGCCGCCGGCAGCGTCTCGATCAGCACCGTCGCCTTGATGGTCCCCTTGGGGATGCCGAGCTTTTCCTGGGCGTGGACGAAGACGTCGTTCCACAGCCGCGCCTCGAGATGGCTCTCCATCTTCGGCAGGTAGAAATAGGGGCCGGACCCCTGCGCGAGCGCCGCCTTGGCGTTGTGGAAGACGTAGAGGCCGAAGTCGAACAGCGAGCCCGACATCTCCTCCCCGTCCACCTGGACATGCACCTCCGGCAGGTGCCAGCCGCGCGGCCGCGGGATGATGACGGCGACCTTGTCCTTCATCGCGTAGGACTTGCCGGAATTGGGGTCGGTGAACGTGAGGGTGCCGGCCCAGCGGTCCCTGAGGTTGATCTGGCCCTCGATCTGGTTCGCCCAGGTCGGCGAGTTGGCGTCCTCGAAGTCCGCCATGAAGCACTTGGCGCCGCAGTTCAGCGCATTGATGACCATTTTGCGGTCGACCGGGCCGGTGATCTCGACGCGGCGGTCCTGCAGGTCGGCCGGGATCGGCGCCACGGTCCAGGCGCCGTCGCGGATATGCTTCGTCTCGGGCAGGAAGTCGGGCAGGGCGCCGGCGTCGAACTGCTTCTGTCGCTCGGTGCGCAGCTTGAGCAGGCGCTTGCGCGTTTCGTTGAAGGTGCGCTGCAGGTCCACGACGAAGGCGAGCGCCTCAGGCGTCAGGATCTCGTCGTAGCGCGGCCCCATGGCTCCCGTGATGGTGACGCCGGACATGGTCATGGCTCTTGCCTCCCTGTTTCTGTGAGAGGACGATACGCCGACATAGCCTTTGCCGAAATGGTCGAAGGTGACGATCACTTGTTCCCGTCTGGAAAGAATCGAGACGGAGTGGTGCCAGGTTCTCCGGCCGGCGCTGGATTTTCCATGCTGCGCCGTCTATGGCCCTGCCTCGCCCGCCCTTGCGACGAGACCATGGCCGAGATCACCGCCGTAGAGACCTATTCCTTCGTGCCAGAGGATCTCAGGCTCGCCGAGCGCAGCCCGGGCATCTCGGCCTTCGTACGCACGAAGAACGGGGCGGACTTCCTGCGCCAGACGATCCTCAGCCACGCGCCCTTCGTCGACGAGATCGTGGCGGTCTACAACCAATGCACCGACGCGACCGAGGCCGTGCTGGCGGATCTGCAGGACCAGCTAGGGCCCCATAAGCTGAAGCTCTTTCACTACCTGCCGCGGGTCCATCCGCCGGGATCGCGCGATCACGCGGCCGAACCGGGGCACTCCCCGCACAGCGTCGTCAACTACTCGAACTACGCCTTGTCTCGCACCACCCGCGCCATCGTCGTCAAGCTCGACGACGACCACATCGCCTTCGAGCGCGGATTGCGGCCGATGGTGGAGCGGCTGCGCCGGGAGGGCCTGGCGCCCGGCCGCATGAACTGCTTCTCCGGCCTCAACCTCGTGCGCGACGAGGATGGTGCTGTCGGCATCCACGCCGACACGCCCTTTTCAGGCAATGGTGACATCGGCTTCTTCGCCATGACGCCCGATGCCTATTTCGTGCATGACCGGCGCTTCGAGGACTTCCGGAAGTACCACTTCCGCCGCGTCTTCACCGGCTTCGCCTACTGGCACATGAAATACCTGAAGACCGGCCTCGGCTTCGCCAACTACGAGATCGACAGCGGCGGCAACCGGCGCTTCGCCAAGAAGGAGCGGCACTTCCACCGCCGCCGGGACGTGGCGACCATCCCGGAGATCGCCGCCGCCACGCCGCGCCTGCGCGCGTCTCTCATGCGCCTCGTGCCCTTCGACAAATGGGCGCTGATCGGCAACCGGGCGCTGGCCATGGCCCATGGGGCGGTGACCGAAGCCGATCTCGCCGACCTCGTCGCCCGCTACGGCCTCGGCAGCGTCCTCAGCGACGAGACGGCGCCGGCCGCCGCCTGACCGGCGACGCCCGCGGCGGGGTCCGCGGGCGCCGTCGTCGCTCCAGCAGGATCAGGCGACGGAGAGCCGCACGGCGAGATTGCCGCGCGTCGCTTCGGAATAGGGGCAGACGATGTGGGCCTGCTGCACCAGATCCTCGAGGACCGGCTTGTCGACGCCCGGCGCCGTCACCTGAAGCGCCACGTCGAGGCCGAAGCCCTTGCCGTCGTCGCGCGGGCCGATGCCGACCGCGGCCGACACCTTCGTCTCCGCGGGGAGGGCGATCTTGGCCTTGCCGGCCACGAACTTCAGGGCGCCGAGGAAGCAGGCGGAATAGCCGGCGGCGAAGAGCTGTTCGGGATTGGTGCCCTGGCCGCCGCCGCCGCCGAGCTCCTTCGGCGTGTCGAGCGTCACGGACAGACGGCCGTCGTCGCTGCCGGCCGAGCCGGTGCGGCCACCGGTGGCGGAACCATGGGCGGTGTAGAGGATGTTCATCGGGTTATCTCCCTCGGGCCAGCGCCCCAGCGGCGCCAGCATTTAGATAGTGCAAAATTAGATTGTGTGCAATAAATAAAACGAACGCGATTGGACCTTGCGTCCGCGCTGTGGGCGCGGGCAGATGGGTCCCACGGAGGGTGCCATGGCGACGAAGCAGCGACGGCCGAAGCTGGACGATCACCTGTGCTTCGCCATCTACGCGGCGGGTCATGCCTTCAACCGCGTCTACAAGCCGCTGCTCGCCCGGCTCGGCCTGACCTACCCGCAGTATCTCGCCATGCTCGTGCTGTGGGAGGAGGAGGATGTGCCGCTGAAGGTGATCGGCGAGCGCCTCGGCCTCGATTCCGGCACGCTGACGCCGCTCCTCAAGCGCCTCGAGAAGCTCGGCCTCGTCACCCGCACGCGCGATGCCGCGGACGAGCGGCAGGTCCGAATCGGCCTCACCGCCGAGGGACGCGCGCTGCAGGACAAGGCCGCGGACATCCCCACTGCACTCGGTTGCGCCATGGGGCGGCCGCTGCCCGACATCGCCCGACTCAGGCAGGAGATCGCCGCCCTGCGCGACGCGCTCAATGCCGCGGCCGAGGCCAGGCCCGGCGAAAGCTGATAGATCGCGCCATTGGCGGTGATCCGGACAGTGGTACCGGCGTACACGTGACGACGACCGCCGGAGACGACGATGCCCATCACCGCCCTCTATGCCGCATTGCTCGCCCTGCTGTTCGTGCTCCTGTCGGTCCGGGTCATCGGGCTCCGCCGTGCGGTCCGGATCGGGCTCGGCGACGGCGGCGATACGGCCCTGCTGCGCCGTGTCCGCGTCCACGCCAACTTCGCCGAATACGTGCCGCTCTGCCTCGTCCTGATCGCACTCGCCGAGAGCCTGAGGGCGCCGGCGGTGCTGCTGCACGCCATGGGCGTCCTGCTTCTGGCGGCGCGGCTCAGCCACGCCTATGGCGTCTCCCGCCAGCCAGAAACATTCCGGTTTCGGGTGGCGGGCATGGTCGGCACCTTGACGGTCCTCGGGTCCGCCGCCGCCCTCTGCCTCTATGCGGCGGCCCGCAGCGGCGGCTGAGGCCGTTTACTCCGCCGCATCCAGCGCGGGAGCCGGGCGCCGTGCGAAACCCGCCGCCTCCAGCGGCTCCGGCAGCGGCCCGCCGGACGCCCAGTCGAGGAGCTCCACCGTGTGGACGATCGGCACCGGCCGGGCGTGGTCCTCGTATCCCTTACTGATCTGGGTGATGCAGCCGATATTGCCGGCGGCGATCACGTCGGGCCGCGTCTTGTCGAGGTTCGCCACCTTGCGGTCGCGCAGCCGCCCGGCGATCTCCGGCTGCATGATGTTGTAGACGCCGGCCGATCCGCAGCACAGATGCCCCTCGGGGGGCTCCTTCACCGTGAAACCCGCGGCCTTGAGCAGGTTCTTCGGCGCGTCCTTGATCTGTTGCCCGTGCTGCATCGAGCAGGCGGAATGATACGTCACCACGAGGCCGTTCGGCGCCGCCGCAGGCAGGCCGAGGGTCGTCAGATACTCCGTCACGTCCCTGGCGATGGCCGAGACGCGCGCCGCCTTCTCCGCATAGGCCGGATCGTCGCGGAACATGAAGCCGTAGTCCTTGATCGTCGTGCCACAGCCCGACGCCGTGATGACGATGGCGTCCAGGCCCGCGCCGTCCATCTCGGCGATCCAGGCATCGATGGTCCGCTTCGCCTGGGCGTGACTCTGCTCCTCGCGGCCCATGTGATGGACCAGCGCGCCGCAGCAGCCCTCGCCCTTGGCGAAGACCACCTCGACGCCGAGGCGGGTGAGAAGCCGCACCGTCGCCTCGTTGATCGAGGGCTGCAGCACCGGCTGGGCGCAGCCCTGCAGCAGCACGACGCGCCCGCGCTTGGGCCCCTCGGCCGCATGGACACCGCCGCGGTCGAGATGGGAGCGGGCGGGCAGCCGATCAGGCGAGAGCCCGATCATCGCCCGTGTGCGCTTGAGGATGCCGACCCGCCCGGCGATGGGGCCCACCGCCTTGCGCGACACGGCGACCGCCGCGCGGCCCTTCCAGCGCAGCACAGAGACGATCGACAGGGCCTTCTTGGCCAGGAAGCCGCCTGCGAGCGCCAGCCTGAAGCGGGTCGGATAGGGCAGGATGTTGGCGAGCACCGCCCGCATCAGCCGATCCTGCCACGGCCGCTCGTAGGTCTTCTCGATATGGGCGCGCGCGTGGTCGACCAGGTGCATGTAGTGCACGCCGGAGGGGCAGGTGGTCATGCAGGA
>LNFH01000181.1 GCA_001464235.1 Rhizobiales bacterium Ga0077556 | reverse complement strand
TCGGTGCGCATGATCACCCGCAAGCCGCCGAAGGGCCTCGTCGGCGCGCCCTACCTGGTCGAGAAAGGCCTCGACATGGACGCGGTTACTGAGCCGACGCTGATCTTCTCGGGCTCCGCCCGAGAGGCGGCCAAGGGCTTCCCGGCCAACGTCAACGTCGCGGTGGCGCTGTCACTGGCCGGCATCGGCCCCGACCGCACCACCATCGACATCTGGGCCGACCCGACCGTCACCCGCAACTGCCACGCCATCGAGGTCGATTCGGATTCGGCGAAACTGTCGCTCGCCATCGAGAACATCCCCTCCGACAACCCGAAGACGGGCCGCATCACCGCCCTCTCGGTCATCGCAGCGCTGCGCAAGCTCAACGCGCCGGTGCGCGTCGGTACCTGAGGGCGGCATTCGGCCGCCCTCCCCCCGGACGGCGGCCGGAGCCGCTTGCAACCATCCGAACAGGCGCTACTCTCTGTCTCAACCGGCAGACAAAGCCGGACGAGCAGCCCCGCCAAGGGCCGCCAGAGGAAACCGTTCCGAGGGACCCCCATGCGCAAATTGATACTCGCCGGCTTCGCCGCGCTTTCCATGTCGCTGTACGGAGCAGATGCGGAAGCCCAGACCTGGCCGACACGGCCGATCACCTTCATGGTTCCCTTCGCCGCCGGCGGCGGCACCGACGCTTTCGCCCGGCCGCTGGCGGCCGAGCTGGAGAAGCGCCTCGGCCAGGGCGTCATCATCGAGAACCGCGCCGGTGCCGGCGGCACGGCGGGCGCGCTCGTCGCCTCGCGCCAGAGCCCCGACGGCTACTATTTCCTCGTCGGCGCGGCCCACCACACCATCGCGCCTTCGCTCTATCCGCGCCTCGACTACAACATCGAGACGGACTTCATCCCCGTCGCCGTGATCGGCCAGCCGCCGCAGATCCTCGTGGTCAGCCCGCGCCGCGTGCCGGCGAAGACGCTCGCCGAACTCATCGCCCTGGCGAAGTCGCGGCCGGATGCCCTCGTCTATGGCTCGGCCGGCATCGGCACGACGCATCACCTCTCGGCGGAGCTGTTCAAGCTCCTGACCCAGACGCAGATTCGCCACGTGCCCTATCGCGGCGCCGGCCCGGCCATGGCCGATCTCGTCGCCGGCCAGATCGACATGATCTTCGACGGCCTCGGCACTTCGGCGCCGCAGATCCAGGGCGGCCAGATCCATGGCATCGCCCTCGCCGCCCCGCAGCGCAACGCCGCCGTCCCCAATGTGCCGACCGCGACCGAGGCGGGGCTCACCAATTTCGACGTGTCGACCTGGTACGCCATCTTCGCCGTGAAGGGCACGCCTCAGCCCATCGTCGACCGCATGCGCCGCGAGATCCGCGCCGTGCTGGAGCTGCCGAACATCCGCGAGGCCTGGGCCCGCAACGGCTCGGACATCCCGACGCTCGAGGGCGAGGCCTTCGGTCGCTTCGTCTCCTCGGAGGTGCAGCGCTGGCGCAAGGTCGTCACCGACGCCGGCATCAAGCTGGAGAACTGAGGGCGGGATCAGCGCCGCTCAACGCAAGGCCCGCCCGACGGCGGGCCTTTTGCGTTGGTGACGCCGGGGGCAGTGCTTCACCTCTTTCCGATATGCGTGACGGCGGCGCCGCTCACCTCTCCCCGGCGGGGAGAGGTGGAGGCGGTGCGCCGCCTCGGGAGATGGCCCAGACGTCAGCCCGGAAGCCGCACCAGAAGCGATCCCCGAAGCCGCGATGTCCCTCCCGTTCCCTCATCCGTCATGCCCGGGCTTGTCCCGGGTATCCACGAATTCCCTCGAGACGGTCGTGTTCAAGTCGTGGATGGCCGGGACAAGCCCGGCCATGACGGCAGGAGGTTCCAGCGCCGTGATGGCACGGGATGGCGGGAGGGGCCTAACCCGCCTTCCGCTCGAGGCTCATCGCCAGGACGCGGGCCACGTGCACCGCCTCGCGGCCGGCGCCGTCGGCGATCTGGTGGCGGCAGGAGGTTCCGTCTGCGACGATGATGGCGTCCTCCGGCGCCTTGCGGACGGCGGGGAGCAGCGAGAGCTCGGCCATGGCGAGCGAAGCATCGATGGTCTCGGCGTGATAGCCGAAGGCCCCCGCCATGCCGCAGCAGGAGCTCTCAACGGTCTGGACCTCGAGCCCGGGAACGAGACGCAGCGCGCCCTCCACCGCCCCCATGGCGCCGAAGGCCTTCTGGTGGCAGTGGCCGTGCAGCACCGCCTTGGCCTTCATCTCGCCGAGCGGCAGGGCGAGCCGGCCGGCCTTCGCCTCGGCGGCGATGAACTCCTCGAAGAGGACGGCGACGCCGGCCACGGCCCTGGCGTCGTCGGAGCGCAGCAGCGCCGGGATCTCGTCGCGCAGGGAGAAGAGGCAGGAGGGCTCGAGGCCGATGACCGGCACGCCGCGGGCGGCGATGGGCGCGAGCGCCGCCACCAGCCGGTCGGCTTCCGTGCGCGCCCGGTCGACCATGCCGGTGGCGAGATAGGTGCGGCCGCAGCAGAGCGGCCTCCCCCCGCCGACGGGCCGCGCATGGTGGACGCGGTAGCCGGCACGGGTCAGCACCGTGACCGCGGCGTCGAGGTTCTCGCGCTCGAAGGCGCGGTTGAACGTGTCGGCGAAGAGCACGACCTCGCGCCCCGCCACCGGCCCCTCGGCGGCGGCGGGCGGCGCGAAGACGTCGGAACGCCAGCGCGGCAGGGATCGCCGCGCCGAGAACTGCGCCAGCCTCTCCGACATGGCCTTCAGCGCCGGCACGCGGTCGCGCAGGTTGAAGAGCCAGGGGGCCTTCGCCGCCAGCGGCGCGAAGCGCGGCAGGTGCGCCACCAGCATCTCGTGCAGGCTCGCGCCCCTCGCCTTATGGCGCTGCGCCTTCACCTCGATCTTCATGCGCGCCATGTCGACGCCCGTCGGAGCTTCAGCGTCTCCTCCATTTCGGGCGCCAGCAGCGCGTCGGGGCCGAGCTGGCCGGTCATGGCGAGGCGCAGCGTGTTGGCGCGCCCGCGCGTCACATGCTGCTCGTCGCGGGTGACGCGGTAGCTCGGGCACATGGCGCCGCCGTCGAGCTTCCGGCAGGTGCCGTTGTTGTTGCACATCTCGATGGCGCCGAGGAAACCCTGAGACGCACCGGGATAGTCGGACCAGTCGAGGGCGGGCGCGATCTCCAGCCCCGAGTAGCCTGGGGGGTAGCGGAACAGCGTCCTGTCATCCATTCGCGGGGCGCGGGTGATCTTTCCCGGGTTGAACAGGCCGTCAGGGTCGAAGCGGTCCTTCACCTCCTCGAAGGCGCGGACGAGGCGGGTGCCGAACATCTGCTCGTGGAATTCGGAGCGGACGATGCCGTCGCCATGCTCGCCCGAATGCGAGCCCTTGTAGGTCCGAACCAGTTCGAAAGCCTGCTCGGCCATGGAGCGCATGCGCTTCACGTCCACGTCCAGCTTCATGTTGAGGACGGGGCGGACATGCAGGCAGCCGACCGAGGCATGGGCGTACCAGGTGCCCTCGGTGCCGTGGGCGCGGAAGATCTCGGTGAGCCCGGCCGTGTAGGCGGCGAGGTCCTTCAGCGGCACGGCGCAATCCTCGACGAAGGAGACCGGCTTCCCG
>LNFH01000180.1 GCA_001464235.1 Rhizobiales bacterium Ga0077556 | reverse complement strand
CTTGGCGATGGGCCGGACATAGGCGCCCGGCCCCAAGCCATAGGTCTTGGCGAGGGCGAAGGCAGAGGTTTCGCCGTCGCCCGTGCCGATCGGCTGATCGGTTGGCGACGGCGCCGCGCCGGGCCGGGAGGAGGCGTGGTCCAGCCGGTCGCGGAAGCGGAAACCGTGGAGACGGCCGCGCCGCTCCTCGAAGAAGGCGACCACCGCCTGCAGGCCGGCGAGGCTCTTCACCCCGTAGCCGGCGTCGTAGCGGCGGCGCGAATGGGCCCAGCGGGCGTTGCGCTCCTCGCGCCCCGAGCCGAGCAGCACGACGTCGGTGCGGCGCTCCGGGCCGCCGGAGGCGCCGAGCGCCACGTCGAGCGGAAAGGTCACCTCGTGAAAGGCCTGCATCGCGGGTCTCCGCTTGATCCTGAACAAGGCCGGCGGCGCCGCGCCGGGCGATGGTGGGGCCATCCCAACAGGAGACCCGAAGCGTGAGCCACACCCCGCACGAACTCGCCGCCGAATTCCCCGAGAAGGCGGCGCTGATCTCGAAGCTGAAGCAGTCCGACGCCCATTTCGCCCGGCTCGCCGAGCGCTACCACCAGGTCAACCGCGAGATTCACCGCATCGACAGCCAGGTGGCGCCGGCCTCCGACGACACGGCGGAGGAGCTGAAGAAGGAGCGCCTGTACCTGCTCGACGAGATCGTCGCGCAGATGGACAAGGCGGCCTGACGGCACCTCACAGGCCGCGCCGCCCGCGCGCCACGGCGCGGGCGAGCATGGCGGTCACCTCGGCCTCGGAGCGGCGGAAGCTCGCCGCGTCCGTGGCCGTGACGTTGACGACGACGGCGGGCCGCCCGCCGCCGCCGCCACCTGCGGCGACGCCGAGCCGCCCGTCGGCGGTGCGGGCGAGCGGCATCACCGCCTCGGCCCCGCTCTCACCCATCAGGCCGGTGCGTCCGCCGGGCAGCGGGAAATAGGTCGGCGCCGCGATGACGCCGCCGCGTGCCATGGGCACGAGGCCGGAGAGCGCGCCCGCTTCCGCCTGAACGCCCGCCCCGAGGCCGCGAAAGCCCATCATCAGGTCCTGGAACGAGGTGAACAGCCCGTCGGTCACGGGCCGGATCGCCGCGCGCAGCGCCATGGCGGAGAGCTGCTGGCCGAGGGTGGAGATCACCGAGCCGAGGTCCTGCCCCTTCACCACGGCATTGGCGAAGGCGCGGCTCATGGAGGTGCCGAAGCCCCGCGCCAGCCTGTCGGCCTCGCCGATCTCGCGGCGAAAGGCCGAGGTGTCGGCGGTGATCTCGACGGAGAGGGTGTCGACGGCGGTCATGGAGATCTCCGTTGCTTGAAGCGCTGCGGTTCCTTGCCCCTCACCCTTCCCTCTCCCCGCGAGCGGGGAGAGGGGCGCGGGCGTCGCGTCTCACCGATGCCGCTGCGCCTGGCAGGCCGGTGGAGATGCGGACGCGACGTCGTGGTCCCCTCTCCCCGCATGCGGGGAGAGGGTCAGCGTGAGGGGCCTCGAGAGGGGCGAAACGACGAAGTGTCGGGCCTCATCCGTCGGGATAGGCGGCCATCAGCCGGTCGAGGGTGGAGCGGTCCGCGGCGCCACCCGACCGCCCGAACCGGCCCTCGATGGCGGCGGCGAGTTCGCGCGGCGTCGCGCTCCAGAACAGCTGCGGCGGCCAGCCGAGCCGGCCGAGGGCGAGGCGCATCACGTCGTCCCAGGGGAAGGGCTCGGCGGCGCGGCGAAAGGGCCGACGGCCGATGTCGCCTGCCTCCCCTCCCCGGCCGGCGATGCCGCCGTGTCGGCCCCGCCGCCGAAGGTCGCGGCGAGCAGGTCGGAGACGATCCGCGCATAGCCGGCGGCGCCCCCCTCGACGGCGAGGGCCGCCACCTCGCGGTCGCTGATCGCCTCGCCCGCCCCGCGCAGGCCGGCGGCAATGACCGCGACGAGGTCGCGCGCCGCCAGCCGCCCGGAGCCGAAGCGCTCGGCGAGCTCGACCAGGTCCCCGGCCTCGAAATGCGCCTCGAGATCGGCAAGGGCGCCGAGGGTGAGGACGAGGCGGCGGCGCGCGCCGCCGAGTTCGGCCTCGATCTCGCCGCGTCGGACGTTGGGCATGGGTCCCTCCCCGGCTCAGGCGGCGGTGAAGGCGAGCGGGCCGGCGCTCTCCAGCGCCATGTCCCAGGTCACCTCGCCGTTGTGGTTGCCGGCGAATTCGAGCGCCGTGATCTGGAAGGCGCCCTCGACGGTGCCGAAATCCGGCACGATCACCTGGAAGTCGCGGATCGCGCCGTCGAAGAAGACCTGGCGCATCAGCGCGTCGGAGGCCTCGTCGCGGAAGATGCCCGAACCGGAGACGGTGGCGCGCTTGACGCCGGCGCCGGCGAGCAGCTCGCGCCAGCGGCCGGCGCTCTCGGCATGGGTGACGTCGACGGTCTCGGCGTTGAAGCGCAGCTGGCGCGCGCGCAGCCCGGCGACGGTGACGAAGCCGTCGCCGTCGCCGATCTTGACGAGCAGGTCCTTACCCTTCTGGGCGGCCATGGGGGTCTCCTTGTGGGGTTGATCGGGGGTGGCGGGGAGAGCCTCGCTGAGACCGCCGAGCCGTGATGAGCGAGGCGCGGACCGGGTTGCAGGCCGCCCCTTGATCTCTCCCCGGCGGGGAGAGGTCGACGAGCGTCAGCGAGGCGGGATGGGCGACAGCCCCCTCACCCGGCCTACGGCCGACCTCTCCCCGCCGGGGAGAGGTGAAGGGGAGCCTCACCGGCATCCGGAGAGAGGTTAAGGAGGTGCCTCACCGGCATCCGGGGGGAGTCCAAAATGTTGCGTGCAGCCCAGCGTCTATCGGCGCCCGACGGCAGAACCGCGTCACCTCTCCCCGGCGGGGAGAGGTCGACGAGCGTCAGCGAGGCGGGGGAGGGGGAGAGTGAATGACGGATGGGCGACAGCCCCCTCACACGGCCTGCGGCCGACCTCTCTCCGCCGGGGAGAGGTGAAAGAGGCGCCTCACCGAAATCCGGAGAGAGGTGAAGGGAGCCTCGCGGCTTCCGGGTTGAGGGTGAGGGGCGCCTCGTCGTCCTCACCCCGGCTCGGTCACGGCGCGGAACCGCACCACGCCGTGGAAGGTGCGGCCGTCGTCCTCGCGGCGGATGTCGGCGGTGGCGAAGCGCAGGTTGACGAGGCGGTGGCCGGCGGGGCTGAGCGGCACCTGCTCGAGGGCTGAGATGATCTCTCCGGCCACCACCTGCGCCTCGGTCTGGCCGCCCTGCCGCGACCAGACGTGCAGGGTCAGCGCGTGCTCGTGACCCGACGAGGAGCCGGTCGACCAGTCGATGACGCGGGCCTCGCCGAGCGTCACATAGGGAAAGGAGGCGTCGCGCGGCGGCTCGTCCCAGATCTTCGGCCCGCCGAGGGCCTCGACCAGCGGCGCATGGCCGGCGAGGCCGTCGCGCAGCGCCCGGCGGAGCGCGAGAGAGGCCGGCGCCATCACGCGCCTCCCGCCCTGACGCGATCGGCGGCCGGGCCCAGCCTCGGCGCGGCGGGCCGGCCCTGCGTACCGAACTCGCGGGCGAAGGCGTCGTCGGACGCGTCCACCAGCGCCAGGCCGCCGCCGTCGCGGCGGACGAGGCGGATCGGCGGCCCGCCATTGGCCGCCTCGACCCGGAAGCGGTCGGCGAGGCGGACGAGGAAGGGCGTCGTCCAGCCCGGCAGCCGGGCATCGGCGGAGAGGCCGCCGAAGGCGACGGTGACGGAGGGCTTCATGGGGCGATCTCCTCGCAGTGGAGCGACATCAGGCGGCGGGCCGGCACGTCCTCGCGGATGGCGCGGATCTCGAAGATCCGGGCGCCGTTGCGGAGGCGATGGGCGGCGGTGAGGCCGGTGAAGGCGCGGATGGTGATGCGGTGGGTGAGGCGCTGGGCGAGGCGCTCCTCGCGCATCGCCTCGGTGCCGCCGAGCGGTTCGATCAGCCCCCAGACGAGGGCGAGGGTCTCGTAGGCGCGGGAGACGCCGCCGGCGCCGTCCGGCACCTCGTAGGGCGCCTCGACATAGAGGCGGTGTCGGAAGTCTCCGGGGTTCATGCCACCCTCCGCGTGACGAAGGG
>LNFH01000179.1 GCA_001464235.1 Rhizobiales bacterium Ga0077556 | reverse complement strand
GCGCGACCAGGGACTCCGCCTTCACCTCTCCCCGGCGGGAGAGGAAAGGCCGCAGGCCGGGAGAGGGGGGATGCTGTCTTGGCGGTGAATGGCCCCACCCGCACCCTCCCCGCGCTGCGCGCAGGGAGGGGACTAAGGCCTCCCGCTCCATCGCCACCGTTCATGCCTGGCCCGATCCTGGCCAGCCACCACCTTGCAGATGCCTGACGACGGCGGGGCCTGGCACTACCCTCGCCAGCCACGATCTCGCGCGACCAGGGACTCCGCCTTCACCTCTCCCCGGCGGGAGAGGAAAGGCCGCAGGCCGGGAGAGGGGGGATGCTGTCTTGGCGGTGAATGGCCCCACACTGCCATCCGGCATGGCCGGCTCAAACGCCGCCCTCGCCGTCATGGCCGGGCTTGTCCCGGCCATCCGCGACGTGAACACCGCTCACTGGAAGAGAAGTCGTGGATGCCCGCCCCTCACTCGATGCGGGCGCCGGAGGCCTTGACGATCTCCGCCCAGACCTTGAGGTCGGTGTCGAGCTTGGCCGCGAGTTCGGCAGGCGTGGAGGTCACCACCTCGGCGCCCTGCTGGGCGAACTTCGCCTTGATGTCGGGGGCCTGCAGCGCCCGGTGCGTGCCGGCCACCAGCTTGTCGATGATCGGCTGCGGCGTGCCGGCGATGGCGTAGAGGGCGATCCACAGCTCGGCGTCGAAGCCCGGCACCGTCTCGGCGATGGTCGGCACCTCCGGCACGAAGCTGTTGCGCTTCAGCGTCGAGACGGCGAGCGCCCGCACCGTGCCCGCCTGGATCTGGCTGATGGCTGCCGGCAGGTTGGCGAAAGTGATCGGCACGTGGCCGGCGATGACGTCCGACAGGGCCGGCGCGATGCCGCGATAGGGGATGTGCTTGAGGTCGATGCCGGCGCGCGACTTCAGCATCTCGCCGACCAGGTGGTTCAGCGTGCCGTTGCCGGCGGAGGCGTAGTGGTAGAAGCCCGGCTTCTCCTTCGCCATGCGGATGAGGTCGGCGACCGTCTTCGCCTCGAAGGCCGGGTTGACCACCAGCACGTTCGGCACGGTGCCGAGCAGCGAGACCGGCGCGAAGTCCTTCACCGGGTCGAAGCCGGTGCGGGCATAGAGCGCCGGGTTGATGGCCTGGCTCGCGGAAATCGTCACGAGCAGCGTGTAGCCGTCCGGCGTCGACCGGGCGGCCGCCTGCGAGCCGAGATTGCCGCCCGCTCCCGCGCGGTTCTCCACCACGAAGCGCTGGCCGAGGACCTCCGACAGCTTCTCGGCGACGAGGCGGCCGATGATGTCGTTGGCCCCGCCCGCGGCCTGCGGGACGATGACCGTCACCGGCCGCGCCGGATAGTCGGCCTGGGCGAAGGCGGGGGCGGCGAGGCCGGAGGCGATCAGGCCGAGCGTCGTGCGGCGGGAGATGGGCGACATGCGGAACTCCGGGGCGGATGTGGTCCGGCCTTGGTGCGCACCGGGGCCGGCGCCGTCAAGACCTTCACCCGGCGGAGGCCCGTCAGGACGGCGCTGGTCCGGCCTGCGTCCGCCGCAGATCGGGATGCACCGTCTTGCCGAGAATGCCGCCGTCGCGCCCGATGACGTGGCTGGTCGCCCCGACGATCAGCGGGTCGGGCGCCACCGCCACCGACAGGTCCTTGTTCGGATAGGGCAGGGAGGAGAGGAAGTGCTGCATGCAGGCGAGGCGCGCCCGCTTCTTGTCGTCGGACTTGACGATGGTCCAGGGCGCGTCGGCAGTGTCGGTGTAGAAGAACATCGCCTCCTTCGCCTCCGTATAGGCGTCCCACTTGTCGAGGGAGGCGCGGTCGATCGGCGACAGCTTCCACTGCTTGAGCGGATCGGTCTCGCGCGCCTCGAAGCGCAGGCGCTGCTCCTCCCGCGACACCGAGAACCAGTATTTGAACAGCCGGATGCCGGAGCGGGTGAGCATGCGCTCGAGGTCCGGGCACTGGCGCATGAACTCGAGATAGTCGGTGGGCGAGCAGAAGCCCATGACGCGCTCGAC
>LNFH01000178.1 GCA_001464235.1 Rhizobiales bacterium Ga0077556 | reverse complement strand
CTTTGAGACTGGAACCGGTCTGAGACCGGACCCGATCAGAAGTTGCGCTGGACGCGGAACACGCCGGACCAGGCGCCCTGCGTGCCGATGACCTGAGCACCGGTGTAGCCGATGCCCGAAGCGCGCGAGTTCAGGTTCGTGTAGACGACCTCGACACCGAGGTCGAGGTTGCGAACCGGCGACCAGATGGTGTTGACGCCAACCTGCCAGAACTTGATGTCGTTCAGGTTGTTGCCGACGGCGCCAGCGACGCCCGGAGCGTCGATGCTGACGTACTTACCCCACAGGGCCGACCGCAGAGCGGGGGTCCAGAAGTGGCGGAAGCCGGCATGGATGCCCCAGGACTTCGACAGGGCAACGCGGTCGGTGGCGGTCAGAAGACCGTCAGCGTAGAGACCCGTGACCAGACCGGCGCCGATGGCGTTACGGGTCTGGACGAGGCCGTCCGAGTTATCCTGGTGAGCCGTGTAGGCGATGGCGCCTTCACCGTAGGCAGCCTGCAACCACAGCACGTCGCCGCGGGCGAGCATGTCGAGGTTCAGGCGGACGCCGGCGCCGACAGCCCAACCGGAAGCCGTGCGGTTGAAGCCGCCAGCGTTCGTGGTGCGGACCTCGTGATAGGCGGCCATAACCTGGGCGGAGCCCCAGCCCTGGTCGACGCGCAGGTTACCGACGACGTCGGGGATGACGTTGCCGTTGTAGACCACGCCGTTGGCCTGCGACGGGCCAGCGGTGACACCAGCGGCGCTGATGGAGCCGAGGGCGCCGATGCGCTTGAACTGCGGATCTTCGACCGAAACCGTGGCCGAGAAGCCCGAGCCGAACGAGGCGGTGTAGGCGATGAGGTTCGAGGAACCGCGGGCCGGGTCGAAGGCCGAGCCGGCAGCCGTCACGAACTGGACGTCGCCCTGGTAGAAGTTGAAGAACGAGGCCGAGTTACCGAAGGTGAAGCCGGCGAACTGGATGAAGGCGCGCGACATGTAGGTCGCGGAAGCCTGAACGCCCGAGCCCTGGCCCGAAGCGATGTTGGTGAGGCCGCCGGTCAGAGCGTTGCCGCCCGGGCCGCGCTGGACGAAGAACTCGCCGTAGGCGCGCAGGAGGCCGTACTCGGTGTTCGAGCGGGCGTCGAAGTTCAGCAGGAGGCGGGTACGCGTCGAGTAGACGTTGGTGCCCGGGGTGAACTGCTGAGC
>LNFH01000177.1 GCA_001464235.1 Rhizobiales bacterium Ga0077556 | reverse complement strand
GGCGGCATGGTCGACCTCAAGACCTTCACGCTGGCCGAGGGCCTCACCTGGAAGGACTCCTCCGACCGCACCTGGACGGTCTCGCAGGCCGACCTCACAGAATGGATCGGCAACCGCGCCGAGGCTGGCCGTCTGCCGCCGAAGGGCTTCCCGAAGACGAACAAGTTCGGGTGAGGTCTCAGTCCGCCAAGGCGATCTGCGCCGCCTTCACCACGGCGCGGAACCCCTCGATCTGCGCGGCGAGGTAGCGGCCGGTATCGGCGGCCGAAGCGTTCGCGATGGCGGTCGTTCCGGCGGCGGCGAGCCGGGCCCGCAGCGTTTCCTCGGCCAGCGCCGTCCGCGCCGCCTGACCGAGCTTCTCGATCCGTTCCGGCGGCGTCGACTTCGGCGCCAGCAGCATGTTCCAGGTCGCAAGTTCGACGCCGGGAAGGCCGGCCTCGGCGAAGGTCGGCACGTCCGGAAGGACAGCCTGGCGCGCGGCCGAGCCGATGGCGAGCGCGACGACCCGCTTGCCCTCGATCAGCGAGGCGGCCGAGGCGAGGCTCTCGATGGTGAAGGCCACTTCCCCGGTCAGCACGGCCTGCATGGCCGGCCCGCCGCCCCGATAGGGCACGTGCACCACGTCGGGCAGCTCCGCCTTCAGCTTGAAGAGTTCGCCCGCCAGATGGGTGATCGAGCCTGCGCCCGCCGAGGCGTAGCTGTGCTTGCCCGGCTCACGCCGCAGGCGTGCGACGAGCTCGGCAAGGGTGGCCGCGCCGAAGGCCGGTGAGGTCACCAGCACCAGCGGCGTGGTGCCGATCATCGTGACGGGGGCAAAATCGGCCACGGGATCGAAGCTCAGGCGGCGCGCCACCGCCGGGTTGACGCCATGGGTCGAGGCTGAGGCCACCAGCAGCACATGGCCATCCGGCTCGGAGCGGATCACCGCATCGGACGCCACCGCCCCGTTCGCGCCGGCGCGGTTCTCGACGATCACCGACTGGCCGATGACCGGCCCCAGCGCCTCGGCGAGGAGCCGCGCCGCGACGTCGGTGGAGCCGCCCGGCGCGAAAGGCACGATCAACCGAAGAGGCCGCTCCGGAAAGGCGCGGGCCACTGTGGCGAGCGCCAGGCTGGAGAGGCCGGCAAGGACGAGGCGACGGGAAGGCATGGCGGGCACCGGGCGAGGGGAGACGGCCCCTCGCTAGCGCGACCGGCTGACAGCGATGTGACGCCGCGCGGCGAGGCGTCAGTCCTCCACCCGCACCCACCCCTCCGGCATCAACCGTTCCTGCGGCAGGAAGCGCGCCTTGTAGTCCATCTTCGGCGAGCCATCGACCCAGTAGCCGAGATAGACGTAAGGGAGCCCCATGGTCTTGGCGCGGGCGATATGGTCGAGGATCACGAGTGTCCCGAGCGAACGCGCGGCTTCCTCCGGCTCGTAGAACGAATAGACCAGCGACAACCCGTCGCCGAGGATGTCGGTGAGCACGCAGGCGACGATGTCGCCCTTCGAGCGACCGTTGATGGCGGTGTCGGCGTCGCGCCGGCGATACTCCACCAGCCGCGTCTTCACGTGGCTGTCCTCCACCATCATGGCGTAGTCGAGCACGGTCATGTCGGCCATGCCGCCGGCCCGGTGGCGGGCGTCGAGATAGGCGCGGAACGTCGAATACTGCTCGGAGGTGGGGATGGCCGGGCGCATCTCGCCGACCAGGTCCCTGTTCCGCAGCATCACCTTCCGGAACGAGCGGCCGGGCCGGAAATCGGCCACCGGCACGCGCACCGAGACGCAGGCCCGGCAGGTCTCGCAGGCCGGCCGGTAGGCGATGGACTGTGACCGGCGGAAGCCGCCCTGGGTCAGGATGTCGTTGAGCTGCGGCGCCTTCGGCCCGACCAGATGCGTGAACACCTTCCGCTCCGACTGCCCGGGCAGGTAGGGGCACGGCGTCGGGGCCGTGAGATAGAACTGGGGCGTGTCGCGCGGTTGCTGGGTCAAGATCTGTCGGGAGTGGCGGCCGGTTCGAATCGGCTGGCTCGGCGCCCGCCGCATCACTCCGATGATGTAGGCGAGGGCCACCCGCCGGCAAGAGCGCAGGCCATCACGTCGCCGGGAGTCAGCCGAGCCGGCCGCCGCCGGTGTCGATCCTGACCGCGGGCAGGCCCTCGGCCTCGAGCGCGGCGAGGATCTCGTGGGCATGGCTGCCGTCGCGCGTCTCCACCGTCACGTCGAGCTTGGTGCCCTTGGCCGGCGTGTCCAGGAACAACCGCCGATGTTCGACCTCGAGGATGTTGCCGCCGAGCCGGCCGATGAGGGTCGCCACCGTGCCGAGCACGCCCGGCCGGTCGGGAATGGTGATGCGCAGCGAGACGATGCGGCTCTCACGCTCCAGCTCCCGCACCATGATGGAGGCGAGGATGCGCGGGTCGATGTTGCCGCCGCACAGGATCAGCCCCACCTTGCGGCCGCGGAAGCGGTCGGGCTCTGCCAGCAGGGCGGCAAGGCCGGCGGCGCCGGCGCCCTCGGCGATGGTCTTCTGCCGCGTGAGGTAGAGGTTGACGGCGCGCTCGAGGTCGCTCTCGCTCGCCAGCACGATGGCGGACACGAGGTCGCGCACCACCGGCAGGGTGGAGCGTCCGACGATCTTCACCGCGATGCCCTCGGCCAGCGTCGGCCCGCCCACCGGCCGGTCGCCGCCGTGGACGGCGTTCCACATGGACGGATAGAGGGCGGCCTCCACGCCGACGATCTCGATGGCCGGGCGGATCGCCTTGGCCGCCACCGCATTGCCGCCGATGAGCCCGCCGCCGCCGATGGGGATGACGAGCATGTCGAGGTCGGGAACGTCCTCCAGCATCTCGCAGGCGATGGTGCCCTGGCCGGCCATGACCGCGGGATCGTCGTAAGGGTGGACCCAGACGCGGTTCTCCGCCGCCTGGATCGTCTCGGCGCGGGCCTGCGACTCCGCCAGCGTCTCCCCGTCGAGGACGACGGTGGCGCCATGGGAGCGCGTCGCCGCCACCTTCACGAAGGGCGTCGTCTCCGGCATCACGATGGTGGCGGGGATGCCGAGCCGGCTGGCGTGCAGCGCCACCGCCTGGGCGTGGTTGCCGGCCGACATGGCGATGACGCCCCGCCGCCGCTCGGCATCCGACAGCGAGGCGAGCTTCACCAGCGCTCCCCGCTCCTTGAAGGAATTGGTGACCTGCAGGTTCTCGTATTTGACGAAGACCTCGGCCCCGGTGATGGCCGAGAGCGGCGGCGCGGGGAGCATCGGCGTGCGCATGACCTGGCCGGCGATGACGTCGCGTGCCGCGAGGACGTCGGCATGGCTGAGGCGGGGGGCGGCGTCCGGCGCGTCGGTCATCGCCAAGGTCTAGCCTGCCCCGGGCGTTTCGGCGAGGCCCGAGCGGGCCTTCGCCGCCGACAGGGGAGGGGCCGGCCCCTGCTCGAGCCACCAGCGCTTCAGGATGATGAAACGGGTCTCGGAGAGGGGGCCGCGCTCGGTGGACAGGGCGGCGAGCGCCGGTCGCCCCCGCCCGTCCCGCCCGTCGAAGCGGCAGGCGGCAAAATGCACGCTGCGCGGCCGCCCGGGCCGCTCGGCGAGGTAGTCGATGCGCACGCCGGGGCCGTCGGCAGGCGGGCTGACACGGCTTTCGCGAATGGCGGTGCCC
>LNFH01000176.1 GCA_001464235.1 Rhizobiales bacterium Ga0077556 | reverse complement strand
GCAAGAAGCTTCACGACAAGCGCGACACCGAGAAGAAGCGCGACTGGCAGCGCGATCAGGCGCGCATCATGAGGGACCGGGGGTAGGGGGCAGCTGTCACGGCATGAAGCCGCGAAGCACTGACCCATCCGTCATGGCCGGGCTTGTCCCGGCCATCCACGACTTGAACACGACCGTAGCTGAAGGAAGTCGTGGATGCCCGGCACAAGGCCGGGCATGACGCGGTGAGCGGCGTGGGGGTCTTCCCCGGTGACTGTCCGGCCGCTGTGCGCGGATGATCCGATCCCGCCGTCCCCCTTGATCCCGCGCGCTGCCTCCGCTCATCTCATCTCGGGAGAACCGCCATGGCCTACAAGCTCGATCACGTCGTCATCCACGTCAGCGACTGGGAGCGGTCCAACACCTTCTACCGTGACGTGCTCGGGGCCGAGGTGGTGCCGCGCGGCGCCGGCTTCGCCTACAGGATCGGCGACATCCGCCTGAACTGCCACGGGCCGGGCATCGGCCATGTCAACGCCGTCGCCCGCGTGCCGGTGATGCCCGGCAATTCCGACATCTGCTTCGAATGGGAGGGCCCGATCGCGGGGGCGGCCGAGCATCTCGCCCGGTGCGGCGTCGCGGTCGAACTCGGCCCGGTGGCGACCAACGGCGTGCGCGGGTCGGCGACGTCGGTCTATTTCCGCGACCCCGACGGCTCGCTGCTCGAGTTCCTGAGCTATCACGGCCGGGCCTCGGCCTGATCCGACGCCTCGAACCGACGAAACCCCGGCTGCCGAGGCAACCGGGGTTCCGCCGATGCGGCTTCTGGAGCGTGCCGGCGGACGGGGGCTGACCCGCCGGCTCCCTCCGGCGCCGGCCGTCAGCCCATCGCCTTCTGGAAGTTGGCGGCGGCCTTGTCCCAGTTCACCACGTTCCACCAGGTGGTGACGTAGTCGGGACGGCGGTTCTGGTACTTCAGGTAATAGGCGTGCTCCCACACGTCGATGCCCATGACCACGCCCTTGACGTTGTCCATCAGCGGGTTGTCCTGGTTGGGCGTGGAGACGACGGCGAGCTTGTCGTCGCGGCCGACGACCAGCCAGCCCCAGCCCGAACCGAAGCGGCCGACGGAGGCCTGATTGAACTGCTGGCGCATCTTGTCGACGTCGCCGAAGGCGGCGTTGATCGCCTGGAGCAGCGGGCCGGAGGGCTGCTTGGCGCCGCCGGGGGTCATGATGTCCCAGAAGTGCACGTGGTTCCAGTAGCCGCCGAGCTGGTTGCGCACGCCCATGCGCAGATTCTGCGGCACGTCGGAGAGGGAACGCAGCACCTTCTCGGTGTTGGCGGGGGTCAGCTCGCGATAGGTCTGCGAGGCGGTGTTGAGTCCGCCGAGGAAGGCGGCGTGGTGGCGCGAGTGATGGATCTCCATCGTCATCTTGTCGATGTGCGGCTCCAGCGCGTCATAGGCGTAGCCGATCGGGGGCAGGGTGAAGGGGCCGCTGGCGGCCTGGGCGAAGACCTTGTGGCTCGCCGGAATGGACATCGTCGCGCCGATGGCGGCGGCGGTTCCGAACAGCTTGAGGGCGTGGCGTCGGTTCATCGGTCGTGTCTCCCGTGTCTGGGACCAGCTTCGAGGGGCGGTCTTTGAGGCAACACCCGAGAAGAGCAGCATGGACGCGGCGGTGAGATCACGAAGCCGTGAGAGGCGTCAGGAGAGGAGGCCCCAGGGCAGCCAGGGAACGACCACGTCGGTCGCGACGGCCAGCGCCACGGCCCCGAACAGGGCGGAGACCACCGGCCAGCGGTCGAGCAGGGCGAGCATGAGGCCCGGCAGGACCAGCACCACCCAGTAGACGGTGACCAACACGGCGCCCAGCATGTGGAAGCCGTCGGCGCGCGCCGACGGAACCGCGAAGGCCGCGACCAGTCCGCCCGCCCAAAACAGCGTGCCGAGACCGGCGGCCGCGAGGCTGGCGATGCGCAGGATGCGGCGGAGCGAGGGTGACATGGCGGGTCTCGGGGCGGGCAGGACGCGCGGCGACGGCCGCGCTCCTGTGTCGCGGCGGAGCGCCGGACGGTTCACGCCCCGTCGAGGTGGCGGCGCACGGCGGCGAAGACGTCGCGGAACATCTGCGGCGTCAGCACGCCCGTGTTCGTGTTGTAGCGCGAGCAATGGTAGCTCGAGAACAGCGTCACGGGGCCCAGCGCATGGATGCCGCCATGGCTGAACGGCACCCGCGCCGGCTTGTGGCCGAGGGCCCGCACCGCGCTGTCGTGGCCGATCTTGCCGAGCGTCACCACCGCCTGCAGCTTCGGCATGGCGGCGATGGTGGCGGCGAGGAAGCCGCGGCAGGTGGCGATCTCCTCCGTCGTCGGCTTGTTCTCCGGCGGCACGCAGCGCACCGCATTGGTGATGCGGGTGTCGAGGAGCACCAGCCCGTCGTCCGGCCGCTCGTCATAGGTCCCGGCGGCGAAGCCGAAGCCGATCAGCGTCTCGTAGAGGAGGTCGCCGGCCCAGTCGCCGGTGAAGGGGCGCCCGGTACGGTTGGCGCCCTGCAGGCCGGGCGCGAGGCCGACGATGAGCAGCCGTGCATCCGCGCTCCCGAAGGAGGGGACGGGCGCATTGTGCCAGTCGGCATGGGCCGCCCGCTGCCGGTCGCGGAACGCGACGAGGCGCGGACAGAGGGGGCAGTCGCGCCCCGGCTGGTCCGGACAGGACATGGACGGTCAGCGGTCGGCGAAATCGTCGCCGGCGACGGGGGAGGTGGGGGCGATGGGCCGCGGCGGCCGCGGCCGCTCCCGCACGAAACCGGGGACCTCGGTGCCCGGCGCCCGGATCGGCCGCTCGGACGGGTCGCGGCCGACGCGCTGGGCGAGATGGGCGAGGTCGATGAACTCGTCGGCCTGGCGGCGCAGCTCGTCGGCGATCATCGCCGGCTGGACCGACACGGTGGAGACCACCGACACCTTGACGCCGCGGCGCTGCAGCGCCTCGACCAGCGAGCGGAAGTCGCCGTCGCCGGAGAACAGCACGATGTGGTCGACCCGCGGCGCCAGTTCCATGGCGTCCACGGCCAGCTCGATGTCCATGTTGCCCTTCACCTTCCGGCGGCCCATGGAATCGGTGAACTCCTTGGCGGCCTTGGTGACCACGGTGAAGCCGTTGTAGTCGAGCCAGTCGATCAGCGGCCGGATGGAGGAATATTCCTGATCCTCCACCAGGGCGGTGTAATAGTAGGCGCGCAGCAGGTAGCCCCGGCTCCGGAACTCACCGAGCAGTCGTTTGTAGTCGATGTCGAAACCAAGTGTTTTTGCGGTCGCGTAAAGATTAGCACCATCGATAAAGAGGGCAATTCGCTCATTTCCTGTCGACATGACGTAACGTCCTCGGGGCATCAATCCAGTGAAGAAAACGGTGAACTCGGCGGGAATGGGGTAACACGGA
Source organism: Rhizobiales bacterium Ga0077556 (assembly GCA_001464235.1). Taxonomy (GTDB): domain Bacteria; phylum Pseudomonadota; class Alphaproteobacteria; order Rhizobiales; family Phreatobacteraceae; genus Phreatobacter. The sequence continues at coordinate 2,262 of LNFH01000176.1, read as the reverse complement.
GCAAGGCGGGTCTTTCAAGACGCTGTCCAAACGGCCAGCTTAGAACGTTCCTAACCTATTGAGGCCGATCTATAGCAAGCTCATTCTCCCGAAACAATCTGATAATTGGATTCGTTCCCCAGAGTTTGCCGTGCCGGCCGCCGCCATCGGTCACGCCCGTCCAAATCGGACCGGCACGCCTTGTATCGCGGCGCGGCAATGGCTATACACGCCAGCTTGCCGGACAGATGCCTGTCTCCAAGGCCCCATCCCGTTTTTTCCACGAGGACTAGCGATGGCTCGCGTCACCGTCGAGGATTGCATCGACAAGGTCGATAACCGCTTCGAGCTCGTGCTCGTCGCCAGCCACCGGGCGCGCATGCTCGCCGCCGGCTCGCCGATCACCATCGACCGCGACCGCGACAAGAACCCCGTCGTCGCCCTGCGCGAGATCGCCGACGCGACCGTCTCCCCCGACGACCTGCGCGAGGACCTGATCCACTCGCTGCAGAAATATGTCGAGGTGGACGAGCCCGAGCCGGACATGGTGCCGATGATCGCCGCCCCCGGCGCCACCGCCGACGACGCCGACGTCGCCATGGACCGCATGAGCGAGGAAGACCTGCTGCGCGGCCTCGAGGGCCTGAAGCCGCCGGAGGACACCGACGACGACGACGGCCTCTGAGCCTCGCGGCGTCTCCCCTCCCAGTCAGGGCGGCCCGGCGGGCCGCCCTTTTGCGTTCGCGGGCCCGATGGGCTCGCGGGGTCTAGGCCGCCGCGGCGCTTGCGGCGTTCCCCCCGGCGGGTGCTATCCTGACCGGCCCCCCTGACCCGACGTCGCGACGGTGATCCTGCCCCCATGATGCGTCAATACGAGCTGGTGGAGCGCGTGAAGCGCTACAACCCCAAGGCCGACGAGGCCCTGCTCGACCGCGCCTATGTCTATGCGATGCTCGCCCACGGCACGCAGAAGCGCGCCTCGGGGGACCCCTATTTCTCCCATCCCCTCGAAGTGGCGGCCATCCTCACCGACCTCAAGGTGGACGACGCCACCATCGTCTCGGCCCTGCTGCACGACACGATCGAGGACACCGACGCCACCAAGGACGACATCCGCGAGAAGTTCGGCTCCGCCATCGCCGAGCTCGTCGACGGCCTGACCAAGCTGAAGAAGCTCGACCTCGTCTCCAAGCAGGCCGTGCAGGCGGAGAACCTGAGGAAGCTCCTCCTCGCCATCACCTCCGACGTGCGCGTGCTCCTGGTGAAGCTCGCCGACCGGCTCCACAACATGCGCACGCTGCACTACGTGCCGGCGCCGAAGCGCAACCGCGTCGCCCAGGAGACGCTGGACATCTACGCACCCCTCGCCGGCCGCATGGGCATGCACGACATGCGCGAGGAGCTGGAGGACCTGGCCTTCCGCCAGATCAACGCCGAGGCCTACGAGGCCCTGGAGCAGCGCCTCGACCGCCAGCGCGAGGCCGCCGCCGCCGTCATCGAGGAGATCGAGACCCAGCTCGCCCGCAAGCTGGCGGGGGAGGGCATCAGCGCCGAGGTCACGGGACGGCTGAAGAAGCCCTATTCGATCTACCGCAAGATGGAGCGCAAATCGGTCTCCTTCGAGCAGCTCTCCGACATCGTCGCCTTCCGCATCCTCGTCGACGACATCGCCGCCTGCTACGCCGCGGTCGGCATCATCCACACCACCTGGCCGGCGGTGCCGCTGCGCTTCAAGGACTACATCTCCACCCCGAAGGGCAACGACTACCGCTCGCTGCACACCACCGTCATCGGCCCGCAGAGCCAGCGCGTCGAGATGCAGATCCGCACCCGCCAGATGCACGAGATCGCCGAATACGGCATCGCCGCCCACACCCTCTACAAGGACGGCGCCGAGCACGCCGAGAGCAGCGCCTATGCCTGGCTGCGCCGCACCGTGGAGATGCTCGCCCACGGCGACAACCCGGAGGAATTCCTCGAGCACACCAAGCTCGAGCTGTTCTCCGACCAGGTCTACTGCTTCACGCCGAAGGGCCGGCTCATCGCCCTGCCGCGCAAGGCCAACTGCATCGACTTCGCCTATGCCGTCCACACCGACATCGGCAACCACTGCGCCAGGGCCCGCATCAACGGCGTCGAGCGCCCGCTGGTCACCGAGCTGCAGAACGGCGACGAGGTGGAGATCACCACCGACCCCAAGGCGACCCCGTCTCCCGCCTGGGAGAGCATCGTCGTCACCGGCCGCGCCCGCTCCGCCATCCGCCGCGCCACCCGCATGGCGAC
>LNFH01000175.1 GCA_001464235.1 Rhizobiales bacterium Ga0077556 | reverse complement strand
CGGCTCCTCATCAGCGGCGTCAACCCGATGGTGCGCGAGCGCGAGCTCGCCCGGGCGGTGCCGGCGGCCTCGCCGCTGCTCGCCTGCTGCATCGACCTCGACCACCGGGCGCTGAACACCCGCGGCAACGCCATCGAGACCGCCAAGTGGACGCGGCTGCATTCCTTCCGCTCGCTGCTGGTGGTGACCTCGAGCTACCACATGCCGCGCACCATGCTGGAGCTGCAGCGGCTGATGCCGGACGTCAGGCTCGTCGCCTTCCCGGTGCAGACGGGCGCCCTCCATCCGCAGAGATGGTGGAAAGACGCGGCGAGCGTGAAGATTCTCGGCTTCGAATATGCCAAGTACCTGATGGCGGCGGTGGGACTGCGGCTGGACCGGGCAACCGCCGATCCACCCGTTCCGCCGCTGCGCACCGCCCGCACCTAGACCGCCGGACCGGGCGGCAAGGATCCGCCCGATGCTCCACCTGCGTTCTCTCGTCTTCAACGTCTTCTTCTACCTGTGGACGGGGCTGCTGCTCCTGGTCCTCATCCCCATCATGCTGCTGCCCGGCGACCGACTGGTCCTCGGCATCGGTCTCCTCTGGGGGCGCGGCAACCTCTGGGCGCTCAGGGTCATCTGCGACATGACGGTCGAGTGGCGGGGGATGGAGAAGATCCCCGACGGGCCGCTGCTGGTCGCCGCCAAGCACCAGTCGGCGTGGGAGACCTTCGCCTTCTTCGAGCCGTTCCGCCGGCCGGCCTATGTCTACAAGCGCCAGCTCGCCTATGTGCCGCTGTTCGGCTGGGCGGTGTGGAAGGCCCGGCAGATCCCGGTCGACCGCGGCCGCAAGGGCGAGGCGCTCGCCTCCATCACGGTCGGCGCCCGCAAGGCGGCGGCCATCGGCCGGCAGGTGATGATCTTCCCCGAGGGCACGCGGCGGCCGGTGGCCGCGCCGCCCGACTACAAGTACGGCGTCGCCCATCTCTACCGGGCGCTCGGGGTGCCCTGCCAGCCGGTGGCGCTGAACTCCGGCATGTTCTGGGCCCGCAAGTCCTTCCTCCGCCATCCCGGCACGGTGCTGGTGGAGTTCCTCGACCCGATCCCGCCCGGCCTGTCGCCGGTCGCCTTCGCCGAACGGCTGGAGGCCGACATCGAGGGCGCGACCAACCGGCTGATCGCGGAATCGCGGGCGAAGGGCGAGGGCGAGTAGCCCCGTCAGCCCTGGGGACGGAAGAAGTTGTACACCGCCTGGGCGGTGGCGGCATTGATGCCGGGGGCGCGCTGGAGGTCCTCGAGGCTCGCCCGCTCGATCGCCTTCAGCGTGCCGAAATGGTTGAGCAGGGCACGCTTGCGGGCAGGGCCGATGCCGCCGATCTCGGCGAGGCCGGCGGAGCGGATGTCCTTTTTGCGCCGGCCGCGATGGGTGCCGATGGCGAAGCGGTGGGCCTCGTCGCGCAGGCGCTGGACGAAATAGAGCACGGGGTCGCGCGGCTCGAGCCGGAAGGGCTCGCGGCCGGTCATGTGGAAGGTCTCGCGGCCGGCCTCGCGGTCGCGGCCCTTGGCGATGCCGACGAGGGGCACGTCGGCGATGCCGAGCCCGTCGAGGATGGCGCGGGCGGCGGCGAGCTGGCCCGGCCCGCCGTCGATGATGACGAGATCGGGCCAGGAGCCGTCGGCCTCGGCCTCTTCCGCAGGCGCCTCTGATGCGTCCTCGCTCCCGGCCTGTTCTCCGGCCTTCGGCGCGCCCTTCAGGAGGCGCTTGAAGCGACGCTCCAGCACCTCGCGCATCATGCCGAAATCGTCGCCCGGCGCGATGTCCGACTTGATGTTGAAGGTGCGACGATCATGCCGCCGACGGCGTTGGAGCCCATGATGTGGGAGTTGTCGTAGACCTCGATGCGGCGCGGGGGCGCGGGCAGGCCGAAGGCCTCGGCGAGGCCCTGGAGGAGCTTGAGCTGCGAGGCGCTCTCGGCGAGCTGGCGGCCGAGCGCCTCGCGGGCGTTCTGGGCGGCGTGGTCGACGAGGTCCTTCTTCTCGCCGCGGCGGGGCACCTGCACCTCCACCCGCCGTCCCGCGAGGGCGGAGAGGGCGTCGGCAAGGACCGGCTGGTCCTCCACCTCGTGGGAGAGGAGCACGAGGCCGGGTGGCGGCTTGTCGTCGTAGAACTGGGCGACGAAGGAAGCGAGCACCTCCGCCGCCTCCAGCGAGCGGTCGGCCTTGGGGTAGTAGGCGCGGTTGCCCCAGTTCTGGCCGGTGCGGAAGAAGAAGACCTGAATGCAGGTCTGACCTCCTTCTTGAACAGCCGCGAAGACGTCGGCCTCGTCGACGCCGCGGGGGTTGATGCCCTGCGTCGCCTGGACGGCGGAGAGGGCGGCGAGGCGGTCGCGGTAGACGGCGGCGCGCTCGAACTCCATCGCCTCGGCCGCCTCCTCCATCTGGCGGGCGAGAAGCTGCTTTACCGCCTGGCTGCGGCCGGAGAGGAAGAGCTTCGCCTCCTTCACCAGGGCGGCATAGTCGTCGGGGGCCACCTCGTCGGTGCAGGGGCCGGCACAGCGCTTGATCTGGAAGAGGAGACAGGGCCGCGTGCGGCTCTCGAAGACGGCGTCGGAGCAGGAGCGCACGAGGAAGGCGCGCTCCAGCGCGTTGATGGTACGGCCGACGGCCCAGGCCGAGGCGAAGGGACCGAAATAGTCGCCCTTTGCGGTACG
>LNFH01000174.1 GCA_001464235.1 Rhizobiales bacterium Ga0077556 | reverse complement strand
GGCATCCATTCCCTGCCGGAGCAGAACCCGGACGCCGTGGTGGCGCTCTCCGCCAAGCACGAGGTGGTCTTCCTGCCGCCGCCGCCCGGCGCGTGATCCGAGGCGAGAAGCTTCAGGCCGGAAGAGGCGCGGTGCCGGAAGGCGCCGCGCCTTTTTCATGGCTCCTCAGGCCGAGGGCGGCGCCACGACGGCCGCGACGATCCGCCGGACGAGCGGCAGGACCGCCAGCAGGGTCGGAAACGCGACCATCCAGGAGAGCCCCCAGGCGCCGAGCCAGCGCCCGACGAAGGCCGGAGTGATGCCGACGGCGAGGGCCGTCGAGATCGCCGAGACCACGGAGGTCATGAGGATCGAGAGCACCAGCGGCATGACCAGAGCGCCATAGCGGTGCGGCAGCTTGTAGCTGCGATGTGCGGAGCCGAATTCGGAAGACAGCATGAATGATATCCGTTCACGGGGACCGTCCGGTTGGTGGTGTCGGACCCGGTCCGACGCGCCACCCCGGATCAGGTCCTGGGGTTTGGCGCGTTGACTGGCGTGAACGCTTACGGTCGCGTCGATGAACGGCGCGACGGCTCCCGGATACGCCATGGCACCGGGGCACACAAGCCGCGCCGAGGCCTCCCTAACCCCGCGCCTGCGCATAGGTGACGAGCGCGACGCCGACGATGACGACGAGCGCGCCCGCCCAGGTGGCGGGCGCATAGCTTTCGCCGAGGACCAGCGTGCCGGCGACGAGACCGACGGCGGCTGCGGCATAGCCGATCTGGCTGAGATAGACCGGCCCGCCCACCTGCTGCAGGCGGAAGAACATGGCGAGGTTGGCGCCCGTGGCGACGATCTGCGCGATGATGAGCCCGGGCACGCCGAGAACCCCGGCAAGGCCGGAAAGCCCCTCCCCCGACGCGAAGACGGCCGCAAAGAGCAGCGCCGCCGCGACGATGTTGATGGCGGAGGCCAGCGAGAGCGAGTCGGCTCCCGCCGGCCAGTTGTGCGAACGGTAGACGTTGCCGCAGGCAAGGCAGACCGGGATGCACAGCGCCAGCAGAACCCAGCGCAGCGAGGTGTCGCTGCCGGCGCCGTCACCGCGGAAGGCGATGATGACGAGCACGCCGGCGAGGCCGACGACGATCCCGACGACGCCGAGAAGCGGCGGCACGCGCCGCGCGACGAGCGAGGCGACCGTCAGCGTCAGGATCGGCGAGAGGGCGAACATCATGCCCGCGAGGCCGGCGCCGATCTTCGGAATCACCACGTAGATGATGAGGTTGGGGATGACGAAGGAGACCAGCGCGGCGACCAGGTAATAGACCCGGTGGCGCGGCGATGGCGCCCGGCCCCGCGCCACCGCGCCGATGGTGAGGAGAATGCTGGCGCCGAGCGTCGAGACGAAGACCCAGGAGGCCGGCTGCACGCCGGCGGCCGCCGCCAGCTTCTGCAGCGGCAGCGTCGCGCCGAGGCAGATCCCGCAGCCGAGAAGGAGAAGCGCGGCCTCGCGCATGCGGGCATTGGCGATCATGCTGGATCCGTCCGGGGGCGCGGCGGCCCCCGACCGTGTCGAAGAGGTCAGGCCGCCTTGCGGTTGACCTTGTCCTGCGAGAAGCCCGCCGTCGAGGCATAGCCGCGCACGATGGCCTTGCGCTCCTCGAAGGACAGCACCGTGTCGATGTCGGTAAAGCCGTCGGGCGCGCGCTCCTCCACCGCGTCGATGACGCCCTCCGGACCGCCCTTGCGGTTCATGCGAACGATCTCGGCGGTGGGCGGCAGGCGCTCGCGCTCATAGGCCCAGAGCGCCTGGACGGGATGGTCGGCGGAGACGAGGAGATCGGCGAGGCAGCGGGCGTCGAGGATCGCCTGCGAGGCGCCGTTGGAGCCGACCGGATACATGGGATGGGCGGCGTCCCCGAGAAGCGTCACGCGGCCGTGGCTCCAGCGCGGCAGCGCGTCGCGGTCGCACATCGGGTATTCCCAGAACTCGGGCGTCGCCTCGATCATCCGGCGGGCGTCGAGATAGGGCAGCGAGAAGCGCTTGAGGTAGGGCATGATGTCCTCGAAGCGGCCGGGACGCGACCAGTCCTCGCGGCGCGGCGGCGTCGCGTTGTTCTCGCCGATCTTGGCGGCGATGGCCCAGTTGGTGAGCTTGCGCCCCGGAGCGAGGCCCTCGGCGATCGGATAGATCACCAGCTTGGCGCTCATGCCGCCCGCGATCACCATGGAGCGGCCGGTGAGGAAGTCCGGCCAGTCCAGCGCGCCGCGCCAGAGCATGATGCCGTTCCACGCCGGAGGGCCTTCGTTCGGGAAAAGCGACCGGCGCACGGTTGAGTGGATACCGTCGGCGCCGATCAACACGTCGCCGTGGGCGGTGCGGACATGGCGGCCCTCGCGGTCGAAGAACCAGGCGGTGACGCCGCTGTCGTCCTGCTTCCAGGCGCCGAGGCGGTGGCCGGTGAAGATGCGGCTCTCGCCGAGCCGCGCGCGGACAGCCTGGTGGATGACCGTCTGCAGGCGGCCGCGGTGAATGGAGAATTGCGGCACGTCGAAGCCGGCCTCGACACCGCGCGGCTCGCGCCAGATCTCCTGGCCGAAGCGGTTGGTGTAGATCAGCTCGTGGGTGCGGATGGCGACGTCGTCGAGGCGCGGCAAGAGGCCGAGGCCCGCCAGTTCCTTGATGGCGTGCGGCAGGGTGTTGATGCCGACGCCGAGTTCGCGGATCTCGGAGGCCTGCTCGTAGACCTCGCAGCCGATGCCGCGCTCGGCGAGCATGAGGGCGGTGGTCAGTCCCCCGACACCGCCGCCGACGATGATGGCCTTCATGGAACACTCCCCGACGCGAAGGCGAAAAAACGTGCGGGGATCATGGCTTGGGCCGGCCGGGGAGGCAAGGCCGCAGGGCCTCGCGGCGGGCGCGCGGCGGCCCTGCGGCGATGCGACCTCGCGGTAAGGTTACGCTTGGTGCGATCGCCGCCTTCCGCTGCGTCCAAGCCGCGTGTAGAGACGCGCCATGATCAGGACCACCGCCCCCGCCGACGCCGTTCCGGACGACACCGCCCTCTGGCGCGACGCCGAGGGCCGGCCGACTTTCAGGCATCGCCCGAAACTGATCGGCCCGGAGATCAGCTTCACCATCGAGGAGCGCGATCTCGCGTGGTCGGACGGGCGCTCCTCCGGCCGGCTGCCGCTGCACCAGATCGAAAGCGTGCGCCTCGTCTTCCGCCCCGCCAATCTCTACACCCGTCGTTACCGGGTCGAGGTGCGCCAGCGGCTGGGCAAGAAGATCTGGTTCTCCAACGTCTCCTGGCGCGGCATGGTCGAGATCGAGGCCCATGACGCGCCCTTCGCCGCCTTCGTGCGGGCGCTCTGCGCCACCATCGCCCGGACCTCGCCGAAAGCGAGCTTCATCGCCGGCGAGCCGGCCTGGCGCTATGTGATCATCGCGGCGACGACGGCGGGCCTCGCCCTGTCTCTCGCCTATCTGACGATCCAGGCCGTCCGTGCCGTCAACTGGGGCCTGATGGGCCTCGTCGTCTTCATCGGCGGCTACACGGTGTGGCAGATGTCGCTGTGGCTGACCAAGAACCGGCCGGACAGCTTCGACCCGCTGGACCCGCCGGCCATCCTCCTGCCCGCCGTGAAACCCCGGGCCTGAGCCGCCTCAGCCCTTGTCGCCGCGCAGGGTGATGGCGTCGCCGACGAGGTCGCGCACGTCCGGCCGCGGCGCGCCGACATAGGGCAGCGGGCGCGACACGGCGATGGCGGTGATGCCGAGGCGCGCGGTGAGAAGCCCGTTCAGGACCCCCTCCCCCAACTTGGCGGAGAGCTTCGCCGCCAGCCCGTGGCCGACGATCTGGTCGAGCACCGTGTCGCCCGCGGCCATGCCGCCGGTCACCGCCATGTGCGCGAGCACGTGGCGGATGAGCTTGAACATGCCCAGCGTGCCGGGACGGCCGCCATAGACCTCCGCGATGCGGCGGATCAGCCGGACGGCGGTGGCGAAGACCATGGCGAGATCCACCGCCGCGCGCGGGCTGACGGCGGTGACGACGGAGACGCGGCGCGCCGCCTCGGCCACCAGGCGCGTCGCCTCGCGGTCGAGCGGTTCCAGGAGCTCGCGCTCCACGATGCGCAGGCGCTGGGCGCCGTCGATGATGCCCTCGGCGAAGGCCGCCTGGACGGCGGTACGACCGCGCGCCGTGCGGGCATTGCCGGCCATGGCGGCGAGGAGATCGCTCGCCACCCGGGCTGCGGCCTCGTCGTCCTTGTCCAGCAGGGCGCGCGCCGCCCGTTCGCGCAGCGTGTCGAGGCGCGCGAGGCTGCGCAGGGCGAAGACCTCGCGCCCGAGCAGGGCCAGGCCGCCGATCAGGAACAGGACGAGGGCCGCGACGCCCGCCCAGCCGAGCCAGGCGGCGCGGGTGAAGAGGTCGTCGATCAGCGTCGATACGGCGATGCCGAAGGCGAGCGAGACGAGGCCGCCGAGCCCGGTCCAGAACAGGCGCGTCCACAGGCTGGCACGCCCGGGGGGCGGCGCGGCCTCCTCGGCGATCACCGTCTCCGGCGGCCGGTCGACCACCGGTGCGTCGCTCGGCGGGGCGATCTCCACCGCGTCGGACTGGAGGTCGAAGACCTGCGGCTTGAGGGTCGGTCCCTTGCTCATGCCAGCCGGTCTCCGATGAGGAATTCCACCGCCCGGTCGAGGCGGATGTGCGGCAGGGCCTGGGCGGGATCGGCCGTCGGCGGCAGGAAGCGGACGAAGCGGTAGTCCTCGCCGCGGAAGGCGTCGGGCCCGGCAAAGAGGCCGGAGGGATCGACCGGCAGCTCGCCGGGGAAGACCGCCACCTCGCGCGCGCCGTCGAAGGCCTCGCCGCCCGCCTGTTCGCCCGGCATGGGCGTGCCGACGATGCAGGCGAGGCTCTGGCCGCGGCGGGTGACCGTCGTCTCGCGCGTCGCGCGAAGCGAGGCGAGCGCGATGGGCTCGACGCGCGCACCCGCGAACTCGGCGCGGCGGATGGCCCGGTCGGTCAGGCGCTTGAGCAGCGCCTCCAGCCGGTCGTGGCTCGTCTGGTGCAGGTGGTCGGCCTTGGTGGCGGCGAAGAGGATGCGGTCGATGCGCCGCGCCAGCATGGAGGAGAGAATGGAATTGCTGCCCGGGCGGAAGGCGGTCAGCACGTCGGCCAGCGCCAGTTCGAGGTCGGCGAGCGCCGCCGGCCCGGCATTGAGGGCGGCGAGCGCATCGACCAGCACCACCTGCCGGTCGAGCGTGGCGAAATGGTTGGCGTAGAAGGGCATCACCACCAGCCGCTTGTAGCTCTCGAAACGCTTTTCCATCAGCGCGGCGAGGCTGTCGCCGGCCGGCTCGCGGCCCTGGAGGTCGAGCGGTGCGAAGGTGAGCGCGGGCGAGCCCTCCATCTCGCCGGGCAGCAGGAAACGCCCCGGCGGCAGGGTGGAGAGCGAGACGCGCTCGTCGCGGCAGGATTTCAGGTAGCGCGTGAAGGCGTCGGCGAGGCGGCGGGCCTCCGCCTCGCCGCCCTTGCCGAAGGGCTCGACCTCGGCGGTGGCGGCGAGCCACTCCTCGGCCAGCGCCGCGCGCGGCGGGCGGCGGGCCGCCTCGATGCTGCGGCGGGACCATTCCGCATAGGACTGCGCGAGCAGCGGCAGGTCGAGCAGCCACTCGCCGGGATAGTCGACGATGTCGAGGGTGAGCGTCTTCTCGGTGCCGCGCATGAAGCCGGAATTCGACGCGAAATCAATGGCGAGGCGGATTTCGCTGATGCGCTTCGTGCCCTCCGGCCAGGCGCGCGGTCCGGTGAGCGTCGCGAGGTGGTCCTCGTAGGGAAAGCGGGGAATGCCGTCGTCGGGCTGCGGCTCCAGGCGCACGCGCGCGATGCGACCCTGCGCCTGCGCCTCGAAGACCGGCCAGCGCGAGGCCGTGAGCAGGCCGTGCACCAGGGCGGTGATGAACACCGTCTTACCCGAGCGCGACAGGCCGGTGACGCCGAGCCTGAGGGTCGGATTGACCCAGTCGGTCGCATAGGCGGCGATGGACCGCGCCGCCAGCCGCGTCTCGTTCATCCACCCGGTCCAGACCATCTACTCGGCCTCGCTGTCGAGGTCGCGCGGCGCCGTGAACGAGACCAGCGTGCCGCAGCCGGGGGCGAGGTCGCGCCAGGTGTCGATGGCGCAGTCGATCACCGCGAGCCCGCCGGTGGGGTACTTGCGCGAGATGCGTCGGCGCTGGTCGGCCGGACCGTCGGCGACGAGGTCGGCACAGAGCGTCTCGATGCCGGGATTGTGGCCGACGAGGAGGAGCGTGCCCACCTCGTCCGCCGTCTCGCGAATGACGTTGGCGAGCTCATAGGCCGGCGCTTCGTAGATCCGGCCATCCTGCTCGCCGGGCGGAAGCTGGACGAGCCCTGCGCTCGCCAGCGACCAGGTCTCGACGGTGCGGGCGGCGGGCGAGACGACGACGCGATCGGGGACGAGGCCGCGGTCGACGAGCAGGCGGCCCATGAGGGGCGCGGCACGGCGCCCGCGCGCGGCGAGCGGGCGCTCGAAATCCACCATGCCGGCCGGCCAGTCCGATTTCGTGTGCCTCAACAGGATCAGCCGGCGCATTGTGCTCCCCATGGCCGTCATGTGCCCCCTGGCGGGCGCCGGGGCAAGGGCCGCGGGCTCAACCCGGCCGCCGGGAGCGGCGTTCCGACCAGATGAGATAGAGGCCGCTGGCGACGATGATCGCCGCCCCGAGGAAGACCTGCGGGCCCGGAATGACGGAGAAGACGAACCAGCCGGCGGCGACCGACCAGAGCAGCTGCGTGTACTGCACCGGCGCCGAGACCGAGGCGGAGGCGAAGCGGAAGGCCATCAGCATGAAGGATTGCGCGACGAGCTGGATGACCGCGTTGAGGGCGATCACGCCGAGCAGCCAGAGCGGCACCGGCTGCCAGCCCGGAATGGCGAAGCAGAGCGCGATGATGCAGATGAAGAGGTTGAAGTAGAAGAGCACCGACAGCGTGCCCTCGGTCTTGCCGAGCGCGCGGATGGCGACCATGGCCGCGCCCCACGTTGCTGCGGAGAGCACCGCGAGCAGCGCGGCGATCGACACGCCCTCGGGACCCGGACGGATGATGACGAGGGCGCCGAGGAAGCCGACGGCGACGGCGATCCAGCGGTTGAGTCCGACCGGCTCGCGCAGCACGAGGCCCGAGAGGGCCACCACGAAGAACGGGGTGACGAAGAGGATGGCGGTCGCCACCGGCAGGTCGAGTTCGCGCAGGGCCTCGAAATAGGCGAAAACCGACACGGCGGACAGGCTCGCCCTGAACAGGTGGGCGAAGGGACGGCGCGTGACGATGGTTCCCCGGCCGCGCAGCATCTGCACGAGGATGATGGGCGTCAGGATGGCGAGGCCGGAGGCGCTGCGCAGCGCCATGATCTGCCAGCTCGGCAGTTCGGTGACGATGATCTTGAGGATCGTGTCGGCGACCGAGACGAGCGTGAAGCAGACGAACTGGGCGGCAATGGCGGCGAGCGGCCGTTCGGCCGTCTGGGGGGGCATGGCGCTTGTCTCCGCGCGTCTGCCCGCCATCAACCGGGTTCGGCGGGTCTTGCCAAGACCGATCGGCACATGACGCCTCTGCCGGAGCAGGGGCGGCGCCTCAGCCCTGCCGCTCGGGCGTGTGGATGATCAGGCCGGCCATGGCGTCGGTGACCTTGATCTGGCACGACAGGCGCGAGGTCGGCTTCACGTCGAAGGCGAAGTCGAGCATGTCCTCCTCCATGTGGGAGGGCTCGCCGGTCGCTTCCTTCCAGGCGTCGTCGACATAGACGTGGCAGGTGGCGCAGGCGCAGGCGCCGCCGCATTCGGCGACGATGCCGGGAACGCCGTTCTTGATGGCGGCCTCCATGACGGTGGAGCCGGCAGTGGCTTCCACCGGACGCTTCTCGCCAGCGTGGTCGATGAAGATGATCTGAGGCATCGGCTCCCTGCCCTTCGCGTGACGTCGGCGGACCCGGCAGGTCCCGACACGAAGAAACCGCCGCTACGGCCGCGCGGCGGTTCCCATGGACGATGACATAGCGAAAGGCATGCCAGTCCGCCAGTGGCGGGCGGGCATTCCTTCCGCGCGAGCGGGCCGCGTCAGGCGGCGCGCAGCAGCGTGGCGATGAAGCCGTTGGCCTCGGCGACCGCGCTCTCCAGGCGGGCGAGGTCGTCCCAGGCGCGCGAGGAGAGATGGTCGACCTGGTCGCATTCGACCGCTTCGGCCGCCTGGGCGACACCGAAGGCGCCGATGCCGAGGGCCGAGCCCTTCAGCGTATGGGCGGCCTCGGCCCAGGTCTTTGCGTTGGTGGCGTTGCGAAGCCGCTCCAGCATGGTGCGCGACTGGCGCTCGAAGAGCACCAGCACCTCGCGCTCGAGGTCGTGGTCGCCGAAGGTCTGCCGCGACAGATGGGTGAGATCGACGGGCAGGCTGCTGCCCAGATGGTCGTCCGACATGATACGCGCCATGGTCATTGTGTCCCCTGTTGACGAAGGCCGCCCCTCAGCGGCCGGTTCTGCCTGCGGGGGAGTTTGAACCTCCCCTCGTCCCTATGCGCCGACCATGGCGGCGGGCGGGCCAAAGAGGGGTTAAAGTCAGCCGCTTTCGCCGCGAATTCGAGCGATTCGGTTGACCGAGGGTAAACACGGCTGCGACTTCAGCCGATGCCCGGCGGGGGCTCCAGACCGACGGCGCGGTAGCCCTTCGCCGTCAGCTTGCAGACGAGCCAGTCCGGCTTCACCGGGTTGGTGAACCAGGGCTCGGCCCATCCGGCGGCGAGGCAGGCGCGGATGGTCGCCTTCGGCACCTCGCGTCCACCGGTGTCGAACAGGGGAAGTTTTCCACCGGGCTGGTCGGCGCCGCGGACGAGCCAGCGGCGCTGCACGGGGCTCGGTTCGGGCGAGGAGGACGCGACGGCACCCGGCTTGCCGCGGCCTCCTGCGGGACGGCCTTCGTCGGTCATGGTTACCTATCCGTTAACGATGAATCCGAAACTGCGGCTCCGACAGGTTTCAATCCTTAGGACCCCCCGGTAGATTACATGCTGCGGCGGACTGTTGTCTGCCATCCGTGTTGTTGCGTCCAAGAGGCACTTGGGGCGCAACCTCCGGGTGGACGAAAGACGGTCGGCAGTCAGAGGATGCGGGCGACACCATGGCGAACACTCCGAAGAAGGCGCAGGATCCGGCCGAGGCGGCCCTCGCGGCCATCCAGGACGCACTGAACCTGGCGAGCGAAGACCAGGCGAAGACGGCGACGCGGACCGGCGGACGCGACGGCGCCTCGCGCAGCTCCAGCGAGGCGATGCGGGTCGACGAGGACCTCTTCGCCGATGCCCGCCGCTCCGACCAGGTGGTCTCGCCCTCCCAGCCGCCGGCCAACGACGACCGGCGCGACCTCGCCCAGATGCTCGAGCGCCTGTCGCGACGCCCGTCCACCGCGCCGCTGTGGACCGCGGCCCTCCTCTCCATCGCCTGGCTGGGCGCAGGCCTCGCCATCGCCTCCCGCGTCTACGGTTCGGCCCTGCCCGACCCGCTGGCGCCGCAGACCCTGACGCTCGCGGCCGTCCTGCTGCTGCCGGTGATGTTCTTCTTCGTCATGGGCGCGCTCATCCGCCGCTCCCAGGAAATGCGCATCGTCGCCCAGGGCATGAGCGAGGTCGCCCTGAGGCTCGCCGAGCCCGAGACGGTGGCGCGCTAGGCCGTGGTCTCGGTCGGTCAGGCGATCCGCCGCGAGGTCGCCGCCATGGGCGACGGCGTCGAGCGGGCGCTGGCCCGCGCCGGCGAGCTCGAGACCCTCGTCCACAATGAGGTGGCGTCCCTCGAGCGCGCCTACAGCGACAACGAGCTGCGCGTGCGCGCCCTCATCGAGGAACTCGTCACCCAGCGCGAGGCCATCGTCACCAATGCGGAGCGCGTGCGCTCCTCCATGACCGGCGTCCACGAGCAGGTGGCCAGCCAGATCGCCGATGCCGGCGACCAGCTCGCCCGTCGCATCGACGAGTCCGGCATGCGCGTCACCTCCTCGCTCGGCGAGAAGGCGGAAGCCATCACCCTGGCGCTCGGCCGCGCCGGCGACACGATGATCGACCAGATCCAGCTGCGCGGTTCCGACATCGTCGACCGCCTCGCCTCCACCAGC
The DNA here is from genome assembly GCA_001464235.1 of Rhizobiales bacterium Ga0077556. Lineage (GTDB taxonomy): Bacteria > Pseudomonadota > Alphaproteobacteria > Rhizobiales > Phreatobacteraceae > Phreatobacter. The sequence continues at coordinate 4,057 of LNFH01000174.1, read as the reverse complement.
GACGAGGTCACGCGCGCCCTGTCGACGACCGGCGACCGCGTCACCTCCGTGCTGACAGACACCGGCAACATCGTCACCGTCACCATGGCCGAGACCGGCACGAGCATGGCGGCCAAGCTGTCCGAGACCGGCACGGCGATGACCAATCACCTGGCGCTCACCAGCGCCGAGATCACCCAGGCCATCGCCTCCCGCTCCGACGAGGTGTCGGCGCGCCTGAAGGAGACCGGCGACAGCCTGGTGACCGAGCTGACGGCGCGCACCGGCGAGGTGTCGCAGACGCTGCGTACCACCGGCGAGACGCTCATCTCCGAACTGGCCGCCCGCAGCGGCGAGGTCTCCTCGACCCTGCGCGAGACCGGCGAGGCGCTGATTGCCGAGATGTCGGATCGCGGCGGCTTCGTCACCTCCACCCTCAAGGAGACCGGCGAGAGCATCATCACCGAGCTGTCGACCCGTGGCGACTATGTCGCCTCGACGCTGCGCGACACCGGCGAGAACCTCATCTCCGAACTGTCGACGCGCGGCGACTATGTCGCCTCGACCATCCGCGACACCGGCGTCACCCTGGTCGCCGAGCTCTCGACCCGCGGCGGCGAGGTCACCACCACCCTGCGCGAGACGGGCGAGGCCTTCGTGTCCGAGCTGTCGCTGCGCGGCAACGAGGTGACGACCCGCCTGCGCGACACCGGCGAACGGCTGGTGGGCGAGCTCACCGAGCGCGGCTCGGAGGTCGTCAACAAGCTCGACTCCACCGGCAGCTACGTCGCCGAGACCATCACCGTGCGTGGCGGCGCCCTCGCCGACCGCATCGCCGAGACCGGCGACAAGCTGCACCAGACCGTCACCACCCACGGCGACGAACTCGACAAGCGCCTGGCCGTCACCGGCCAGCTCATCGCCGAGGCCATCACCCAGCGCACCGCGGAGGCCAAGAACGCCATCGGCGACGTCGGCATCCAGGTGGTCGAGAGTCTCACCGAGAAGGCACAGGACGTGCAGCTGGCTCTCCACCGCGCCAGCGAGACCGTCACCACCGCCATTTCGGAGCGGACCGCCAACCTGCGCCAGGAGATCGAACTCGCCGGCACCGACGTGCTGTCGACCTTCGCCACCCAGGGCACGGACCTCACCCAGCGCATCGGCGACATCGGCGCCCAGGTGACCAACGCCCTCGCCCTGCGCGGCGAGGAGGTCACCAGCCAGCTGCGCCGCGTGGCCGGCGAGATCACCGAGACCGCCACCGTCCAGGGCGAATCCGTCGTCACCCGCATCGCCCAGAACGTCGTGGCGCTCGACGACGCCATCAACCGCCACACCTCCGGCTTCGAGACCCGTGTCGCGGCCCATGCGGCGAGCCTCGAGGATTCGATCAGCCGCTACGCCGAGAGCTTCGAGACGCGGGTCGCCGCCCATACGAACGGGCTGGCGGACGCCTTCAACCGCTACACCAGCGGCTTCGAGACGCGCCTCGGCGAACAGGCGGCCCAGCTCGAGGACGCCTACGGCCGCTACACCAGCGGCTTCGACGCCCGGATGGGCGAGCATGCGGCCAGCCTCGCGGAGGCCTATGCCCGCTACACCAACGGCTTCGAGACGCGCATGGGGGCCCAGGCTGCCGGCCTCGAGGATGCGTTCCTGCGCTACACCTCGGGCTTCGACACCCGGATCGGCCAGCACGCGGTCAACCTGGAGGACGTCATCGTCCGCCAGACCTCGCAGTTCGAAGGTCGCGTCGGCCACTACGTGACGACCCTCGACGACACGATGAGCCGCCATACGGCCCAGTTCGAGGGCCGCGTCGGCCACTACGCCACCGCCATCGACGAGACGATGGGCCGTCACACCGCCCAGTTCGACGGCCGCCTCGGCCACTATGCGACGCTCATCGACGAGACGATGGGCCGCCACACGGTCCAGTTCGAGGGCCGCGTCAGCCACTATGCCGGCGCTCTCGAAGAGGCGATCGGCCGCCATGCCGCGGAGTTCGAGGGCCGCGTGTCACAGCACGCCACCGGCCTCGACGAGGCGATCCTGCGCCACACCGCCTCCTTCGAGGGCCGGGTGGCGCACTACGCCACGACGCTGGAGGATTCGGTCAGCCGCCACGCCCTCAACCTCGAGGACGCGGTCGGTCGCCTGACCGGCGACTTCGAGAGCCGCGTCGGCGCCCATGCCTCGCTCCTCACCGAGCAGGTCGCCAACCACACCGCCCTGCTGGACCACAAGCTCACCGGCCACATCTCCGCGCTCGACGAGACCATCTCGGGCAAGGGCGTGGCGCTGGCCGACCGGATCGCCGGCGACGCACGCGAGTTCGCCGAGCGGGTCGCCCGCCAGTCGGGCGAGATCACCGAGGCCCTGGACGGACGCCTTGCGCGCATCGACCAGGCCCTCGACACCCGCGCCCAGGCCTTCAACGAGACCCTGGCCAACCGCACGCTCGAACTCGCCAAGGTGCTCGGCGAGGGCGGCAAGGCGGTGACCGAGGCGCTGGAGAACAAGTCGGCGGAGATCACCTACAACCTCACCTCGAAGTCGGACGAGATCACGCAGACGCTGACCTCCAAGTCGGACGAGATCGCCAACAACCTGGCGACGCGCTCGTTCGAGATCGCCTCGAACCTCGCCACCAAGTCGGACGAGATCGCCTCGAACCTCACCTCGAAGTCGGACGACCTCGCCCGCCTGCTCAACGACAAGTCGGACCAGATCGTCTTCAACCTGACGACGCGGTCGGAGGAAATGGCGCGCAACCTCGCCACGACCTCGGAGGACATCGCCCAGAACCTCGCGACCCGGTCGGAGGAGATGGCGCGCAACCTCGCCACCACCTCGGAGGACATCGCCCAGAACCTCGCGGCGCGGTCGGAGGACATCACCCGCGTCCTGTCCGACAAGTCGGCGGACGTGACCTACACGCTCGCCTCGAAGTCCGGCGAGATCACACGCCTCCTCACCGACAAGTCGGAGGAGGTCGCCTATGCGCTGGCGGCCAAATCGGACGAGATCACCCGTCTCCTCTCCGACAAGTCCATCGAGGTGACCTATACCCTCACCTCCAAGTCGGACGAGATCACCCGCCTCCTCAGCGAGAAGTCGGACGAGGTGACCTACACCCTCACCTCCAAGTCCGACCTCATCACCGCGACGCTGTCGGACAAGGCGGAGGAGATCAACCGCACCCTCGGCGGCCGTGCGCTCGAGGTCGCCGAGACGCTCGACACCCGCGTCGCCCGCTTCGAGGAGGTCGTGGTCGGCCGGCTCGAACTCGTCTCGCAGACCCTCGACGCCCGCGGCTCGCACATTGCCGAGACCCTCACCGAGAAGGTGGAAGCGGTCACGCAGACCCTGCGCGCCAATGCCGACGACGTGGAGCGCACGCTCTCCGTCATCTCGAACGACATCACCCAGGGCCTCTCGACCCGCGTGAACGAGATCAACGCGGTCCTCGGCGCCCGTTCGGCCGAGCTCGCCTCGCTGCTCGACGACCGCGGCAACAACCTCGTCACCCGCCTCGGCGACAACGGCATGCAGATAACCAACGAGGTCAGCCGCGTCGGCGACATCGTGGTGCGCGCGCTGGAGAACCGCGGCGGTGCCATCGCCGAGGTCATCGGCCAGAAGGGCGCGGAGATCACCCGCGTCCTGTCGCAGACCGGCATCGACGTCACCCGCGGCATCTCCGACTCCAGCGAGCAGGCCGCGCGCATCCTGGCGGAGAGCTCCGAGCAGCTGCGCAGCCAGATCGAGACCGACACCCGCGAATCGGTGGTCGCCCTCACCGCGACCAACGAGCAGCTGCGCGGCGAGATCGGCTCGATCCTCTCCCGCCTCGGCGAGACCAACGGCTCGATCCGCGCGGTCGCCGCGCAGACCGAGCAGTCGCTGGCGGCGATCAACGACCAGCTGGCCGAGCGCATCGGCCAGTTCGCCTCCTCGGCCGAGACGGCGTCCACCGCCGCCGAGACCTCGACGCGGATGCTCAACGGCCAGATCGGCCAGCTGACCCACGTGGCCGGCACGGTGCTGCGCGACGTCTCCTCGCTCACCGAGC
>LNFH01000173.1 GCA_001464235.1 Rhizobiales bacterium Ga0077556 | reverse complement strand
GCGGTACTGGACGGTATCCGGCCGCCCGGTAGAAATCGTTCCGACGGCCGGTCGTGAGGACGGAATGTCCATGACCGGTACTCCCTGTGGGGGAGGAACCTCGTGATCCCTCTTCTCCCAAGTGCCGGATCATGACGACGAAGTCCTAAACTCACGTTAGGACATATGGTAAATGTTGCAGCGCGACATCTTGTAAAAAATGTCGAAGACTCTCCACGACTGGTCAGAGGCTGCGCACCACGGCGACCGGGGCGGCGGCGCGCGGGGCGGGGGCATGGGCACGACCATTGGCGCCGTAGCCGGAAGGCGCGCGGCGCGCCTGCACCGTCTGCGAGACGTGGCGGATGATGCCCTCGGCGACGGCGTGGGCGGTGGCGAGCACGGCGAGGTTGACCTGCAGCGCCTCCTGCAGGGCCTCGTGCTCGGCCTCGATGCCCGCGAGCGCGGGGCCGGCATGGGCGCGCAGGGCGGCGCCGTGGAGCTTCAGGCGGGTGAGGTCGGCGAGATAGCGGTGCGACAGCTCGGTCTTGCGCAGCTCGAAGGGGCGGGCGGCCTTGATCCTGGCGGCGCGGACCAGCGCCGTCTCCTCGGTGAGGACGGAGCGCAGCTCGGCCATGGTCTGGCGGAGCCCGTCGACGAAGGCGAGGGCCTCGGCCGGGCTGGCGAAGGGCGGCGGGGCGGGGCGGGTGGCGGGCTGCTGCATGGCTCAGTTCCTTGCCGGCAGGCGGCGCGGCGCGGCTTCCTGCGCGCCGATCAGTTCGCGATAGACGTGGCTGGCGAGGCCGACCCCGCCCTGGCCGGTGACGGACTTGGCGTATTCGTCGACGAGCATGCCGCGCCAGGCCTCGCTCTGCTTGCCGCCGAGGGGCGATTCCGTGCCGATGCCGGTGAACATCTGCGAGAACATGGTGTTGAGGAACACCTGTTCGAAGTTCTGCGCCTGCGACCAGGCGCGCTGCTCGCGCGAGCCGGCGACGCGGGCGGCGGCAGGCGTGGTGGCGTTGATCGCCGGACGTTCGGGGGTCTGGCTGCGCATCAGAGGACCTCGATCTCGGCCTGGAGCGCGCCGGCCGCCTTGATGGCCTGGAGGATGGCGATCATGTCGCGCGGGCCGATGCCCAGCGCGTTCAGCCCGTCGACGAGTTCCTGCAGCGACACGCCCTCGCGGACCAGGGCGAGGCGCTTGCCCTCCTCGGTCGCCTGGATCTGCGTGCGCGGGGTGACGACCGTCTGGCCCTGGGCGAGCGGGTTCGGCTGGCTGACCTGGGGCCGCTCGGAAATGGTGACGGTGAGGTTGCCCTGGGCGATGGCGACGGTGGAGACGCGCACGTCCTTGCCCATCACGATGATGCCGGAGGCCTCGTCGATGACGACCTTGGCGACCTGGTCGGGCTGGACGCGGAGCTGCTCGATCTCGGTGAGGAGGGCGACGATGTTGCCCTCGAAGCGGGCCGGCACCTTGAGGTGGATGGTGGCGGGGTCTGTCGGCTCGGCGGTGGGTGCACCGATGAAGTCGTTGATGGCGGCAGCGATGCGGCGGGCGGTGGTGAGGTCCGGATTGCGCAGGGCGAGCTTCAGGGAGGCCATGCGGTTGATGGAGAAGGCGACCTCGCGTTCGACGATGCCGCCGTTGGAGACGCGGCCGACCGTCGGCACGCCGCGGGTGATGGAGGCGGCGGCGCCCTGGGCCTGGAAGCCGGCGATGGCGACGGCGCCCTGTCCGACCGCATAGACCTCGCCGTCGGCGCCGACGAGCGGCGTCACCAGGAGCTCGCCGCCCTGCAGGGAGCGGGCGTCGCCCATGGCCGAGACCTTGATGTCGATGCGGGTGCCCTGGGTGGAGAAGGGCGGCAGGTTGGCGGTGACCATGACCGCTGCGACGTTGGCGGTGCGCAGGTTCATGCCGCGCGTGTTGACGCCGAGGCGCTCCATCATCGACTGGATGGACTGGCGGGTGAAGGGCGAGTTGTTCAGGGTGTCGCCGGTGCCGTTGAGGCCGACCACCAGACCGTAGCCGATCAGTTGGTTCTCGCGGATACCCTCGACGTCGACGAGGTCCTTGATGCGCGACGTCGTCGCCGCAGCCGGTGCGGCCAGGGCGAGGAGGCTCAGAAGAAGGACGAGGCGGCGGATCATGGAATACCCCTGATGAGGCTTGAGACCAGCACGCGCCGTGCCAAGCCTCGTCTCGGCATCAAGTCATTGATCCGTAAACGAAGTTTTGTCGGGATCGGAGAGCTGCGAGGGGCGTCGCGGCTGCCGCCCGGCAAGTCTTGCCGGGCATTAACCGCCCCTTAACCATGGCGTGGCTCTCTTAACGCCATCGAAAGACCTGTTGCGCCTTGCTGAAGCGGCCGTTCCGGAGAGGGACCCATGCGGATCATCACGCCGCCTGCCATCGGAGCCGTCACCACCGGCCAGCCGGCCCAGAAGGCCGACCGGCCTCGCGCCGCGTTCGAGCTGCCCGGCGCGCGGACCGAGACGCCGGCCGGCACCTCCGCCCGCCCCGCCATGGCGGCCGCCGGCCTCGAGACGCTTCTGGCCGTGCAGGGCATGCAGCCGGAGGACCGCCGCGAGAAGCGCCGCCGCGCCATGCAGCGCGGGCGCCAGTCGCTCGACCTCCTCGACGACCTGAAGCTGTCCCTCCTCGCCGGCGAGCCGCTGCCGGCGGTGCTCCTGAAGCTGCGCAGCCTGACCGCCGGGACCCTCGAGGAGTCGGGTGATCCCGGCCTCGACGGGGTGCTCGCCGAGATCGACCTCCGGGCCCAGGTCGAACTCGCCAAGCGCGAGGCGGCGGCCAAGGCCTGAACCCTACGGCACCTCCGGCCAAGCCCCTGAAACTCCCGGAAAACCTCCCTTCTGGCACGGTTCCTGCCTTTCGGGGTCGTGCGCTTGCCCGTCCATGACGGCCGGATGACCCGGTTTCAGGTTGTACGGCCCCGGGACGAGTGCTATGAGCGCGCCGAAACACGGGGCCTGCATCCGTGAATCATGAGGGGTTCGGTGCATGACGTTGGAGTTGGAAGCGGACTACCGCCCGAATGACTCGGAGCCGTTCATGAACGAGCGGCAGAAAGAGTATTTTCGCAAGAAGCTCCTGGCCTGGAAGGACGACATCCTCCGCGAGGCCAAGGAAACCCTGCAGAACCTGCAGGATGAGAACCAGAACCATCCCGATATCGCCGACCGCGCCTCGTCCGAGACGGACCGCGCGATCGAACTCAGGGCGCGCGACCGCCAGCGCAAGCTGATCGCCAAGATCGATGCGGCCCTCGCCCGCATCGAGGACGGCAGCTACGGCTTCTGCGAGGAGACCGGCGATCCGATCTCGCTGAAGCGCCTGGAGGCCCGCCCCATCGCGACGCTGTCGCTGGAGGCCCAGGAGCGGCACGAGCGCCGCGAGCGGGTCTACCGCGACGAGTAGACCGCCGCACCGCGTCGGGACAATCCGGCCGCCCCTCGGGGCGGCCGTTTCATTTTGGGGCGGCGGCGGCGGCTTCTGCGCCAGAAGAGAAAGGCCCCACCTCTTCGCTCTTCCCGACAGGCGAGGGGAGCGCCAGACCGGAGGTCGCAAGGCGACGAAGGCGTCCCAAATCCTGGATCAAGGCGAGCCTGGCACGACCGTGCCAACGCAGGCGCCGCCCTCGCCGTCATGGCCGGGCTTGTCCCGGCCATCCACGACTTGAACACCGCGGTCTCAAGGAATTCGTGGATGCCCGGGCCGAGCCCGGGCATGACGGCGGAGGAACCGGATCACGTGGCGGCCCCGCGCAAAACGTGTGGCCCCACCCATGGCGTCCTTCTGTGGGGCATTCCCGTCAGCCCTTGACGCTTCGGCCCCCCAACGCCGACGCCGCCCGCGTCGGGAGAACGCGGACGGCGCCGGACTTGCCGTGGTCGCTGGGGAGCGGGGACGGCTGGGAGCTCGTTGGATCGTCAGAAGGGCAGGAGCACGTCGAGCACCTGCTGGCCGTAGCGCGGCTGCTGCTGGTCGGTGATCTGGCCGCGGCCGCCATAGCCGATGCGGGCCTGGGCGATCTTGTTGGAATCGATGGTGTTGTCGCTCTCGATGTCCTCCGGGCGGACGACGCCGGCGACGATGAGTTCGCGCACCTCGAAGTTGACGCGCATCTCCTGCTTGCCCTCGAGCACGAGGTTGCCGTTCGGCAGGACCTGCATGACCACGGCCGCGACGTTGGTGGTCAGGGTCTCGGAGCGGGTGACGGTGCCCTTGCCCTCGTTGGAATTGGTGCCGGTGGTGGAGACGAGGCTCGAGGGATCGGCGCCGGTGCGGGCGATGAGGCGTTCGGCGCCGAAGAGGCTCGGCGTGCCCATGGTCTGCGAGCCGGTGCGCGACTGGTTGGTGGTGTTCTGGATGTTGGCCTGGTCCTGGAACTTCACCTTGACGGTCAGGATGTCGCCGACGCGCTGGGCCCGCTGGTCGCGGAAGAAGGCGCGCGAGCCGTTGCGCCAGAGCGAGTTGGGGTTGTGCGAGATCGGCTGCGGCTCCGGCATGGGCATGGAGACGGGCCGGTAGCCGGGGCGGGTCTGCGGGTTGTCGACCGCCGAGAGCGCGGGAGCCTGGCCGACGTTGCGCAGGCGATCCGGCGCGCCGCAGGCGGCCGTCGTCAGGGCGGCGAGAACGACGATGAGCGGACGGGCGGTTCGCATGGCGGGACCTGACACGGAACGGAACGGGGAAGGGGAGGGCAAGCGGGCCATCACGGGGCCCTCGCCGCGGTGGTGAGGGCGGCGGGCCGCGCCGCCAGCGAGACGCGGTTCAAGCCGGTCACCACGGCCTGCAGTTTCTTGCGCGACTGGATGTTCTCGACCTGGATGACGTCGCCCTCGGCACCGGCCTCCAGCGCCTTGCCGCGCATGGTCAGCGACAGGCCGGGCAGCTCGACGACGATCAGGACGTTGGCGTTGCGCTCCACCAGCTCCGGCTTCATCAGGTCGACGGTGCGGAACGGGCGCTCGGGCGAGAGCGGACGGCGGGCCGCCATTCCCACCGCCTGCGCCAGGCTGACGACGGTGTCGGCGGTCATGCCGGGCAGGGCGTTGCGCGGCTTGCGGTCGACGACGAGGTCGCTGGCACGCACCACCTCGCCGCGGCCGATGGTGCGGGCGGGAACGATGAACTCGACCAGTTCGTTCGCCGTGCCGACGACGCGGGCGCCGCCGGTGCGGTCGGTTCTGCCGGAGCCGCGGATGCCGAGGACGGCGTCGAAGCGGCCGCTGCGGGGATCGTGGTCGATGCGCAGGATGTCGATCTGGCCGGAGGCCTCGCGCTCCACCGTGATCGGCCGGGTGCCGCGGTCGAAGACGACCTGGACGCGGCTGGAATCGCTGAGGCCGAGGGTGCCGGCGAGGCTCGCGGCGATCTTCTCCTCCATCTCCGCGAGCGGCACGATACGGGCGTCGCGGGTGACCGTGACCTCGCGGTTGCGGTCGGCCGAGTCCGGCTCGAGCCCGGCGCGGCGGGCCGCATCGACGATCCGCCAGGCCGGCACCTGGCCTGTATGGCCGGGGTCGGGCGAGCGGAAGACGGCGACGTCGGCGTGGCGTCCGGCATTCTCGAAGAGGTCGCCGAGGCGCACCACCTCGCCGGCGACGGTGACGTCGAGGCGCAGGACCGGCCGGGCCGGATCGGCCACCGCCGGCAGGGCGATGCCGCAGAGCAGGCTGGCGAGGAGGAGGCGACTGGCGCGGGACATGATCAGCCTCACCGCATCAGCTGCGAGGTGGATTGCAGCATCTGGTCCGCCGCCGAGATGATGCGTGCGTTCATCTCGTAGGCGCGCTGGGCGGCGATGAGGTCGGAGATCTCCGAGACCGCCGTGACGTTGGACTGTTCGAGGTTCTTCTGCAGCAGCGAGCCCATGCCCTCGTTGCCGGGGGTGGTGGTGATGGCCTGGCCCGACGCCGCGGTCTCGAGGAAGAGGTTGTCGCCCATCGATTCCAGACCCGCCTTGTTGACGAAGCGGGAGAGCTGGATCTGGCCGATGGTCTGCGCCGCCGTCTGGCCGGGGAGCGTCGCCTGGACGACGCCGGCCGAGCTGATGGTCACGGCGGTGGCGTTGTTGGGCACGGTGATACCCGGTTCGATCTGGTAGCCGTCGACGGTGACGAGCTGGCCGTCGGCGTTGCGCTCGAAGGAGCCGTCGCGGGTGTAGGCGGTGCGGCCGTCGGGCAGCTGGATGCGGAAGAAGCCCTCGCCGCGGATGGCGACGTCGTAGTCCTTCTCGGTGGAGAGGACGTTGCCCTGGGTCATGATGCGCGAGGTGCCGGCCGCCTTGACGCCGGAGCCGATGGAGATGCCGACCGGCAGCAGGTTGCCCTGCTGCGAGTTCTGCGTGCCGGCGCGGCGCTGGTGGTCGTAGAGCATGTCCTGGAATTCGGCGCGCTGGCGCTTGAATCCGGTGGTGCGCATGTTGGCGATGTTGTTGGAGATCACCTCGACGGTGAGCTCCTGGGCCTTCATGCCGCTGGCGGCGGTGTGGAGCGCGCGCATGGTTCAGCCTCCTCAGGTCGTCGGGTTGCCGAGCGAACGGATGGCGTCCCGCCGCATCTGGTCGTGCTTCTCGAGGCTCGAGGCCAGGGACTGGTAGGAGCGCGTCACCTCGATCATGCGCGACAGCGCGAGAACGGGGGTGACGTTGGAGTTCTCCAGCGCGCCCTGGCGGATGTCGGAGTTGGGAACAGTCACCGCCTGGGTGCCGTCACGCAGGCGGAACAGGTTGTCGCCGGCCTTCTCGAAGGCGCGCGGGGCGCTGCCGTCCACCACCCGCAGGCGGCCGCGGGCGCCGCCCGAGGAGGCGACCGACCCGTCGCGGCCGATGGTGATGCCGACGTCGTTGGCCTCGAAGGCGATGGGGCCGCCCTCGCCGAGGACCAGGTGGCCCTGCTTGGTGACGAGCTGGTTCTGGGCGTTGAGCTCGAAGGAGCCGTTGCGGGTGTAGCGCTCGCCCTCGGGCGTCTGCACCACGAAGAGGCCGCGGCCGTTGATGGCGACGTCGAGCGAGTTGCCGGTCTGGGTGATGCCGCCTTGGGTCAGGTTGGTGGTGGTCGCCCGGTCCCAGACGAAGGACATGCGACGGTCGGCACCGCGCTGGAACGTGTCGTCCCGCGCGACCGGCATCAGATATTCCTGGAAGACAACGTCGTCCTGCTTGAACCCCGTGGTGTTCAAGTTGGCGAGATTGTTGGCGATGACATCGAGCTCGCGCTGCAGGGCGACCTGCCGCGAGAGACCGACGAGACCAATGTTCTCCATCGGACCAGTCCCTTCGTGTCCGCCTCGCCGATCGTCTCTCCCAAGACGGTCTTTCGAGGCGGTGCTCCCCATCGGTCGCCTTGAGGCTCGTTCTCCCAAACGGGCCGGGCGACCGCAGAACACCTCGCAGCCTTCGTGCCAACTGGCCGGTGCGAGCAATATCAATTGGTTAACCATGATCGCCGGGGGCGGGGCGGGCGGCACGAAAGGTCAGCCCGGCGGTTTCGTCCCGGCAAATCTTGCCGTGCGCTTAACGAAAATAAACGACCCGTTAACCATTGGGGCGGCAATGTCCCATTCAGAGAATCCGGGGCGCTAAGTGATGGCGAAGAAACCGAAAAAGCCTGAGGCCGACGGCGACGAGGCCGAGGAGGGCGCCGCCCCCGAGGGCGGCGGCGGCAAGAGCAAGATGATCATGATCGCGGGCGCCGCCGTCGCGGTGATCGCGCTGGGCGGCGGCGGGTGGTTCTTCTTCATGAAGAAGAAGCCCGAAACGGCCGCCGCGCCGGCGGTCGAGGTCGCAAAGCCGGCGGCCTTCGTCGACCTGCCGGACATGACCGTGAACCTGTCGGTGGGCCAGGACCGCCCGCAGTACCTGCGCGTCAAGGTCGCCCTGGAGGTGACCGACTCCAAGGTCGCCGACCAGATCAAGCCGATCATGCCGCGCGTGGTGGATGCCTTCCAGCTCTACCTGCGCGAGATGCGCCCCTCGGACATCGAGGGCTCGGCCGGCATCTTCCGGCTGCGCGACGAGCTCACCCGGCGCGTCAACACCGCGGTCCATCCGGCACGGGTGAATGCCGTGCTGTTCCGCGAAATCGTCGTGCAGTGACGGTCTGACATGGCTGGCGATATCGATCAGGACGCCCTTGCCGCCGAATGGGGCATGGCGCTGGAGGAGCAGGGCTCCTCGGGGTCGGATGCCGAGCAGGGCTGGGAATCCGTCGGCGAAGACGGCATGGCGCATGTCAGCGCCGGCTCCAAGGGCGGCGCCGAGCGCATCCTCAACCAGGAGGAGATCGACAATCTCCTCGGCTTCTCCATCGAGGACCTGGCGCTCTCCGACAATGGCGGCATCCGCGCCATCATCGACTCGGCGATGGTCGCCTACGAGCGTCTGCCGATGCTCGACATCGTGTTCGACCGCCTGGTGCGGCTGCTCACGACGTCCCTGCGCAACTTCACCTCCGACAACGTCGAGGTCTCGCTCGACCGCATCCACGCCGTCCGTTTCGCCGACTACCTGAACTCGATTCCCCTGCCGGCCATCCTCTCCATCTTCAAGGCGGAGGAATGGGACAATTTCGGCATCGCCACGGTCGATTCGAGCCTCATCTACTCGATCATCGACGTGCTGCTGGGCGGCCGCCGCGGCGTCACCGCCATCCGCGTCGAGGGCCGGCCCTACACGACCATCGAGATGGGCCTCGTCAAGCGCATGATCGAGGTGATCCTCGCCGACGCCGAGGCCGCCTTCCGTCCGATCTCGCCGGTGACCTTCAAGATCGACCGGCTGGAGACCAACCCGCGCTTCGCCGCCATCTCGCGCCCCAACAACGCCGCCATCCTGGTGCGCTTCCGCATCGACATGGAGGAGCGCGGCGGCTCCATCGAGATGCTGCTGCCCTATGCGACGCTGGAGCCGATCCGCGATCGCCTGATGCAGACCTTCGTCGGCGAGAAGCTCGGCCGCGATCCGGTCTGGGAGGGGCACCTGGCCACCGAGATCTTCCAGGCCCGCACCCACGTGGAGGCGGTGCTCTACGAGAACAAGTTCCCGCTGCGCAAGCTGATGAACCTCAAGGTCGGCGACACGCTGGTGCTGGACATGAAGCCGGACGCGCTCGTGAAGGTGCGCTGCGGGGACGAGACGCTCACCGAGGGGCGGATGGGACGGGTGGGCGACAAGGTCGCCATCCGCATCCAGAAGCCGCTGAGGCGCGGGCGGACGAGCATGACGCAATTCGAGCAGATCTCGTCAGGCGGACAGGAGCAATGATGACCAGCTTCACCGTGTCCATGGTGGTCGAACTCCTCGTCGCCGGGCTTCTCGCGGCGACCATCGGCTACTGCATCACGCTCAACCGCCGGCTGACGCGCCTGCGCTCGGACGAGCAGTCGCTGAAGGCGACGATTGCCGAACTCATCACCGCCACGGAGATCGCCGAGCGCGCCATCCAGGGCCTGAAGGTGACGGTGCGCGAATGCGACGGCACCCTCGGGGAGCGGCTGCGGACCGCCGAGCGCTTCCTCGTCGACATCGAGCGCGAGGTGAAGGCGGGCGAGACGGTGGTGGAGCGCATCAGCCGGATCACGGAGGCCGCGCGGGACGCCGGCAAGCCGCGCATCCCGCCGATCCCGGCCGTCGAGCCCATCGTGCCGGTGATGGTGCGCGAGCCCGGCGAGGCCTCGCATGCGAGCGCCGCCTCGACGCTGGCGGCGGCCAAGGCCTTCGCGGCGCGCATGCAGACGCGCGCGGCCTGACGGGAGAGCCAGATGCGGGACCTGCGCCTCCTTCCCATCGTCACCTTCGCGGCCGGCGGCCTCCTGTTCCTGAAGGCGGTGGGGCTGCTCAGCGGCGATCTCGCCGGACCGCGCCAGGTTCGGGCGCAGGACACCATCATCCCGGGCATCGAATCGCCCAGCGACGCCAACCTGATCACGGGCGCGACCCCGGCCGCCGCGCCGCCGGCCCAGCCCGCCGCCGCCCCCCGGCCGCCGCAGCCGATGCCGGTCGCGACCCAGCCGCAGGCACCGACCATCTCCGCCTCGGAGCGGGCGATCCTCGAGCGGCTGCAGGAGCGCCGCCAGGAACTCGACACCCGCCAGCGCGAGCTCGACATGCGGGAGAACCTCCTGCGCGCCACCGAGCGGCGCATGGAGCAGCGGGCCAACGAGCTGCGCGAGCTCGAGACGCGCATCTCGGGGCTGGAGCAGCGCCGCGACGAGGCCGAGCAGGCGCGTTTCCGCGGCGTCGTCAGCATGTACGAATCCATGCGGCCGAAGGATGCGGCGCGCATCTTCGACAGCCTCGACATGAGCGTCCTGATCGAGGTGGCGCGCGCCATGCGGCCGCCGAAGCTCGCCGACGTGATCGCCCAGATGCAGCCCGAGCCGGCCAAGCGCCTGACGACCGAACTCGCACGCCGGCCGAACCAGCAGGCCGCCGCCGATCCGCGCGCCGTCTCGCCCGACACGCTGCCCAAGATCGAGGGCCGGCCGAGCCGCTGAGGCGAAACGCCGTGTTAATCACGATTGCCCATGATGCCGCCCGAGCGGTGGCACGGAGCCGCCGCAAGCCGGTCCCTCGGGGCCGGCGGAAGGTGCGAGTGGCGATCCCATGGACGGGAACGCGTGGTGCGTATGGCGTGTGACGCGGGTCGGCCTTGCAGCCGCCCTGCTTTGCCACGTCTCCCTGGCTCCCGCCGTCGCGCAGGCCCCCGCCGCCGCCCCCGCGGCCGGTGAGGCGAGGGCGGCCGTCGGCAAGGCCGAGCTGACGGCATCGACCACCGGCGGCTTCGCCCGCCTCATCTTCCATTTCGACCAGCAGATTCCCGCCGACGTGAAGATCACGGGCGGCGTGCTCGTCATCGCCTTCGCCCAGCCGGTGGACGTGCAGGTCAACCAGCTGACGACCCTGCTGCGCGACTACGTCACCGCGGTCCGCCGCGACCCCGACGGCAAGTCGCTGCGCTTCGCGCTGTCCCAGCGCGTCACCGTCAACTCGATGGAGGCCGGCGAGCGGCTGTTCGTCGACATGATGCCGGACAACTGGCGGGGCCTGCCGCCCGGCCTTCCGGTGGACGTGGTGGAGGAACTGACGCGCAGGGCGCGCGAGGCCGAGCGCCGCGCCCGCCTCGCCGAATCCCAGCGCGTGGCCCGCACCATGCCGCCGGTGACGGTGCGCGTCGGCAACCATCCGACCTTCTCCCGCTTCGTCTTCTCCCTGCCGGAGCCGGCTGCCGTCTCCATCGACCGCACCGGCGACCGGCTGACGCTGCGCGTCGCCAAGCCCTTCACCTCGGACCTGCGGCACGTGCGCGACGCGCTACCGCCCTTCGTCGGCGAGATCGAGGCCGATACCGGCACCGACGAGCTCGTCTTCCGCATGGCGGTGTCGCCGCAGGCGGACGTGAGGGCCTTCCGGGAGGAGGGCACCTACGTGCTCGACCTCACCATGCGCGGTGCGCCTGCCGGCACGCGCGATCCCGCGGCCCTCGCCCAGGCGCGCCAGCCGGGCCTCGCGCCGCCCGCCGTCACCATGCTGCCCGGCAACGTGCCGACCCCGCCGCTGGCGGCGGCCCGCCCGGCCATGCCGCCTCCGGCACTCCCGCCGGCGCGCGCCGTTCCCCAGCCTCAGCCGCGCGAGGCCGCGCGTGCGCCGGCCGTCGTCGAGGCGCCGCGTCCCGCCGCACCGCCCGCCGCCGAGCCTCTACCCGCGCCCGCCGTCGCCGCCGCTTCTGCGGCCCCCGCCGCCGCGCCGGCGGCGCCGCCCCGCGTCGAAACGGCAGACCCGGCCGCCCGGCCTGCGTCCCAACCCACGGGGCCGGTGGCCATGCAGGCCCGTCGCGCCGGCGGGACCGTGCGCATCCTCGTGCCGTTCACCCGCGAGACCCCGGGCGCGATCTTCCAGCGGGGCGACACCCTCTGGCTCGTCTTCGACACCATCGAGGAGGTGGCCCTCGCCGGGCTGCAGGCCGAGGCCGCCGGCATCTTCTCCTCCGTCGACGCCTCGCGCTCGCAGAGCGGCATCGCGGTCCGCATCGGCCTGGAGCGCCAGAGCCTGGCCTCCGCCGGACGCGACGGCCTCGCCTGGATCGTCACCCTCGCCGACAGCCTGCTGGAGCCGCCGCGCCCGGTGCACCTCGCCCGGGCCACGGACCAGGGGGACAAGCTCATCGCCACGGCCGACTTCCCGCAGGCCGGCTCAGTGCACCGCCTCTCCGACCCGCTGGCGGGCGACACGCTCATCGTCGTGACCGGGGCGGGCCCCGCCCGTTCCTTCCTGCAGACGCGCGAGATGGTGGAGTTCACCGCGCTCGCCGGCAGCCACGGCCTCGTCTTCCAGCCCATCGCCGACGACCTGTCGGTCACCATCTCCGGCGACCAGGTCAATGTCGGCCGGCCCTTCGGCCTGCAGCTGAGCGCCGGCCTCGCCCGGCCGCCGCCGGTGCAGCGCCTGACCCGCCGTCCGCGGACCATCACCTTCGACCTCGAACTGTGGGCGGTCGACGAGCGCGCGCCGTTCCGCGAGCGGGAGAGCGACCTCCTCGCCAATGCCGCCGCCGTGCACGATACCCAGCGCACCGCCAGGCGCCTCGACCTCGTGCGCTTCTACATGGCGCAGCAGCGCTGGGCCGAGGCGAAGGCCGTGCTCGACGCCATCGTGCGGCAGGACCGGCGGATCGCCGAGGACGGCACGATCCAGGGGCTGCGCGGCGTCGTCTCCATCATGATGCACCGGCCGGCGGACGCGTTGCGCGAGTTCTCCCACCCCGCCATGGCCAATGCGCCCGACGTCGCCCTGTGGCGCGCGACCGCGCTCGCCATGGACGGGCGGACCAAGGAGGCCCACGACGCCTTCGAGGGATCGGACGTCTCCCCCGCCACGCTGCCGCATCCGCTGGCGCGGGCGATCCTGGTGCGCGCCATCGAGGCGGCGCTGGACAGCGGGGCCGTCGACCGCGCCGACAAGCTCCTGTCCGACCTGCAGGAGATCGGCATTCCTCCCACCGCCGAGCAGCAGTTCGCCCTGCTGCGCGGCCGGGTGATCGAGGCCAAGGGCATGGACCGCGACGCCCTCGTCGCCTATGCGCGCGCCGCCAACGGACCGGACCTGCCGGTCCGCGCCGATGCCGAGAACCGGCTGCTCGCCGCCCGCTACAGGCTCGGCGAGATCGACCGCAAGGCGGCGATCGAGGAACTCGAGGTGCAGAGCTACGCCTGGCGCGGCGACGAGGTGGAGGCGCGCACGCTGGCGCTGCTCGCCAAGCTCTATGCCGACCAGGGGCAGTTCCGGGAGGCCTTCACCACCATGCGCCTCGCCATGCGCGCCCATCCGCGTTCGGAATCGGTGCGCGGCATGCAGGACGACGTCGCCCGGCACTTCGAGCGGCTGTTCCTCGAGGGCAATGCCGACCAGATGAAGCCGGTGGACGCCCTGGCGCTCTACTACGACTTCCGCGACATGACCCCGCAGGGCCGCCGCGGCGACGAGATCATCCGCCGCCTCGCCGACCGTCTCGCCGGCATGGACCTGCTCGACCAGGCGGCAGCGCTGCTGCAGCACCAGATCGACCGGCGCCTGCAGGGCGCGGCGCGCTCGCAGGTGGCGGCCCGGCTGGCGCTGATCCACCTGTCGAACCGCAAACCCGCCGCCGCGCTGCAGGCCCTGCGCGCCACCCGCCTCGCCGACCTGCCGGAGGAGCTGCGCATCCAGCGCTACCTGCTCGAGGCCCGCGCCCATGCCGACTCGGGCCGTCCCGACCAGGCGCTGGAAATGCTCTCCGGCATCCGCACGCCGGAGGCGGAGATGCTGCGCGCCGACATCCACTGGGGTGCCCAGCGCCACCGCGAATCCGCCGAGCAGAGCGAGCGCTGGGTCTCGGCCCGCGCCGGCAATGC
The DNA here is from genome assembly GCA_001464235.1 of Rhizobiales bacterium Ga0077556. GTDB lineage: Bacteria > Pseudomonadota > Alphaproteobacteria > Rhizobiales > Phreatobacteraceae > Phreatobacter. The sequence continues at coordinate 1,271 of LNFH01000173.1, read as the reverse complement.
GCCGCTCGGCGGCGACGAGCGCCGCCACCTGCTGCGGGCCGCCATCGGCTATGCGCTGGTCGACGACGCGCTCGGCCTCGACCGCCTGCGCAGCCGCTGGCGCGACGCCATGAAGGGCACGCCCGACGAGCGCGCCTTCGACGTGGTGACCTCTCCCATCGATGCACGGGGCGTCGAGTATCGCGAGATCGCACGCTCCATCGCCGACCGCGACACGCTGGACGCCTTCCTGAAGAACTATCGCGAGCGCTATCCGAGCGAGACACCGGGGGCGGGGACGCCGCAGCAGCAGTCGGACACGCCGACCGGGGCCACGCCGCGCCAGGGCTGAGGCGGACGCCGTTCAGGTGCCGAAACTTCGCACCAGGCTGCCGGCGACGAGGTTCCAGCCGTCCACGAGCACGAAGAAGATCAGCTTGAACGGCATCGAGACGGTGACGGGCGGCAGCATCATCATGCCCATGGACATGAGCACCGAGGCGACGACGAGGTCGATCACCAGGAAGGGCACGAAGAGCAGGAAGGCGATCTCGAAGGCGCGTCTGAGCTCCGAGATCATGAAGGCGGGGATCAGCACCCGGAACGACACCTCCTGCGGGGTCGCCGGCAGCGCCTCGCGGGACAGTTCCTGGAACAGCGCGAGGTCCTTCTCGCGCACATGCTTCAGCATGAAGTCGCGGAACGGGCCGGAGGCGCGATCGAAGGCCTGCGGCATCTCGATCTGGTTCTCGATCAGCGGGCGGACGCCGAGGTCGTAGCTCTGCTGCAGCGTCGGCGCCATGACGAAGCCGGTGAGGAAGAGCGACAGTCCCACGATGACGGCGTTGGGCGGCGCCGTCTGGGTGCCGATGGCGGTGCGCAGCAGCGAGAGCACCACCGCGATGCGCACGAAGCTCGTCACCATGATGAGGATGGAGGGCGCCACCGACAGGATGGTGATGAGCCCGATGAGCTGGATGACGCGCTCGTTGACGCCGGCGCCCTGGCCGAGGTTGATCGAGATGTCCTGGGCGGCCGCGGGGCCGACGGTCAGCGCGACGGCGGCGAGGACGACGAGGATCGCCGCGCGGCGCATGGCCGAGCGGGTCCGTGTCCTGCCATCAGGGATCGTCAGCGCCATCGCCGTCCCGCACCGTCCGAATCGATGCGCGAGTTTAGCAGGGTCGGGGGCCGGGGCCTGTGGATGGCCGGCGGGACAGGACGCCGCGGGCCCAGCGCTGACTCCGTCGAGCCGTTCGGAGGCTCGCGGTTCGGCTCTAGGGGGGCGTGCC
>LNFH01000172.1 GCA_001464235.1 Rhizobiales bacterium Ga0077556 | reverse complement strand
TTCGCGCCTCCGGTGCCCTCGCTGCGGTAGCTCAGTGGTAGAGCACTCCCTTGGTAAGGGAGAGGTCGAGAGTTCAATCCTCTCTCGCAGCACCATTCCCAAGCCCTACTCCCCTGTCTCTGGACGTCATGGACGGGCGTCCAGGCGGGAGGACCACGACTCCATTCACTACCGGCTGCGGATGCGCTGCACGGCATGTGGTGGCCGAGAGTTCAGCACCCGGCGGCCGATCCTGATTGCAGGGCAAGATCATGAAGCGACGGGACCCTAAAGGCGAGCGTGGGATCGATGAAGCCTAACGCGCTGCGGTCAAGCGTGATCTACCGCCGATAATCGCACGACTTAGCGTATCGTCGTTGACAGGTGCGCTATCAGGCCCCGCTACTGCTATCTGCTTACAACTCTCTTCACAGGATGGCGAGATGTCCGATCCTAGAGCCCGCTTTGAACTTGCCCTCGAACGCCTGAAGCCGTCCGATTGGCAGTTGTTCGAGCAATTAGCGTCGGCCTTCCTTGCGGCGGAATATCCCAATTTGCGGACGGTCGCAGCAGCGAGCGGGGACGGGGGCAGAGATAGCGAATTGTACAGCCCGACCGGCCTGAACGATGCTGTCTTTCAGTATTCAGTAGCAGATGATTGGGCGAAGAAAATTCGCCATACGGTCAAGAGGCTAAAGGCCGAGCTGCCGGCGACAAGAATATTACATTATGTTACCAATCAAATCATTGGTGCTAAGTCAGACGCCTTGAAAAGAGAGCTGACAGCCAAGGGTATATATCTCGACGTGATGGACGCATCATACTTTCTAGATCGATGCAGGCACGATCAAGCTCGTATTACAGCTTCGGAAAATCTCGCTCGTCGAATTGTCGATCCACTCCTGTCAGTTCGCGGCGTTGTCAGCAGTCATGCACAAGCCCTGAACACGCAAGAGGCCACCACGGCCCTCGTCTTTCTGGAGCTGCAGCGACAGGATGATGACGCGAATCGGAACCTCACCCGGTCCTCATTTGAGGCGCTAGTTCGAGCCGCCCTTCATGGGTCAACCAGCGACGAGAGGGTCAAGCGCAGCGCCATATATGATCGTGTTCACGAATTTCTTCCCCGGCACTCGGCGGCTGAACTAAAGCCGTTTGTCGATACGGCGCTCGAGCGACTTAAGAAGAAGAAAGCTATCGGTCAGACCACGTCGGATGACACGTTCCACATTAATTTCCACGAGGCCGAGAGGCTCAGAAACGCATCCGTACGACTTCTGCTGATGAAGTCTGCGTTTGAAAAGGACATCGCCGACCTAATTGCTTCATCCGCGGGCATGACATTTCCAGATCTCTCCAAGTTCATCAATATCGTCAGGGAGTGCATCGAGCGGTACTTTCTGAAGCGCGGAGAAGAATTTGCCTCTGCTGTTGTTCGGGGAGAGGTTATTCCAATGAACGACGGCGACCTGAAGGCAATTGTTGTGCAGTGCTCGCAACCCGGAGTCGCAGTGGGGCGCGACGCGGTCGGCTATCTACTTCACGTGGTCACAACCGTTCTGAATAATCCAAGTGAGGCAACACTCGATTTTCTTCGGCTGATGTCGGAGAGCTATACTCTGCTATCCTTTTTGAGCGAGACCCCGGATGTTCAGGATGTAACAAAAAAACTGTTCGCCCATGGGGAAATATGGCTGGACACAACGGTACTACTGCCACTGATACCCGAGACACTGCTTCCAGAACCCTTGAGGCCTTTCACCTCGATTCTCGCACAACTAAAGAAAAGTGGTGCGACGCTCTTTACAACACAAGGTGTTGTTGAGGAAATCGAAAGACACATCAATAGATGTATTGCCTTCCAACGCGCCCCTGCTTGGGAGGGCAACACGCCCTATATCATGGCTAAATATGTGATAGCAGGAGGATCGAGAGATCGCTTTGCCTCATGGATCGAGCGTTTTATGGGCGGGTTCCATCCTGTCGATGACATTGCTGCGTTCTTGAGGGATTTTGGCGTAGTCATCGAGACATCTTCCCCTGATGGTTTAGTCCCCGAAGACACGAGGTTGGCGACTTATTCGTACTGGCAGTCGGTGCACGACAGGCGGCGAGGAGCTTCAGAGTACAATATGAACAATGATCGGCTGGCTCGTCACGACGCCGAAAGCGCTCTCCATGTAATGGCTTCGCGAAACAAGCAAGGCGAGCGCGGCGCGTTCGGCTACGCAAGTTGGTGGTTCACACTCGATAGTGCAGCGTCCCATCAAATGCTGAACGCGCTCAAGAAGGATGGTGTCCCAATAAAGCATTCAATAGTGCTATCTCTGGACTACCTTGTACGATATCTGGCCTTTGGTCCTTCACGTGAGTTGAGTCACCAAGCAGATAACAGCATCTCGCGCATTTTTTCGGCGACTCTTATGGACCACGTTCCTCAGGATTTGCTTCAGATCGCCTCGCGCGTTCGAGTTGAGCATGCGGGGCTTGATGAGCGCGTAATCCAGCGAAGAATTAGAGATGAGTTAGATCGTGCTCGATTGAACCTTGGACAGGTTCATGAGGGTGGGTTGGATCGTGCGCATGATAACATCGCAACGTTCTGGTAGTATTGCGACATGCTTACCTCTCCTGCGTATAAGCAGGTGTAGCTTGAAGTGCCCGGTTACAGGATCACCGATGCGGCGGATCCGGAGTTCAGGAAGCGGTTGAGGTAGGGCCCATCATGCCCCGCCACTGGAACAATCGATGAACTGCTTGGTCTTGCGGCGCATGACGGTGATCAGTGCCATCGTGCCACCTCTGATTTTCGATGCCTATTGGGTGAAGGGAGCTGGCGTAGGAGGTGCGATGTCGTTCTACATAGCGGCGCCCAACTAGTGCGGAAAGGGGTCAGGATGACACCGGTGGACCGTGGGACAATACCGTGGTACATGGCCAGACAGTCAGACTGCTAACATACTGATATTGCGTAGTTTCCTGGGCCGTGGTGCGAATTCAATCCTCTCTCGCAGCACCATTCTTCTTCCTGCTCCGCGCCCCTCACCGTCGCCGTTCCAGGCTCTTCAGGAAGGCGATGAAGTCCTCGATCTGGTCGGGGTCGAAGCGGAACTGCGGCATGGAGGGGTGCCCGGTCATGATTCCCTCGGCGAGGGCTTCCGACAGGTTCTCCACCGCATAGCTGCGATGAAGGTCGCGGAAGGCCGGGGCAGCCGTCAGCGGGCTCGGCGAGACGCGGTCGATGGCGTGGCAGGTGGCGCAGTGGGTGCGGGCGAGCGTCAGGCCGCGCTGGATGCTGGCGGCCGTGGCAGGGGCCGCGGACACCGCCAGACCCAGGGCGAGGCCGCCGGCGAGGACCGCGCGACAACCTCCGGCAAGGGGGGATCGGCTCGGCATGGTGGCGCCTCCGGTGGTCCGGTCCGGCGGGGGCCGATGCGCGGGATGCGCAGGAGGGTCATCCGGGGACGGTACCGCCGTGATGATGACGAAGGACACGGACAAGACCTTGTCCTCGATCAACCCCGCCGCCCGGACGGGCGGGCGTCACGTCACGTCCGCTCGATCCTCGCCGCCTTGGCCGGGTCGAACCACCAGGTCGCCGGCACGCCGCGGCTGTATTTCGGCTTCCGCTCGGGATGGCCGAACTGGTCCCAATAGGCGATCCAGTGGGAGGCCTTGTACCAGTTGGGCACCCAGTAGCGGCCCGAGCGCAGCACGCGGTCGAGGCAGAGGCAGAGCGTCGTCAGTTCGGGGCGGGTGTTCACCGCCAGGATCTTCTGGATCAGCGCGTCGACGACGGGGTCGGCGATGCCTGCGAGGTTCTGCGAGCCCGGCTGCCTGCCGCTCTCCGAGCCGAAGAAGGTGCGGAGCGACTCGCCGGGGGTGAGGGAGAGCGAATAGCGGCGGATGGTGAGGTCGAAGTCGTAGTCCTTCAGGCGCGACTGGTACTGGGCCGAATCGACCCGGCGGATGGTCGCCGCGATGCCGAGCCTGCGGAGATTGGCGACGAAGGGCTGGGTGTGGCGCTCCAGCGAATTGTCGTAGTCGAGGAACTCCACCGTCATCGGCTTTCCGGCGGCGTCGATGAGGCGGTTGTCCTTCAGGGTGAACCCCGCCTCGCGCAGGAGCTGGGTGGCCTGGCGCAGGAGGTTGCGGTCCTGGCCCGAGGCGTTGGATACCGGCGGCACGTAGGGCTCGTCGAAGACCTCGTCCGGCACCTTGCCGCGGAACGGCTCGAGGATGGCGAGCTCCTCCGCCGAGGGCTTGCCCACCGCCATCATCGGGGAGTTCTGGAAGAAGGAATGGGTGCGCTTGTAGCTGTCGAACATGACGTTCTTGTTCGTCCATTCGAAGTCGAAGGCGAGGCCGAGCGCCTCGCGCAGCTTCGGATGGGCGAACTTCTCGCGCCGCGTGTTGATGAACCAGCCCTGCGCGCCCGAGGGCGTCTCGTCCGGCACCTCGCGGCGCAGGACGCGGCCGTCCTTGGCGGCGGGGAAATCGTACTGCGTCGCCCAGGCGCGGGAGGTGAACTCCTCGCGGAAGGTGTAGGTGCGGCTCTTGAAGGCCTCGAAGGCGACGTCGCGGTCGCGGAAGAACTCGACGCGGATGACGTCGAAATTGTTCTGGCCGACGGAAACGGGCAGTTTCTCGCCCCACCAGTTCCGGACGCGCTCGTATTCGATGAAGCGGCCCGCCTCGAAGCGGCCGACCTTGTAGGCGGCGGATCCGAGCGGCACGTCCATGGTGGAGGCCTCGAAGTCGCGGCCCGCATACCAGGCCTTCGACAGGATCGGCAGGCCGGCGATGGTGAGCGGCAGCGAGCGCGAGCGGCCCTTCGCGAAGGTGACCGCCACCACCTTCGCGCTTTCGGCGGCGGCGGAGGCGACGTCGCGCAGCACGACGCGCAGCAGCGGATGGCCCTTCTCCTTCAGCGTCAGGATCGACCAGGCGACGTCCTCCGCCGTGATGGGCTTCCCGTCGTGGAAGGCGGCGATGTCGCGGAGCGTGAAGCGGTAGGTGAGGCCGTCCTCGGAGATGGCGACCTTCTCGGCGGCGAAGCCGTACATGGCATCGGGCTCGTCGCCGCCGCCGGCCATGAGGCTCGCAAAGATGTCGTCGAGGCCGGGCGGGGCGTCGCCGCGCAGCACCAGGGTGTTCAGCGTGTTGAAGGTGGTCGGATTCTGGTTGTAGGACCAGGTGGAGGCGGTGTGGATGAAGGTGCCGCCCTTGGGCGCCTGCGGATTGACGTAGTCGAAATGCGGGAAGTCGGCGGGGTATTTGAGGTCGCCGAAATAGGAGATGCCGTGGCTCTCGCCGGCGGCCTGGGCGAGGGCGCCGCGGGCGAGGAGGCCCGCACCGGCGCCGGCGGCGGCGAGGGTCAGCACGGTGCGGCGGGAGAGGCGCGGCATGGCGGGGTCCTTCCGGTCAGGTCGGCCTGAAGGGTAGAGGCTCGGCGCCGCCTGTCAAAGCCCGTTGCCGCGGCGGCAGGCCGCGCCGTCAGCCCAGCGGCAACACGTTCGTGTGCTTCACCTGGGCGAGGGCGAAGGAGGATTCGATGGAGGCGATGCCGTCGAGGCGGGTCAGCCGGGCCTTGAGGAAGCGCTCGTAGGCCGGCAGGTCGGCGCAGACGACGCGCATGAGATAGTCGCGCTGGCCGGTCATCAGGTAGCACTCCATCACCTCGGGCCAGCGCGCCACGGCCTCGGCGAAGCGGTCGAGGTCCTCCTCGCGCTGGCGCTCCAGCTTGATGGAGATGAAGACGGAGACGGGCAGGTCCACCGCCTTCTGGTCGACCACCGCCACATAGCCGCCGATGATCCCCGCCTCCTCCAGCCGCCGCACCCGGCGCAGACAGGGGGTCGGCGACAGGCCGACCTTCTCGGCGAGAGCCTGATTGGTCATGCGGCCGTCGCGCTGCAGCTCGGCGAGGATGCGGCGGTCGATGGCGTCGAGCCGGGTCATGAGCAGAACCTGCCAGATTGTCACGCGATACTAGCAGATCATGCTCATTGTGTCGCCTCTGTCAGGTGCTTTTTGGCAGGAGCCTGCCGTGACCTTTCGGCATGATGGCGCACCCCAAGGGATGCCGCACGCCATGACCGACCGTCTCAAAGCCCTCGCCGCGCTGGAGCAGAAGATCCTCTGGCTCGCCTCGTGGACGATCCACAACGCCAACCACCTGCGCGAGAACGCGGACGGGCTGAAGGTCGGCGGCCACCAGGCCTCATCCGCCTCGCTCGCCACCATCATGACGGCGCTCTATTTCGCCGTGCTGCGGCCGGAGGACCGGGTGGCGGTGAAGCCGCATGCCAGCCCGAACTTCCACGCCATCCAGTATCTCTTCGGCAACCAGACGCGGGAGAAGCTGGAGGCCTTCCGCGGCTTCAAGGGCGCGCAGAGCTATCCCTCGCGCACCAAGGACGTGGACGACGTCGACTTCTCCACCGGCTCGGTCGGCCTCGGCGTCGCCCAGACGCTGTTCTCCTCCCTCGCCCAGGACTATGTGCGCGCCCACGGCTGGGGCCTGGAGCGACCCGAAGGGCGCATGGTGGCGCTCATCGGCGACGCCGAGATGGACGAGGGCAACATCTACGAGGCGCTGATCGAGGGCTGGAAGCACGGCCTCCGCAACACCTGGTGGGTGGTGGACTACAACCGCCAGAGCCTCGACGCCGTGGTGCGCGAGGGGCTGTGGGAGCGCTTCGAGGCCATGTTCCGCAATTTCGGCTGGGACGTGGTGATCCTGAAGTATGGCAAGCTGCTGGAAGCCGCCTTCGCCGAGCCCGGCGGGGAGGCGCTGCGGCAGTGGATCGACACCTGCCCGAACCAGCTCTATGCGGCGCTCTGCTACCAGGGGGGCGCCGCCTGGCGGAAGCGGCTGGAGGACGACATCGGCGACCAGGGCGCGGTGACGGCGCTCATCGGCCGGCGCTCGGACGCCGAGCTCGCCCGCCTGATGACCAATCTCGCCGGCCACGACCTGCCCTCGCTGCTGGAAGCCTTCGAGGGCATCGACCACGACCGCCCGGTCTGTTTCATCGCCTATACGATCAAGGGCTTCGGCCTGCCCTTCCAGGGCCACAAGGACAACCATGCCGGCCTGATGACGCCGGCGCAGATGGAGGCCTTCCGGGCCGCCATGAACGTGCGGCCGGGGCACGAGTGGGACCGGTTCGAGGGCCTCGCCGTGCCGGCCAAGACGCTGGAGAGCTTCCTGAAGGACGTGCCCTTCGCGGCGCGTGGCCGTCGCCGCTACGAGGGCGCCAAGCTGCCGATCCCGGAGAAGCTCGCCGTGCCGATGCAGCCGGCCATGTCGACCCAGCAGGGCTTCGGCCTGATCCTCAACGAGATCGCCCGCGGCAAGGAGCCCTTCGCCGAGCGCATCGTCACCTGCTCGCCCGACGTCACCGTCTCGACCAATCTCGGCGCCTTCGTCAACCGGCGCGGGCTCTTCGCCCGCGAGGCGCTCGCCGACACGTTCAAACAGGAGCGCATCCCCTCCACCTTCACCTGGGACTTCTCGCCCAAGGGCCAGCATATCGAGCTCGGCATCGCCGAGATGAACCTGTTCATCCTGCTCTCGGCCCTCGGCCTCACCCATTCCATCCACGGCGAGAGGCTCCTGCCGGTCGGCACGCTCTACGATCCGTTCATCCAGCGCGGCCTCGATGCGCTGAACTATGCCTGCTACCAGGACGCGCGGTTCATGCTGGTGGCGACGCCCTCGGGCGTGACGCTCGCCCCGGAGGGCGGCGCCCACCAGTCCATCGCGACGCCGCTCATCGGCATGGCGCAGGACGGGCTCGCCGCCTTCGAGCCGGCCTTCGTCGACGAGCTCGCCGCCATCATGCGCTTCGGCTTCGACTACATGCAGCGCGACGGCGAGGGCGATCCGGACGAAGAGACCTGGCTGCGCGACGAGACGGGCGGATCGGTCTACCTGCGCCTGTCGACCCGCACCCTCGACCAGCCGCAGCGTGTGATGGACGAGGCGCTGGCGAGCGACGTCATCAACGGCGCCTACTGGCTGCGCCGGCCCGGCGCCAATGCGGGCGTCGTCATCGCCTATATGGGCGCGACGGCGACCGAGGCGATCGCCGCCGCAGGCCTCCTGGCGGAGAGCCACCGGGACGTCGGCGTGCTGGCGGTGACCTCGTCGGACCGGCTCAACGCCGGCTGGACGGCGGCCGAGCGGGCGCGCCAGCGCGGCCACGACCAGGCGACGAGCCACGTGGAGCGCCTCCTCGGCGGCCTGACGCGGGACTGCGGCCTCGTCACCGTGGTGGACGGCCATCCTGCGACGCTCGCCTGGCTCGGCGCCGTCCACGGCCACCGGGTGAAGTCGCTCGGCGTCGAGCATTTCGGCCAGACCGGCACGGTCGGCGACCTCTATCGCCACCACGGCATCGACGCCAACGCCATCCTGCACGCGGCCCAGGCGATCATGGGCGCGCGGCCGGTCCGCTATCTCCGGGCGCTCGCCTGACGCGTCCCGGCGCGGGACGGAGACGTTAACGCCGAGGCCGCCGGGGCGGGCCGGGGCTGGCGGGCGGTCCGGGGCGCGGCCGTTCAGAAGGGGCGAAAAGCGCGCGGACGAAGCGGGAACCTGGCGAGGCTCCCGATTCGGACGTGATTCGTTCGCCGGCTGATCGCGGGGTTAACGCTGCCGGCCGTATGGCGCTGTTCCCATGAACACCCGGGTTTCGAAGCCCGCACAAGCCGTGGTCAGGGCCCCTCACCCTTACCCTCTCCTCTCAGGCGGGAAGAGGAGACACCAGCGCCGCGCCTTGGTCCGGGACCGCAGGACAGTTCGCGAGGGCCCTTCACCCTTGCCCTCTCCCCGCAAGCGGGGAGAGGGACCGCCGCGCTGTACCCGGGCCCGGGGGCGCAGGACTGCCCCGGAACGACACGCTGCGGTTAACGCTTCAGGACGTCCGAACCGCCTCAGCGCCCCTGTGGCGCCGCCGGGTCTGCCAAAAGCCGCCGAAAAACGCCTCTCCCGCCCCGGAACGAACGGGCATCCCGCCGATGTCCGTGATTCGGACGGGATTCGTTCCCGTCCCGGACCGGAGCTTAACGCCCGGCGCCCGGGGTCAGCTGCGGCCGGGCCGCGCCGGCGGCATGACCAGCCGGTCGCGGCGGCACGATCTCCTCGCAGGCGGTGAAGTTCATGTCTCGGCCGATGCAGATGCGCACCTCGCGCAGCCGGCGCTGGTCGCACTGGACGGCGATCATCTCGCGGGTCAGGCCGGGATTGGCGCGCACGAAGGCCTCTTCCACCTCCTCGGGCGTCACCGTGAGCGGCTCGGACAGGCCCTCGTAATGGGCGGGGATGCGCACCTTGGCGCGCGCCTGGCGGACCTGCTCGAAATAGGCGCCGGCCGACCGCGCACCCGAGCAGGTGCCGTGCTTCGACCACTGGTGGCGGACGAGGCCCGGCGCCGGCATGATGTCGAGCATCGCAGAGACCGTGCGGTTCTCGAGCACCGGCGCGGGCACCTGGCAATATTCGGGGAAGCCGCGCTGGAACTGCGGCCAGAGGCCGTGCACCACGAAATGGAACGGCCGGTCGCCCGCGCATTGCATGGAGCGGGACGTCCGCTCGCTCGTCGCCTCGCAGAAGGAGGGCGACCAGGACAGGGCCAGCACGTAGAAGTCGAACTCGCCGGGAGTTGCGCCCGGGCGGGCCTGGGCGTGGGCTGGAGGCGCCGCGGCGAGGCCGATCACAAGCGCGGCAGCGGCGGCGAGCCGCGAACCGGCGCGGCGGGTCCAGGCGAGCATGCGGGCAACCATGGGCGACCTCCCTCTCAGCGGATCGAGGCTAGCGGCGCCCTCGGAACAAAGCAAGAACTCGCGCCCGCCCCCCGTATTCGTCCGGATCAGGGGCGCGCCATCCTGCAGGCCGGGTCGAAGCTGCGGCCGCGGTCGAGGCCGTGGACGCACCACTCGACGCCCCAGGTGGCGCCGATGATGCTCTGGTCCTCGAGGATGGCGTAGCTGACGGTGCGCACGCGGCCGTCGGAGAGATGGGCGCGGGCCGTGCAGAAGCGGCGCGGGATGAGATTCTGCCCGTGCGGGTTGGTGGCGACGAGACGCACCCGGTCGAAGCCCCGGATGCCGAGGGACGAGCTCCAGAAGCGCGCCTCCTTCTCGGCGAAGGTCTCCTGGATGCGCTCAAGGGCCGCCGGCTCGTCGCAGGGCAGCAGCCGGTTCTGGAAGCGCGGGTCGCGGAACAGCAGGACGCCCGCCGGCCCGCGCATGCGCAGGTCGTCCTCGACGGCGCCGGGATAGCCGCCGCCCGGCACGCGGCTGGTGGTGTAGGTCGAGCCGGCGAGCCCGCGCGGCCCGCCGTCGTTGAAGGCGAGGGTCTGGGCTCCGGCCGACGAGGTTCCCGCGAGGGCGGCGAGGGCGAGGGCGAAGAGGCGGGTCCGCATGGCTGCTGTTCCGGCACGGCTCGAGGCGATGCGGGACGATCCATGGGCCGCGGGCGCGGGTCAAGAGCCGCGGGGACACAGGGGCCGGGAATTCGATGCCGGCGGACCTATCAGGGGCGACGGATGCGCACGTAGAGGGCGCCGGCGCCGCCGTGGCCGGCCGAGGCCTCCTCGAAGCCGATGACCAGCGGGCGCATCTCCGGCAGGGAGAGCCATTGCGGCACCACCCGGCGCAGCACACCGCGGCCGTCATAGGGATCGGGCCGGAACGCCTCCTCGTCGATGTCGCGCAAGCGCTTCGGCGCGCCCTTGCCGGTGATGACGATGACGAGGGCGTGGCCCGCCGCCTGGGACCGGTGCAGGAAGGCGATCAGCCGGCGGTGGGCGGCCTCCTGGGTCAGGCCGTGCAGGTCGATGCGCGCGTCGGCGTCGCGCCTGCCGCGAACGAGCTTGCGCTTCAGCCCCTTCTCGAGCGCCGCCAGCGGCGGCGGAGGCGGGACAGCGGGCACGATGGAGCGCGCAGGCGCGGCGGCAGGCGCCGGCTTGCCGGCCGGCGGCGGGGCGGCGGGTTCGGGGTCCTCCGGCGGCGCCAGCGCGCGGGCGGGATCGAGCGGCCTCACGCCCGCCGCCACGTGGGTCCAGAGCCGGCGGTCCTCCGCCGAGAGGGTGCGCGGGCGGCGGCTCACGGCGTCGTCCCCGGGCGAGGCTCGGGAACGGGAACCGCCGCGGCCTCGGGCGCCAGCGCCTTCGGCAGCAGCACGAACCAGTCGGCCCGGTGGCGGATGCGCCCGGCGGTGGAGCCGGCTTCGGTTCCGGTGCCGAGATAGAGATCGCCGCGGGCCGGCCCGACGATGGCCGAGCCGGTGTCCTGCATCACCATCAGGCGGCGGAAGGGCTCGCCGGTCTCCGCCGGTCCCGTCGGCAGCAGGGCGCTGATGAAGACCGGCGTGCCGTAGGCGTGGACGTTGCGGTCCACCGCGATGGTGCGCCAGTCGGTCACCGGCACGCCCTGGGCGCCGACGGGCCCCTCCTCGGCGGAGAGGTCTCCCTTCACGTGGAAGAAGACGTAGGAGCGGTTCTGCCAGCGCACGTCGCGGGCGGCCTCGGGGTTCTCGGCCATCCAGGTGCGGATGAAGTCCATTGACATCTGCTCGCGGGTGGCGAGGCCCCGCTCGATCATGACGCGGCCCACGGGCACGTAGCGGTGGCCGTTGTGGGCGGCATAGCCGATGCGCAGGGTTCCGCCGTCGGGAAAGCGCAGGCGCGCCGAGCCCTGGATCTGGGTGAACATGACGTCGGTCTGGTCACGGGCCCAGGCGATCTCGAGGCCGCGGCCGTCGAGGGCGCCCTGCTCGATCTCCGCCCGGTCGAAATAGGGAAGGAAGCGCCCGCCCACCCAGCGGCCGGCGCCGGAGCGGGCGTCGAACCCTGCGGTGCGGCCGCGGGCGGACGCGAGGTCGTCCGGCTTGGTCAGGAACGGGGCGGAGAAGGCCTCGGTCTTCTCCCGGGAGGCCAGCACCTCGGGCTCGTAATAGCCGGTCAGGAAGCCGTCCTCCTCGATCCGCTCGCCGAAACGGGCGATGCGGACGGGACGGAACTCCGCCTCGAAGAAGGCCCGGGCGGCGGCGGCGTCGACGGGATCGGAGAGGGCGAGCGCCCGCGGGCAGATGTCGCGCAGGGCGCGCCAGACGTCGGGGGCCGCGCGCGGCGGGCTCCGGGCCGCGAGGACGGGACGGCAGGAGCGGCGGAAGGCGGCGAGGGTCAGGTCCTGCCGGTCCTCGGCCCAGCCGGGGAGGGATTCGAAGCGTGCAGCCTCGGTCCAGGTCTCGGGGAAGACGAAGGGAAAGCCGGAGGCGTGGGGCGTGGGCGGCTCGGGGGCGGCGTCGGCGACGGGCGGGGTCTGCGGCCCGTCCTGGGCCGGGGCCTGCGCCGGCGGAGCGGCCGGTGCCTCGGCGACGGGCGGTGCCGCCTCTGGGGCCGGCGCCTCGGGGAGAGGCACGGCCGGCGCCACCGGGGCGGCGGGGGGCAGGAGGAGGAGAAGGTCGGTGGAACCGGCGCGGGCGGGGGCGGGCGGCAGGCACATCGCCGCTGCGAGCGCCGCTGCGGCCAGAACCGGGGCGGCCATGGCGAGGAGCGGGCGATGGCTCATGGTCGGCCCCGGGGGAGGACGGGCGGCTCAGCCGCCGGCTTCGGTCGCGATCAGGCGCCAGTTCGGGTCACGGTCGGTGACGTTGCGGGCGAAGGTCCACACGTCCGTCACGTCGGTGACGCGGTCAGGCGACCCGTCGATGACGGTGCCGGCGCGGTCGCGCGTGGCGGTCACCAGCTGGGAGACGAACTTCATCGTCACCTGGGCCTGGTCGCCGCGCATCTGGGCGTCGACGATATCGGCCTTCTCGATGCCGACGAAACGGGTCTCGACCTGCTCGCCGCGGGTCTCGCGGTCGCGGATGGCGGCCTCGAAACCCTCGAATACGTCCTTGGCGAGGAGGTCGCGCAGCATCTTGCGGTCGCCGCCGGCAAAGGCCAGCACGATCATCTCGTAGGCGGCGCGGGCGCCACCGACGAAGCCGGCAGGATCGAAGGAGGGATCACGGGAGGCGATGGCGTCGAAGCCGCGGGCCAGCGGGGTGCCGACGGGCGCCATGTCGCCCCAGCGCGGGGCGGCGGGATCGGCCGGCATGGCGACGGGCGGTGCGCCGTTGCGCGCCGGCATGGGGATGACCTCGCCGCCGGCGGCGGGAGGACGGCCGGCGGGCGGCAGGTTGGTGTCGCGCGGCTGGAACGGGTCACGCTCGTGCCCTGTCTTCGTCCCGAGCACGCTGCGCAGGCGGAAGAAGATGAACACCGCAAGGGCGAGGAAGATGATCGTGTAGATGTCGAACACGTTGCTCATGATCGCCGTTGAGAGGGGCCTACCCGCCGCATCGCTGATGCCGCGAACCAATGCTCAGTGTAAGCACTTTCGGAGACGCAAATAAGGCATTTTTTTCGGTTTGCCAGCCCCGCCGTGCGGTCATGCCGCAACGGGCCGCCGGGGCGGCCCGCCGATGCAGGTGGAAGCGGAACGCGGTTTTCCGAACCGCGGTTCCCCCTCGCCTCAGAACTGCTTGGCGAGACGGGGGTCGAGGGCGTCGCGCAGGCCGTCGCCGAGGAGGTTCACGGCGAGGACGGTGATGGAGAGGAAGATCGCCGGGATCAGCACGATGTAGAACTTCACCTGCCAGAGGGCCCGGCCCTCGGCCATGATGTTGCCCCAGGACGGGATGATGGGCGGCGTGCCGGCGCCGATGAACGACAGGATCGCCTCGGTGATCATGGCGGAGGCGCAGATATAGGTCGCCTGGACGATGATCGGGGCCAGCGTGTTCGGCAGGATGTGCTTGAGGATGATCATCGGCGTGCGCGTGCCGGCGGCCACCGCCGCGTCGACATAAGGCTGCTCGCGCAGGCTCAGCACCACGCCGCGGACGAGACGCGAGACGCGCGGGATCTCGGCGATGGTGATGGCGAGGATGACGTTGCCGACCGAGCCGCGGGTCAGCGCCATCAGCGCCACCGCGAGCAGGATGGAGGGGATCGACATGATGCCGTCCATGACGCGCATGATGACGGCGTCGGCGGCGCGCACGAAGCCGGCGACGAGGCCGACGATCAGGCCGAGGACGGAGGCGAGGATGGCCACCGAGAAGCCGACCACCAGCGAGACGCGGGCGCCGTAGAGCACGCGGGAATAGATGTCGCGGCCGAGCATGTCGGTGCCGAACCAGAACTGCGCCGAGGGCTCGCGGGTGCGCAGGCGGGTCGAGATCGCCGTCGGATCGGTGGTGCCGAGGAAGGGCGCGAAGATCGCCATCAGGATGACGGCCGCGACGAGGAAGCCGCCGATGGCGATGGTCGGATAGCGGCGGATGAGGCGCCAGAGGCCCACGCGGCGCTTGCCGCCGTCGACGGCACCGCCGTCGGCGCCGAGGGGGGCGGTGGTGTCGGGGCTATGCGCGGTCAATAGCGGATCCTCGGATCGACGAGCGTGTAGACGAGGTCAACGCAGAGGTTGACGAGGACGTAGACGAAGGAGAACAGCAGCACGAGGCCCTGGATAACGGGGTAATCGCGCCGGAGGATGGCGTCGACCGTCAGGCGACCGAGGCCGGGAATTGCGAAGACGCTCTCGGTGACCACGGCGCCGCCGATGAGCAGCGCCACGCCGATGCCGATGACGGTGATGATCGGCACGGCCGCATTCTTCAGCGCGTGCAGGAAGAGCACGCCGCGCTGGCCGATGCCCTTGGCGCGCGCGGTGCGGATGTAGTCCTGCTGCAGGACCTCCATCATGGTGGCGCGGGTGATGCGGGCGATGAGCGCCACATAGACCATGCCGAGCGCGACGGCCGGCAGGATGAGGTTCTGGAACCAGGGCCAGACCCCCCGGGCGATGGGCGTGTAGCCCTGGACGGGCAGCCAGTCGAGCTCGAGGGCGAAGATGTAGGCGAGGATGTAGCCGACGACGAAGACCGGCACGGAGAAGCCGAAGACGGCGAAGGCCATGATGGTGCGGTCGATGAAGGTGCCGGCCTTCCAGGCCGCGAGAACCCCCATGGGGACCGCCACCGAGACCGCGAGGATCAGCGTCACCACCATCAGCGACAGCGTCGGCTCGATGCGCTGGGCGATGAGCTGGGTCACCGGCAGGCCGGTGAAGATGGAGGTGCCGAGGTCGAAGCGGGCGATCTGCCACACCCATTCGCCGAAGCGGATCAGGAAGGGCCGGTCGAGCCCGAGGCTCTGGCGGATCTTCTCCACGTCCGCCGGCGTCGCCTGGTCGCCGGCGATGACGGCGGCGGGATCGCCGGGCGCGATGTAGAGCAGCGAGAAGACGAACAGCGCCACCACCGCCATGACGGGAATCGTCGCGAGGATGCGGCGGACAACGTAAACGAACATGAACGGGTTCTTTTCATGAGAGGCCGGGGGGCGGCAACCGCCCCCCGGACATGGGAGGCCGTCAGCCCTTGGCGACGTTCCAGAAGAAGGGCAGCGGACCCTTGGTGATGCCGGTCACGTTGGACCGCCAGGCGGTGTAGGTGAGGAAGAAGCCCGGCGGCACGAAGACCACGTTGTCCAGCGCCGCCTTGTTGAGGCGGGCGATCGCCGCCTTCTCCTCGTCGAGGTTCTTCGCCTCGAACCAGGCGTTGACCTCGGTCTCGACCGCCGGCACGTCCGGCCAGCCGAACCAGGCGCGGTCGCCATTGGCCCGGATGGCGGTGTAGCCGGCCGGGTTGGTGCAGTCAGCGCCCGCATGC
>LNFH01000171.1 GCA_001464235.1 Rhizobiales bacterium Ga0077556 | reverse complement strand
GCCAGCGTCGCCGAGCCCCAGAACCGCATGCGCGACAGGGCGAAGGCGGCGGGGATCGAGATCAGCATGGTGATGGTGACGACGAAGGCCGAGACCACCACCGAGTTGCGGAAGAAGACGAGATATTCCGGCTTCGTCAGCAGCTCGACATAGTTGGCGAGCGTCGGATTGTAGACCCACCAGGGGTTCGTCGCCGCCGAGATCTCCGCGCTGGTCTTCAGCGAGGTGATGAACATGTAGATCGGCGGCAGGAGGAAGAAGGCCGCGAAGATCACGAGGAAGAAGTAGGACCAGCGCAGCGCCCAGGTCCTGTCCCGGCTCATCGAGCCATAGGCCTTGTTGCGCGAGGGTGCGCCCTTGTCGGTGACGGTCGCCGTGGTCATGCCTCGTTCCCCCGCTGGTTGATGTCGCGCAGGATGAAGATCGCCGCGACCGCCAGGATGGGCACCATGAACAGCGACACCGATGCGCCGAGCGGGATGTCGCCGCCCTCGATGCCGAGCTTGAAGGCCCAGGTCGCGAAGAGATGGGTCTGGTCGAGCGGTCCGCCGGCGGTGAGCACGCGGACGATGTCGAAATTGGCGAAGGTGACGATGGTGGAGAACAGCGCCGTGATGGCGATGATGTTCCGCATCATCGGCAGCGTCACGTACCAGATGCGCTGCCACCAGTTGGCGCCGTCGATGGCGGCCGCCTCGTAGAGCTGGTCCGGCACCGACTTCAGCGCCGCCAGATACATGATCATGAAGAAGGGCGCGCCCACCCAGATGTTGACGAGGATGACCGAGAACCGCGCCCAGCCGGCGTCGCCGGTCCAGGGAATGCGGTCGAAGCCCATGCCGGTCAGCACGTAGTTGAAGGCGCTGTAGGACGGGTCGAAGAGCCAGAGCCAGGCGAGCGTCGACATGGCCGGCGGGATGACCCAGGGGATCAGCAACATGCCGCGCCACTTGCGCTGGCCCTTGGCGGGGATGTTGTGGACGAAATGGGCGAGGATGAAGCCGAGCAGCGCCTTGAAGATGACGGCGGTGATGGCGAAGAGGCAGGACTGGTAGACGACCTTCCAGAAGGTCTCGCGGGTGAACAGGAACTGCATGTTGCCGAAGGGCATGTGCGTGCAGATCACGTCCGGCAGCCAGGAGCAGTTGCGCATCCAGGCCACGCTCGTCATCGATTTCCTGAGCGTCGACAGGTAGATGGCGTAGAAGGCCGGATAGATGACGAGGCCGAAGATCAAGAGGATCAGCGGCAGCGCCATCAGGAAGGCGACCGTCGACTTGCGCTGGAAGAAGCGGCGGACCGCGTTCGGCCGTGCGATCGCGCGCCGTTTCGGGGGATCGGAGGATAGGACTGCATCGGCCATCAGGTGTCGCCGCCTCGCGAGGATGGTGCGGAAAAATGGGGTGACGCTGCCGCGCGGCGGCGCGCCGGGCGCGCCGCCGTCGTCGTTCCGGGGAGGCGCCGGCCGGCGCCCCCGGGGCTTCGAGGCCCGTCGCGGCTCAGCCGCGCAGGAACCCTTCCACCTCGCTCTCGGCCCAGGCGAGCGTCCGCTCCATGGGCTCGCCCTGCAGATGCCGGACGATCATCTTCGTCAGCGTCGCCTGGCTGTAGATCTGCTGGGCGATCTTCGGCGGCGCCGGCGAGGCGGCGATCGAGAGCGTCTGGTGGTTGTGCGGGTTGGGGTAGTGGTAGAGCGTGCCCTTCGGCGGCCCTTCCTCGGCCCAGGTCGGCAGCGTCGTCAGCTTGTCGAAGGAGGGGATGTCGTAGCCGGCCGAGGCCGCCACGAACTTCGCCACCGCGTCGGGCTGCGACAGGGCCACGAGCAGGCTCTTGGCGGCCGGCTTGTTCTGCGAGAACGACCAGATGTTCCAGAAGTAGGGCAGGAACGGCGCATAGCGGCCCCTCGGCCCCGCCGGCATGCCGTGGGTCCAGCACTGCGCGGCGATCTGCGGCGCGTCACGCTTGGCCACGGCCCAGGCGCTCGGCGGGTTCATGATCATGGCGCCGCGGCCGGAGACCAGCCACCGGTTGTTGGAGCCGTCGTCCCAGGCCGGCGCGTCGGCCGGATAGAACTTCGCCGCCTTGACGCAGAACTCCAGCGCCTGCCGGACCGGGTCCGACTTCACCGTCAGCTCGCCCTTGGCGTTGACCAGCGCCGCGCCGAAGGAGAGGAAGAAGGCACCCGCCGTGTCGACGGAATCCGTCGTGTCGCCGAGCCCGACGCCGAAGGGCACGCCCGCCTTGTGGCAGGCTTCCGCGGCCTTGAGATAGGCGTCCATGGTCCAGCCGTCGGCCTTCGGTGCCGCGCCTGCGGGATACATCGCCTGGATGTCGATGCCGGCATGCTGCTTCAGCAGGTCGATGCGCGAGCACGGGCCCTTGATCTGCGAGCCGATGGTGGCGGGCACGCCGAGCCATTTGTCGCCGGCCCTGTTCAGATACCGCACCGTCTCGTTCACCTCGCCGTTCTGGCTGATGAGCTGGGTCATGATGTCGTTGCAGGGCTCGAGCAGCTCCGCATGGGCCTGCGGCCACCAGGTCGGCATGGCCAGCATGTCGTGGCCGGACTTGGCCTGCGCCTCGGCGGCGATGGTGAGCAGGTTCTTGTTTCCCTGCGAGGGGATGTAGTCGATCGTCAGCTCGACCTTCTCCTTGGCGGCCCAGGCCTGCGCCACCTCGGTGGAAGCCCTGTTGGCGCCGGGAACCCAGTGGTCCCACAGGCCGATGGAGAGCTTGCCGGCGGCATGGGCGTGCCGCACGAAGGGCGTGGCGAGCGCCGTGGTGGTGATCGCCGTCGCTGCCAGGAACCGGCGACGGCTCATTGTCTGTCTGCGCATGGTTGATCCTCCCGATGGCTGACGCGGCCAGGGGGCCGCGCAGAGTGGACGCCGTGCCGGCCTCGTTCGGCGTGTGCGGCAGGGCCAGGACCGTGCCACCCGCATGTCGGCTTGGGCGTTCGGGGCAGTAAACGACAAAAATCGATTTAGTCAAAGACGCGGATACTGTGCTCTGCGAAGAAATCGCTTCGCAGGTGCACAACAATCGGGGCTATGTATCATACAATTGACTCACTGCGTGCATTGCGAAATCAACGGAAACAGAGACTTGGACCCCGCGATTGCCGGTGCAATGCAGCAAATGCATGCGGGTTCTCCCGGGTGGGGTGCGGAGCGGCGACGCACCCCGAGGCGCCGGGTCGACACCGCGGAAGTCTTCTGGTGCTATCCGGCGACAGCGGCCGGTCCCCGATCCCGGCCGCGCCGGAGGAGACTGATGACCGCCCCGCATGCCGAAGCCTCAACCCTTCTCGAGGCGTTCCGAGACGCGGTCGCCCGCCGGGACGGGCGCGCCTTCGCCGCCCTCTTCACACCCGACGGCGTCTATCACGACGTCTTCTACGGCGCCTTCCGCGGCACTGACGCCATCGCTTCGATGATCGACGACGTCTTCTACCGGACCGCCGAGGATTTCCGCTGGGACTTCCACGACCCAATCGGCGACGGCCGCCTGCTCTATGCCCGCTACACCTTCTCCTACCGCTCCCTGCTGCCGGAGGCGAAGGGCGCGCGGGTCTTGTTCGAGGGCGTCGCCATCATCCGGCTCGCGGGCGGCAGGATCGCCGATTACCGCGAGGTGGCCGACACCGGTCCCGCCTTCGTCGACCTTGGCTTTGCTCCCGAGCGCATCACCAAGATCCTCGGCCGGCAGGGTGCGGCGCTGAAGGCGCGCGATGAGATGAAGCGCCACCTGGCGTGAGGGGCATTGCGTCTCGGGGGGTCAGTGCCGCGCCCCTCAAGCTGAAGTATCAGCCCCTCACCCTGACCCTCTCCCCGCTCGCGGGGAGAGGGGGACTACGGCGCTCCGCGTTCTTCTCAGCCCCAGCGCCAGGCACCGCGGACCCGGGAGGGGCGCGACGCCTGTGCCCCCTCTTCCCGCCTGCGGGGAGAGGGAAGGGTGAGGGGCCAACGCCGTGGCGCAACGGCGACCCCGCCACGCAACCCTGCCATCCGCACCGCACCCGCTTCTCGCGGCCTCCGGGATCGTCCAGATTGCCGCCACGCCGCGCCGCGAGAGCGCGGACCGGGGGAGTGTCATCCATGGTCGAATTCATCTGGCGATCCATCGTGCTCGGTGTCGCCGCCACCGCCCTGCTCGACCTCTGGGCGCTGTTCCTCCACCGCGCCCTCGCCGTGCCCCCGCCCAACTGGGGCATGGTCGGGCGCTGGGTCGGCCATCTGCCGCAGGGCAGGTTCATCCATGACGACATCGGTCGCGCCGCCCCGGTGCCGAACGAGCGCGTCATCGGCTGGATCTTCCACTATGCCGTCGGCATCGCCTTCGCCGCCGCCCTGCTCGCCATCTGGGGCCTGGGCTGGGCGCGCGTGCCGACCCTCGTTCCCGCTCTCATCGTCGGTTACGTCACCATCGGCTGCGGCTGGTTCATCCTGCAGCCCGGCATGGGCGCGGGCATCGCCGCCTCGAAGCGCGACAACGCCATGCAGGTCCGGATGCTCAACATCCTCGGCCACACGGTCTTCGGCCTCGGCCTCTACCTCGCCGCCCTCATGACCCGCTGAGGCGCCTCGCCGCGGGCCCTGTCCGCCGCCATCTCCTCGGTGATCCAGGCGACGAAGGCCTCGATCTGCGGCCGCGCGCGGTCCTCGCGCCGGTAGACGAGGCGATGGGCGACGGCGGTGACGCCGAGGGGCCCGAACGGCGCGACGAGTTCGCCGGCGGCCAGCATGCCGCCGGCCTGGAGCGTCGATTCCAGCATCAGGCCGAGCCCGTCGCGCGCCGCCATCAGCCCGAGATAGGCGCGATCGAAGGTCATGCCGCGCCGTGCCAGCATGACGTGCGGCGCGTGCCGGGCAATCCACTGGTCCCACTGCACCACGCTGCGCACCGAGTGGATGAGCGGCACCGTGCCGATGTCCTCCACCCGCTCCAGCCGATGCCGCGCCACGAAGGCAGGGCTCGCCAGCGGCATGATCGTCTCCTCGCAGAGGACGAGACCCTCGCAGGCCTCCGGCACCGGGCGATTGTACTGAATGTCGATCATCACCCCGTCGTCGCCGAGCTTGGCCGGTTCGTGCCCGGCGAAGAGCGTCAGGTCGATGTCGGGATGGCGGGCGCGGAAGGAGCCGAGGCGCGGCACCAGCCAGAGCGTCGCAAGGCTCGGCGCCGAATGCAGCATGAGGCGCAGGACCGCCCCTTCCGACGAGAAGCGGCTGGTGGCCACCGCGATGCGCGTGAAGCTCTCGCCGAGCGCATTGGCATAGGCCACCGCGTCCTCGGTCGGCTGCACCGTCCTGTTGCGGCGGACGAAGAGCGGCTTGCCGAGGATGTCCTCCAGCATACGGATCTGGTGGCTGACCGCCGACGGCGTCACGTTGAGCTGCTCGGCCGCCCGGGCGAAGGTGCCGGTCTCCATCACCGCCGCGAAGGTCTGCAGGCATTTCAGCGGCGGCATGCCCCGGAGCATCGGTGAATCCTTCTCATCGATTTCAGCAGTTTATTTCGTTACCGTGAAATTCATATCCGCGTTAGCGTTTCCTCAAGACACGTCGACGGCCCGGTCAACAGGGTCGCGGGGAGGAAGCCATACGGGTGCCGCACGCGATGCGGCGTTCAGCGGACGCCACGGGGCGCACCGCAGCCTTTCCCGCATCCTGTGACGCACGTGACGGTCTGGGCGCCCCCGGCGCCGATTTCGGAACTGTCAGAGGACGACGGCATGAACCTCCATCGGATGCTTCTCGAACGCCAGGCGGCAGGCCGCCCCGTCACCGTCGGTCTCATCGGCGCCGGCAAGTTCGGCACCATGTTCGCCAGCCAGTGCCGCCTCACCGAGGGCATGCACCTCGTCGGCGTCGCCGACCTCAATCCCGACCGTGCCCGCGCCCAGCTCAAGCTCGGCTCCTGGCCGGCGGAGCAGTATTCCGCCGCCTCCATCGACGACGCGCTGAAGACCGGCCGCACCGCCATCCTCGACAATGCCGACCTGCTGGTGACCCATCCCGCCATCGAGGTCATCATCGAGGCGACGGGCGATCCCGGCGCCGGCATCCGCTTCGCCATCAAGGCGATCGACAACGGCAAGCACATCGTCATGGTCAACGTCGAGGCGGACGCGGTGGCGGGCCCCATTCTCGCCCGCAAGGCGAAGGCCGCCGGCGTCGTCTATTCGCTCGCCTGGGGCGACCAGCCCGCCCTGATCGCCGACCACGTCGACTGGGCACGCTCCTGCGGCTTCCGCGTCGTCGCCGCCGGCAAGGGCACGCGCTACCACCCGACCTACCACCAGTCGACGCCCGACACGGTGTGGGACATCCTCGACAAGTACATGAAGATCCGCGACCGGAACTCCATCAACCCGAAGATGTTCAACTCCTTCGTCGATGGCACCAAGTCCGGCATCGAGATGACGGCGGTGTGCAACGCCACCGGCCTCCATGCCCAGTCGGAAGGCCTGTCCTTCCCGCCGGCGACGCGCTTCGAACATGCCGAGATCTGCAAGCCGCGCTCGGCCGGCGGCGTGCTGGAGAAGGCCGGCGTCACCGAGGTGACCTCCTCCGTCTATCGCGACGGCACCGACGTGCCGCACTCCCTCGTCATGGGCACCTACGTCGTCTTCGAGAGCGACAGCGCCTACAGCCAGGAGTGCTTCCGCGAGTACTCCATGCTGCAGGACTCCTCCGGCAAGTACTCCTGCCTCTACCGCCCGATCCACATGATCGGCCTGGAGCTCGGCTATTCCGTCGCCTCCGCCGCCCTGCGCAAGGAGCCGAC
Organism: Rhizobiales bacterium Ga0077556; assembly: GCA_001464235.1. Taxonomy (GTDB): domain Bacteria; phylum Pseudomonadota; class Alphaproteobacteria; order Rhizobiales; family Phreatobacteraceae; genus Phreatobacter. The sequence continues at coordinate 3,303 of LNFH01000171.1, read as the reverse complement.
CGGCGCGGCCATCTGCTTCAACTCCGACGTGGTCGCCACCGCCAAGCGCGACCTCGCTCCCGGCGAGATGCTGGACGGCGAGGGCGGCTTCTGCGTCTGGGGCAAGCAGACCCCGGCCGAGGCCTCGCTGGAGCAGGGCTACCTGCCCCTCGGCCTGGCCCACAACGTCAAGCTGAAGAACCCCATCAAGACCGGCCAGCGCCTGAAGTGGTCGGACGTCGCCTACGACGCCGACAGCCTCGCCGTGAAGGTCCGGCGCGAGATGGAGGCGGCCTTCGCCAAGCCGAACGCGAAGGTGGCCTGACCAATGCGACGCCCGGTCCGCCGGGCGCCGACATGCAGACATATGGATGACCGGATAACCGGCGCCACGACCAAGACCGGCCAAGCCGGCACCCCCGAGGAAGCGAACGAACCGAGCCCGGTCAGCGGGCCGCACCCGAACAAGGAGGATCCCATGACCACCTTCGACCGCACCCGTGCATCCCGCCGGGCCGTGCTCGCCGGCCTCGCCGCCGGCACCGCCCTCGTCGCCATGCCGGCCGTGCTGCGCGCCCAGAAGCTCAACTGGATCGGCGCGAACGCTGCCGCTCAAGGCGACTTCATCGGCCAGAGCCTCGACTTCTTCGCCAAGCGTGTCGGTGAACTGACCCAGGGCCAGATCACCGTCACGACCCATCACGGTGGCTCGCTCGGCGGCGAACGCGAGCACATCGAGGCGGTCCAGCAGGGCGCCATCCAGGTCGCCGCGCCCGGACAGGGCGTTCTCGCCGGGGTCTATCGCCCGGCGGAAGTATGGACTCACCCCTACCTGTTCAAGGACGTCGCCCACAAGGACCGCGTCTGGGACACGATCCGCGCCGAATACCAGGACGACGTCGCCAAGACCGCCCGGCTCCGTCCGCTCGGGGCGATCCCGCGCATGCCGCGCCAGCTCTCCTCGAACCGGCTCGTGCGTGCCCCCGCCGACCTGAAGGGTCTCAAGATCCGCGTTCCCGAGACGGCGCTCTGGCGCCGCACCTTCGAACTGTTCGGGGCCTCGCCGACGCCGATGCCCTGGCCGGAGGTGTTCCAGGCGCTGAAGTCCAAGGTCATCGACGGGCAGGAGAATCCGACGGCGCTGTCGTTCAACTCCGGCATCTTCGACGCCAACACGCATCTCGCGCTGACCGAACACATGATGCAGGACAACTGCATCCTCGTGTCCCAGCCGACCTACCAGGGCCTCGCTCCGGCCCTGCAGCAGGCGCTCGACCAGGCGGCCCGCGACATGGAGGCCCACATCCGCCCCCGCGTCATCGCCGAGGACACCGAGATCCTCGCCAAGGTCAAGGCCAAGGGGATCGTGGTGACCGAGGTCGACAAGGCGGCGTTCACGCAGGCCGTGCGAACCCTCATCACCGAGTTCCCCGCCGGCAAGAAGTGGGCGGACCGGATGGCTCAGGTCTCCTGAGGCCGGTCGCAACCTTGCCCATGGCCGGCCTCCCCCGGCCATGGGCACCTTTGCGAGGCAAGCGTTGGCCGCACGTGGCCGAACCGTCGGTACCTGTCCGACCCGCGCGACAACGGTTGGCAAGAGGCTCATGGCCCCCATCATCCGCAGGCTCTCCCACTGGGTCACCGAGATCGCCAAGGTGTTCCTCGGCATCTGGATCGCCGCCATCGTCCTGATCACGCTGGCGGCGGTGTGGTGGCGCTACGTGCTCAATTCGCCGATTGCCTGGATCGAGCAGGTGTCGAACATCCTGTTCATCTGGGTGACCTTCGTCGGTGCCGCCGTGCTCTACCGGCAGAAGCTCCACATCGGCGTCGACATGTTCATCGAGATGCTGCGCGGCCGCGCGAAGACGATCATGTTCTGGGCGATCGAGCTCGCCAACCTGTTCTTCATCGTGGTGTTGTTCATCTACAGCCTGAAGCTCTCCATCGACGTGCTGCCGAACACCTACGGCGCCCTCGATATCTCGCCGGCGGTCTTCTACTTCTCGGCCCCCGTCGCCTGCGCGATGATGATCCTCTACTTCGTCGAGAAGATCGTCGATCCCTCGAAACGCCGGCCCGAGGGCTCGGTGGGGGACTTCTGATGGGCACGGTCCTCGTCGGCACCTTCTTCCTGCTGCTCGCCCTCTCCGTTCCCATCGGCTTCGCCATGGGCCTCGCCACCATCGGCGCGATTTGGGTTCACGGCGGCCTGCCGATGTCGCTCCTCGCCCAACGCACGCTGGTGGGCGCCGACAGCTACGCCCTGCTCGCCATCCCCTTCTTCATCCTCGCCGGTAACCTGATGAACGGCGGCGGCATCACCGAGCAGATCGTCCGCCTCGCCAACGCCATGGTCGGCCGCTTCCGCGGCGGCCTGGCGCTCACCTCCGTCATGGCGGCGATGATCTTCTCGGGCCTCTCCGGCTCGGCGGCGGCCGACGCCTCGGCCCTCGGCAAGGTGCTGATCCCGGCTATGAAGAAGCAGGGCTACGGCGGCGGCTTCGCCGCTGCGCTGATGGCCTCGGCCTGCGTCAACGGGCCCATCATCCCGCCCTCCATCCCGCTCGTCATCTACGGCCTCTCCGCCGCCAAGGGCGTCTCCATCATCGCCCTGTTCCTCGGCGGCATCGTGCCCGGCGTGCTGCTCGGCCTGGCGCTGATGGTCGCCGCCTACGTCATCTCCGTCCGGCGCAACTATCCCGTCTCCGAGGCCGTGCCGCTGCGCGAGATTCCGCGCCTGCTCCTGCCCGCGACCTGGGCGCTGATGATGCCGGTCATCATCCTCATCGGCGTCACTGGCGGCGTCGTCACCGTCACCGAGAGCGCCACCATCGCCGTCGTCTACGCGGCCTTCGTCGGCTTCTTCGTCTATCGCGAGCTGAACATCCGCACGATCTGGCCCATCCTCGTCCAGACCGCCCTCGACACCGCGCTGGTCATGTTCATCATCGCGCTGTCGTCCGGCTTCGGCTGGCTCCTCGCGGTGTCGGGCATGCCGCGCGCCATCGCCGCCTGGATCGCCTCGGTGTCCAGCGATCCCGTCATCATCCTGATGATGATCAACGTCTTCCTGCTCATCATCGGCATCTTCATGGAGCCGCTGCCGGCGCTCTTCATCCTGATCCCGGTGCTGGTGCCGGTGGTGCAGGCGGTGGGCATCGACCTTGTCCATTTCGGGCTGGTCATGGTGTTCAACCTCTGCATCGGCCTGATCACCCCACCCGTCGGCATCCTCCTCTACATCTGCGCCAATTTCGCCGGGGTGAAGCTGGAGGAGGAGAGCCGCGAACTCGGCCCCTTCCTCGCCGCGAGCCTCGTCGT